>JBHHWB010000009.1:0-63040 GCA_046756305.1 Gemmatimonadota bacterium
CATGAGCACACGCAAGACCCGGGTACCCGTGACGGAGTCACGGGTGGCGCGGCCCGCTGCATGACTCGGACAGGCTCCTAAAGAGCCATCCTGCGGCTTCCTCGGACACGCTGCAGGTGCGCCTCACCGCACGTCCACCAGTTGGACCTCGAAGACGAGGGTCGCGTTGGGCGGAACTTTCGCCGAGCCGCGGGACCCGTAGGCGAGCCCCGGCCGGACGACCAGCTTTCGCCGTCCTCCGATCTTCATTCCGGGAATTCCCTGGTTCCATCCCCGGATCACCTCGTTGCCGCCCAGACGGAACTGGAATGGCTCACCCCCGATGCTCGTGTCCACCAGCGTGCCGTCGGAGAGCCAGGTGACGTAGTGAATCCAGACCAGGCTGTTCCGGTGGGCCTGCGCACCCACGCCGGGGGCCAGGTCCTGGTAGTAGAGGCCGGACGGAGTCCGGGTCATGGCCGAAAGATCCACCGCCAGCTCCGGTGCGAAGGTGACCCAGGCGGGATCGGCCGGGGTACCTTCCCATGCGCCTCCCGACGCGCACGCCGCGGCGAGGATCGTCACCGCCACGGCCGCGCAACCGGCACACCGCGGCACCCTCAGGCCCCGGGCGTCTTGATCTCCTCGCATGTCGCCGCGCTCCTCTCCTCTCATCGCGTATGGGGCCTCCGGAAGACGACTCGGCCTCCCACCATGGTCAGGACAACCTTCACGTCCTTGAGTTCCTCCAGCGGAATCTCCAAGGGGTTCCGGTCCAGGATGACCAGATCGGCAAGAAACCCTTCCCTGAGGCGTCCCAGCTCATTCTCCATCATGCCCACCCAGGCGTTGTTCACCGTATAGGCGCGCAGCGCCGATTCGACCGTGATCCGCTCCTCGGGAAACCACCCCCCTTCCGGCTTCCCGTCCAGGGTCCGGCGGGTCACGGCGGCGTACATCCCTTGCAGCGGATTCACCGTATACCACGAAGCATTGGTTCCCGGCCAATCGCTGCCGAAGGAGAGGAGCACCCCTGCGCGCTCCAGGGTGCCGAAGGCGTACGCCCATCTCGAGCGCTCCCCGATGCGCTCCTCCATCCACCGCATGTCATCGATCGCGTGATACGGCTGCATCTCGGCGATGATCCCCAGACGCGCCTCCCGTTCGGCCGTCTCGGGCCCCCGCAGCACCTGATTGTGGATGATGGCGAAACGGCGGTCCGCCCGGGGGCCGTTCCCCTCCATGACCTCTTCGAAGGTGTCCAGGATCCGGTCGATGGCTTCGTCGCCGATGGCGTGGATCCGCGGATTGAATCCCACCGAATCCGCTCCGTACACGAGGCGGCGCATGTTGCCCGGAGGGAGGTACCCGGACCCGAGGTCGGTGACGTACCCGGTGTTGGTGCTGTCCCGCCACGCACCGCGTACGCCGGTGGTGAGATAGGGTTCATAGAAGCGCGCCGAGGAGTTCCCCATGATGCCGTCCATGAAGCCCTTCAGTCCCTGGTACCGTATCCACTCGTCTCCGAAGCCCTCGGTGATGCCGGCGTCACGCATCTCGTCCCAGGTATCCAGCACCAGGCGCATATTGACCCTGGAGGTGAGGGAGCCCTCCTTACGCAGGCTGTCGAACACGGCCACCTGCTCCGGCGGCGTGATGTCGAAGAAGGTGGTGACGCCATGCTGGGCCAGATCGGCCAGCGCCATGCGCGCCTCGGCGAGCCTCTGGTCCATGCCCTTGGGAGGGATGATGCTCCGGATGCGGGCTGCGGCCGCGGCGTCCACGCGCCCCGTGGGCGCCCTTCCGGCGCACTCCACCCCGTCCCAGGAACAGTCGGCTCCTGCCACCGCCAGCGCGGCGCCATTGGCCAGGAATTGCGACCGGTCCCAGTTCAAGAGGATGGCCGGATTTTCCGAAGAGACCGGGTCGATGATGCTCCGGTCGGGACGGAACGGTTCCGTCGGAGAAGCCCTTCCGCCGGCGGCTCCCGCCCTCCCCGTCCCGACCGAGTTGCGTGCCCATGCTTCGTATGCCCCCCACATCCCGCCCACCATCCATGCGCCGCGCGGCAGGCGGAGGGCCGCTTCCGTGACCCGCCGGCGAAGACCCTCCGCGTCGGCCACATCCAGGAGGTTCACCCCCAGAAGGAGGTCTCCCGCCCGGTTGAAGTGGGTGTGGTTGTCGATGAAGCCGGGACCGACGAAGCGCCCGGCGGCATCGATGACCTCGGTATTCGGGCCACGAAAGGCCATCATCTCGGCCGTGGAACCCACGGCCAGGATTCTGGATTCTCGAATGGCCACCCCCTGGGCCCAGGGCCGGGCATCATCGCCGGTCCAGATCCGTCCTCCGGTGACGATGATGTCGGCGGAAACGTCTTGGGGAACCCGGACCGAGGCCGCCCGGCGCGCGTCCCACTCCCCAACCCTCTGCCCGGCGGCTATCGGCCCGCCGGCCGTCTGCCCGGCCACTCGCGTGACCGGAACGGCGGTGAGAAGGGCCAGGCCGAGGAACAAACCACGGCTCGAAGGGAACATGGCGCGCCTCCAGGGGGTGGTGCGAAACGACTCTCGTGGGCAGACTACGACCGCACCTCCCGAACCGGCAAGCTGGACACGCGGGGCAGGAAGAAGCCCGCCCCCCATCGCTTTCACCCATTTTCGCGAGCAAAACGGAATGAAGCGCATCGGATACCTCACCCTCCTTTTCACCGCCCTTTCCTGGACCACCCTCCTCTCGGGCCGCGGTCCGGCGGAGGGATCCGCTTCCCGCAGCGCTGATCCGGCGGCCGACTTCCCCCGAGGCGCCGATCCGGCGGTCCACCTCTCCACCGCCTCCGATCCGACGGCCGACTCTCTGGTGAGTCGCTGGATCGAGGCTCTGGGCGGGATGGACACCTACGCCCGCCTCCGCTCGGCCCGCTACACCCTCACCACCGAAATCTGGGACGCCGCTTCGGGGCGCCTGCGCCGCGCACGTCCCCGGTACGTGGCCATTCAGCGCACGCCCAGGGGAGACCTTGCGCGCATCGAGCGCTGGGAAGGAAACGACTTCATCCAGCACGGGTGGGACGGGGAACGGGCCTGGGCCTTCATGAACGGGAAGCCCTTGGGGCCGGGGGACAAGGACTACGACCAGGTCCGTTACGTGACGGGCGACGTGAACTACTGGATCGGGCTCCCCTTCAAGCTCAAGGATCCGGGGGTCAACCTCCACCTGGGTGGAACCGACGAGGGGCGCACCCTGGTCACGGTGAGCTTCGGAGAAGGTGTGGGGCTCCACGACGGAGATACCTGGAGGTACTGGTTCGAGGAGGGCCGCACCTGGCCCGTGCAGGTAGCGTACCGCGAGGAAGGCCGAAGCAACTGGAACGTCCTGCGCTTCGAGGATATCCGCACCGTGGACGGATACGTCTTCGTGGGCCGTCGGGTTCACATCGACGAGGAGGGCCGCGTCACCAAAGTGCTGCGTACCTCGGACTTCGAGTTGAACCCCGAATTCCCTGAGGGGTATTTTTCCGGCCCCGAAGTGGACTATCTCGCTTCAACGGGCGGATAGGACGGGAGGCGGCGGGGGACCCTCTCGCCCCCCGCCGCCCCCTCTCGCCTCACGACGGCCTGCCCGGCGTTCTTCCCCGCCTCCGGCCCACCCTCCCATACCCCGGCTGCGATGCCTCTGGCCGCTCAATCCCCGGCCGCGCGCCAGGTCCCCCGCATGAGATCGCGGTTCAGGCGGGCGATGAAGTCCACGCTGATCCCCTTGGGACAGGCCTCCTGGCACGCCCCATGGTTCGTGCAGTTGCCGAAGCCTTCCTCGTCGTGCTGGGCCACCATGTCCAGGACCCGGGTATAGCGCTCCGGCTGCCCCTGCGGCAGCAGACCCAGATGGGACACCTTCGCCGCCGTGAAGAGCATAGCCGACGCGTTGGGACAGGCGGCCACGCACGCCCCGCATCCGATGCATGCAGCCGCGTCCATGGCCAGATCGGCGGCCCGCTTGTCGATGGGGATGGCGTTGGCGTCCTGAGGACTCCCCGTCCGCACGGAGATGTAGCCCCCGGCGTCGATGATGCGGTCCAGGGAGCTGCGGTCAACGACCAGATCACGAATCACCGGAAACGCCGAAGCTCGCCAGGGCTCGATCCAGATCTCATCCCCGTCACGGAACTTGCGCATATGGAGCTGGCATGTCGCCACCAGCGTATCGGGGCCGTGGGGAATTCCGTTGATCATCATCCCGCAGGAGCCGCAGATCCCCTCCCGGCAGTCGTGCTCGAAGGCGATGGGCTCCTTCCCCTCCCGGGTCAGCGCATCGTTGACCTGGTCCAGCATCTCCAGAAAGGATGCGTGCGCGCTGATGTCCCGTGCCGGGTAGGTACGGAAACCGCCCGGGTCCGACGGACCGTCCTGGCGCCATACGTGGAGCGTGAGATTCATTACTTGTAGCTCCTCGTGCTCAGGGGCACGTACTCGAAGGTGAGCGGCTCGATGTGGCGGATGGGTTTCTCTCCCACGCCCGTAAACTCCCATACCGCCGTATGGGTGAAGTGCTCGTCGTCCCGCTTGGCCTCCCCGTCCTCGGTGGTGTGCTCGACCCGGTAGTGGGCGCCGCAGGATTCATCACGGGTGAGGGCGTCCCAGCACATGATCTCGGCGAACTCCAGAAAGTCGGCGACGCGTCCTGCCTTCTCGAGGGACTGGTTGAGGGTCTCGCCGGAGCCGGGAACCTTCACTTCTTTCCAGAAGCGCTCCCGGATCTCGGGTATGCGGTCCAGGGCTTCCTGCAGCCCTTCGGCGCTGCGCTCCATCCCGCACTTCTCCCACATGAGCTTGCCAAGCTCCTGATGGAAGACGTCCACGGGCGTGTCGCCTCCCACGTCCAGGAGCTTTCGTGTACGCTCCTGCACCTCGCGCTCGGTGTCGCGGAAGACGGCACCGTCCGATGCGACAGGCTCCCTGGGCAGGGTGGCCAAGTAGTCCCCGATGGTGTTGGGGAGAATGAAGTACCCGTCGGCGAGCCCCTGCATGAGGGCGCTGGCACCGAGGCGGTTGGCCCCGTGATCGCTGAAATTGGCCTCTCCGGTGACGAAGAGCCCAGGAATGGTGCTCATGAGGTTGTAGTCCACCCACAGCCCGCCCATGGTGTAGTGGGGTGCCGGATAGATGCGCATGGGCGTCTCGTAGGGATTCTCGCCCGTGATCTTCTCGTACATCTCGAAGAGGTTCCCGTAGCGCTCCTCGATGACATCCTTGCCCAGACGCTGGATGGCGTCCCGGAAGTCGAGGTAGACCCCGTTGTGGAGGGGACCCACGCCGTGGCCCGTGTCCACCATCTCCTTGGCGCGCCGCGACGAGATATCCCGGGGCGAGAGGTTTCCGAAGCTCGGATAAATACGCTCCAGGTAGTAATCGCGCTCCTCGTCGGGAATCTGCTCCGGCGGCCGGTCGTCCCCCGGCTTCTTGGGTACCCAGATGCGTCCGTCGTTGCGCAGCGATTCGCTCATGAGGGTGAGCTTGGACTGGAACTCCCCCGAGGGTGGAATGCATGTGGGGTGAATCTGGGTGAAGCAGGGATTGGCGAATCCGGCGCCCCGCTTCGCCGCCCTCCACGCCGCCGTGACATTGCTCGCCTTGGCGTTGGTGGAGAGGAAGAAGACGTTGGAATAACCTCCCGTGGCCAGGACGACGGCATGGGCGGCGTGGGTCTCGATCTTGCCCGAGACCATGTCCCGGGTGACGATTCCGCGGGCCACACCGTCTTCCACCACCAGGTCCAGCATCTCGGTACGGGTGATGAGGGTCACCGTGCCGGCCGCGACCTGCCGCTTGAGGGCCTGGTACGCCCCCAGGAGTAGCTGCTGCCCCGTCTGGCCGCGGGCGTAGAAGGTGCGGGAAACCTGTGCACCCCCGAAGGAGCGGTTGGCGAGAAGCCCCCCGTACTCCCGGGCGAAGGGCACGCCCTGGGCCACCGCCTGATCGATGATGTTGAGGCTCAACTCCGCCAGGCGATAGACGTTAGCCTCCCGGGAGCGGAAGTCGCCTCCCTTCACCGTGTCGTAGAAGAGGCGGAAGATGGAGTCGCCGTCCCCCTGGTAATTCTTGGCGGCGTTGATGCCGCCCTGGGCCGCGATGGAGTGGGCACGGCGGGCCGAGTCGTGAAAGGTGAAGGCCTTCACGTTGTAGCCCAACTCCCCCATGGTGGCGGCGGCGGCCGCGCCGGCCAGCCCCGTCCCCACCACGATCACTTCGTATTTTCTCTTGTTGGCCGGGCTCACCAGCTTCATGTCGAAGCGGTGCTTGTCCCACTTCTTTTCGATGGGGCCCGCCGGGATTTTTGCGTCGAATTTCACGGTCAGGTCTCCCTTATTGGCTCAGGATGCCGGCCAGAACCGCCACCGGAACCGAGATGAATCCGAGGAACACCACGAAGGCCGCCACCACGGCCAGGGGCCGGCGAAGCTCCCGGTACTTGGGGTGGGCTCCACCGAGGGTCTGGAACATGCTCCACACGCCGTGATACAGGTGGGCGAAGACGGCCAGCATGGCGAAGAGGTAGATGCCCGCCACCCACGGAACGGAGAGACCCGTCACCAGATTGTGGTACGCGTCACCCTCGATGAAGTCGGGGTGCAGCGTCCCCGTGGTCATGTGAAGGATGTGGAAGACCAGGAAGAGAAGGATGGCCACGCCTCCCCACCGCATGAAGCGCGAACTCCATGAGAAGGAAAGGTTCTCCTGCTTACGGTACCCGATCTCCCGAGCGGCCCAGCTCTGCCTCGAGGTCTGCCAGGCGAGGAGCACATGGGTGACGAAGGCCAGGGCCACGATTGCCCGGACGGTCCAGAGAAATCCGTAGGCGGGAAGAAGCGGCTCGCCCAGGACACGGAGGAAGTGGGCGTATTCGTTGAAGTGCTCCGCCCCCAGGAAGGCCTTGAGGTTCCCGGCCATGTGCCCCACGAGGAAGCCGACCCAGATGAACCCCGTCACGGCCATGAGGACCTTCTTCCCCACGGACGATTGATACAACCCGACGGCCCGTCGCATTGCGACTCCTGTTGAATGTGGGAAACCCCCGCCACGGCGCGCGTCCGGGCCGGGCGGAGTTTCGTCGTTTCAGGAGGTGGGGTGTACCTCTCAGCCCATGGCCTTGAGGGCTTCCACCGTCGAGCGAACGTGATCCGCGCTCTTCTGGAGCGCCGCCCGCTCCTCCTCGTTCAGCTCCACCTCGATGATCTTGTGGAGCCCTCCCTCTCCCAGGAGGCAGGGCACACCGAGATAGATGTCCTTCAGTCCGTACTCGCCCTGCAGCCAAGCCGCGCACGGAAGGATGCGGCGCTTGTTCTTCACGATGGCTTCGGCCATCTGCACCGCGGCCGCGCCGGGCGCATAGTAGGCACTCCCGGTCTTGAGGTAGCCTACGATCTCCCCGCCGCCCTTGCGGGTCCGCTCCACCATGGCGTCGATGCGGTCCTGAGGAACGAGCTGCGTGAGGGGGATGCCGCTCACCGAGGTGTAGCTGGCCAGGGGAACCATGGTGTCGCCGTGACCGCCCAGCACCAGCGCCTGGATGTCTTCGACACTCACGTCGAGCTCGAGGGCGATGAAGGAGCGATAGCGCGCCGTGTCCAGGACCCCGGCCATCCCGATCACACGCTCCCTCGGGAAACCGGTGGTCTCCAGGGTTACCTGGGCCATGACGTCGAGAGGGTTGGACACGACGATGACCACCGCTTCAGGCGCGACCCGCTTGATCTCCTCGGACACGGAACGGACGATGCCCGCATTGATCTTGAGGAGATCGTCCCGGCTCATGCCCGGCTTACGCGCAACACCTGCGGTGACGATGAAAATGTCCGAATTCTCAGACAGGCTGTAGTCGTTGGCTCCGTACACGCGGGTGTCGAACCGCTCGATGGGAGCGCTTTCCCACTGGTCCAGGCCCTTCCCCATGGGGATTCCCTCGGCGATGTCGACGAGGATGACCTCCTGGGCCAGTTCCTTCATAGCCAGAAGTTGGGAGCAGGTCGCGCCCACGTGTCCGGCCCCAACGACCGTGATCTTCTTGGCGCTCATGATTCGATATACCGCCTTCGGCAGGATCGGTTTTAAACGGTAGCTTTCCGGCCCGGATTCGACGGGCCATCCGAGTCTAAACAGGCCGCGCCTTCTAGGGAAGGCGTGGCTCCTCTGCGGGAGGCTTCCCGTCCCTACCCCCCTGTCTGAGAAAGGGCGATGAGCCCCCCGGATCCGATGTCGCTTCCCTGCACCAGGTCATGCCTCTCGGGCTTGGTGTGGAGCGTCTCCTCCACCAGGGGAAGGATGTCGTCCCCGGCCCGCAGGGGATCCCGGAGATTGGTCTGCAGCGACCCGAAGAGGCAGGGACGCAGGTGGCCGTCGGCGGTGAGCCGCATCCGGTTGCACCGGTCGCAGTACTCGTGGCTCATGGGCGAGATCACGCCGATCGTTCCGGGGGCGCCCCGGAAGCGGTGGTAAGTGGCGGGCCCGTTGCCGGGAGGGCCCTCCACCGGTTCGAGGCGGTCCACGGCCCGCAGCCGTTTCAGCGCCTGCTGGCAGGAGTAGAACTGGCGGGCGCTGATCTCCAGGTTGGACGACGTGGGCATGACCTCGATGAAGCGGATGTGCCAGGGCCGTTCCCGGGTCAGGGCGGCGAAGTCCTCGATCTCGTCGTCGTTGACGCCCTTCATGAGAACCACGTTCACCTTGATAGGATCGAAGCCCACCCGCTCGGCGGCGTCCATCCCCGCCATGATGCGTGCGAAGGAACCCGGCCGCCGGACGATGTCGTCCACCCGCTCGGGCACCAGGGAATCCAGGGAGACATTGATGCGCGTGATGCCCGCCTCCCGCAGCGGCTCGGCGAACTCGTCCAGGAGGACGGCGTTGGTGGAGAGGGACAGATCCTCGATGCCGGGGACGTCCCGCAACATGGCCACCAGTTCCGGGAGGTCCCTGCGTACCAGGGGCTCGCCCCCGGTGATGCGCACCTTTCTGAGCCCCACCCCGGCCATGACCCGCACCACGGCGGTGATCTCCTCGTAGGTAAGAAGTTCATCCCGCCGCATCCACGGCATCCCCTCCAGGGGCATGCAGTAGACGCAGCGCAGGTTGCACTTGTCCGTCACCGACACCCTGAGGTATTCGACCCGCCTGCCGAATTGATCCTTCACGGTGTCCCTCCCGTGCCCCGCGCCGCGTCCCTCGGCTCCTTCACCGGCTCGGGGCGGGTGCCTTCCACCCATGCGGAGGAGCCGGTGACGTAGTGTTCCTTCTTCCAGACGGGGAGCCGCTTCTTGATCTCCTCGATGATGTACCGGGACGCGGTGTACGCTTCTTCCCGGTGCGGGCTGGACACGGCGATGGCCACGCTCACCTCTCCCACAGAGAGTTCGCCCGTGCGGTGGACCACAGCCACCCGGTCCGTCCCCAGCCGGCGGGCCGCCTCGGCGGCGATGGCGTCCAGTTCCTTCTCCGCCATCTCGACATAGGCATCATAGCGCATCCCCTCCACGGATCTTCCGTCGGCGTGATCGCGCACTGTTCCCAGAAAGAGAAGAACCGCGCCATCCTCGTCGGTTCCAACCCGCTCCAGCACTTCGGCGGGATCGATGGGAGCGGAGCGCACCGCCGTATGGATCACGGCGCCTCCTCGCGGCAGGCGGCCTCCTTGCGGCCCACGGCACCCTGGCGGCCCACGGCCTCAGCCCCCGGCCACGGGAGGGATGAAGGCCACCTCGTCGCCGGCATGGAGGGGGGTGGAGAGAGGCGCATAGGTCCGATTCACCGCCACGGCGGGATCCGGAGGAAGGCGGCCAAACCCTTCATCCCGCCCCCGCAGCTCGGCCACCAGGTCCTGGACCGTAGCGCCGTCCGGGAGGTGAACGTCCAGGGAGCTGACACCCACCAGGTCCCGGTAGGAGGCGAAGAAGAGGGTGTGAACGGGCAGCATGCTTCCGCCGTGCTGAGCGTTGGCTTTGACCACGGACGCTCAACGCTACCGAAAACGCTTCCCTCCCGTCAACCGGATCTCCCCGGGTCGGCTTACGGTCACTCGTGCGTCGTACCGCCGGGACGACGCATCCCCCGCATCTGGCGCAGCCGCCGGTTGAGTTGGTCCCGCATTCCCTGGAACTTGAGGACCTGGAGCGGCGTGAGCACCTTCAGAAGGCGGTCCTGCTCGCGGGCGAAGAGCTCGGCGTCCTTGCGGCGGAGTTCGCGCATCCGCTCCAGAAGCGCCCGGGCCTCTTCCTCGTTGCGGCTCTCCTCCAGCATCAGCGCTTCGAACCGCCGTCGGAGCGCCTGCTCCTCCCTGGCCAGGGCAGAGCGCTCCTCGCGCATCTCGTCCACGATCTCCCCCAGGCGCCGGGCCTGCTCGTCGGACAGCTTAAGCTGCTCCCGCACCATCTGGCTGAAGCGCGCGCGCACGCGCCGCTCCAGCTGGGCCCGGTCCCTTCCGGGAGGATGCCCACGCTGGGCCATCAAGGGTAGCGGCGCCGCCACGGCCAGCAGAAGAAGGAGAGCGATCCGGATCCACCCCCGCGGCCACGCGCCTTCGTGCCTGTGTTCCGCCTCGCGCTTCATCCTAAGCTCCTTATCCGTTCAGTTCCTGGAGAAGGGCCTCCAGCTCGTCATCGCTGAGTTCGTCCCAGGCCGGCGCGCCCGCCACTTCGCCGTCTTCAGTCACCCACACCGACCCGGGAAGATCCTCCGACGCGAAGAGCGTCGGTTCCTCGTCGGAGGTTCGGTACGACGCCACTCCGATCCCCAAAGCAAGTACCGCTACCGCGGCCGCGGCCAGGCCCCACCAGGCGTGGCGGCGCCGCCGGACACGCCGGCTCCGCACCGCCCGGCTGATCTCCCGGACCAGGGCCCCGGGGACGGAATCCCGGCCGACGTAGAGAAGACGAACCAGTTCCGCCTCTTCCCGGCATGCGGCACACTTCTCCAGATGCTCGGTCACGGCCCGGCGCTCCGCCTCGGGCATGCGTCCCGACGCCCATTCGGGAAGGAACTCCCTGACCGCGACGCATCCGTCGCTTCCGCTCATGTCATCCACTCCCGGAGCCTGTTGATCCCGTGGAAGTAATTCACCCGCGCCGCCCCTTCACTCGAGCCGATCACGGCGCCGATCTCTTTGAAACTCAACCCCTCGTCGATGCGGAGGCGCACCGCCATCTTCTGCTTCTCCGGCAGACGGTCCAGGAGACTCCGAGCCCGTCGCACCTCATCCGCCCTCACCGCCGCCTCATCGGGACCCGGGTTCCCCGACGCCACCGGACCGGTCTTCTCCAACGTGGTTTCCGCCCTGCGGCTCCGCCGGCGCAGCACCCCCCTCGCCTCGTTCGCCGTGATGGTGAGGAGCCACGTGCGAAACGCCGCGTCTCCCCGAAATCCGTCCAGACCCCTGAAGGCCTTGAGGAACGCCCCCTGGGCCACATCCTTGGCGTCCTCGGGATTGGAAAGAATGGCGAGCGCCGTTCGGTACACGGCGGCGTGGTGCCGCTTCACCAGATCCGTGAGCGCCCGCTCATCCCCCCTCCGACCCCGACGGACGAGTTCGCCGTCGGACAGAACCTCCGTGGAATCGTTCATCCCTGTGAATTGGATGCGCCGGAGGCGGATTCGTTAAGGAAGTCGAGGGCTAAGCCCTCCACCTCCCTGTTCCCGCGGGCCTCACTCCCGGCCGTCGAGGAGGGCGACCTTGTTGCGAAGGTGTTTGGAAGGCTTGAAAACCGGGACGGACCGGGAGGGAACCTCCACCGGGTCTCCGGTGCGGGGGTTACGCGCCATCCGCGTCTTGCGCTTGCGGACCTTGAAGGTTCCGAAGCCGCGGATCTCAATGTGCTCGCCCTTGGCGAGGGCCAGTTTGACCGCGTTGAGAAACCCGTCCACCACCAGCGCGCAGTCCTTTTTCGTGATCCCGGGGCCGATCGCGTCGGCCACCTGCTCCACGAGGTCCGCTTTGGTCATGCTTCCTCCAGAAGGAACTTCAACGCGAACAGGACGTTCGCGATCCGTGCGCGGGATACGCGGCAGGGTAACGACCGGAATCCTCTCTCGCAAGCGGGCACGTGCAGCAGGCTATTTTTCACCTTCTTCAGCGGGCCCCGACCCGCTCTTCCATGAGGCGAATGAAGTCATCGAAGAGATAGCGGCTGTCGTGGGGACCCGGCGCCGCTTCCGGATGGTACTGCACGGAGAAGACGGGGCGGCTGCGGTGGGCGACGCCTTCCACCGTCCCGTCATAAAGGTTCACGTGGGTCAGTCGCAGGTCCGGCGCACCCGGGATCTCTCCGTCTTCTGCGCCCCGCACGGCGAATCCGTGGTTCTGGGACGTGATCTCCACCACGTCCCGGTCCAGGTTCCGGACCGGGTGATTCCCCCCGTGATGCCCGAAGGGGAGCTTGTAGGTCGACGCTCCGAAAGCGCGGGCGATGAGTTGGTGCCCCAGGCAGATGCCGAAGACGGGGACGCCGCCCTCCGACAGCCCCAGGATGGCCGCCTGGGCCCGCTCCACCGCAGCGGGGTCGCCAGGCCCGTTGGATACGAAGAGGCCGTCGGGCGGGTCGGCCATGAGTTCCTCCGCAGGCGTCTCGGCAGGGATGACGGTGACCCGGCACCCCCGCTCCGCCAGGAGCATGGGAGAGTGGGCCTTGACCCCGAAGTCGTAGGCCACGACGTGGAAGCGCTCCGCTCCGCGGGCCGCAACTTCGTACGGCTCGCCGGTGGAGACCCCGCACGCCAGGTCGAGGCCCTCCATGCGGGGGTGGCCCAGGATCCGCTCCATGGCCTCCACCTCATCCATTTCGGCGGGCACGATGGCGCCGCGCATGGCACCCCGGTCCCGGATGTGTCGGGTGAGGGCCCGGGTGTCCAGCCCGCAGATTCCCGTCACTCCGTGGCGGATCAGGTAGTCCTGGAGGCTCTCTTCCGCACGCCAGTTGGAAGGCCTGCGCGGCGCCTCGCGCACGATGAAGCCGGCGACCTGAGGCACGGGAGATTCCCGGTCCTGTGCGTTGACCCCGTAGTTGCCCTGCAGCGGGTAGGTCATGGTGACCAGTTGGCCCGCATAGGAGGGGTCGGTCAGCACTTCCTGGTACCCGGTCATGCAGGTGTTGAAGACCACCTCCCCGGGGGCGAAATCGGAAACGCCGAGGAAGACGCCGTCAAAGCGGCGCCCGTCCTCGAGAAGAAGGAAGGCGGCGTTCTTTTCCACGGTGCGGGTCCACTCCTCTGGCCGGGGTTGGCCAAAGCTACGCCGGGCGGCCCCCGGGTCAAGCCGGAAGGGAGCCGCCGCATTCCGTCGGCGCCGACCGGTGTTTACCTTAACGTTCGTTCATGCCCCAACCGGACCCTCTCATGACCCAGCCCGTCGTCTACGTCCACGCCGATGAATCCTGCCTGGGCAATCAGTTCAAGGCCCGGGCGAACCCAGGGGGAGCCGCCGGACTCGTGGAGCTGTGGCGGGATGGGAGCTGGGAGCGGCGGGACTACTGGATCTCCGAACCCGACACCACCAACAACCGCATGGCGCTGCGCAGCGCAATCGAGGCGCTCCGGGGACTCACCCGCCCCTGCGAGGTGCATTTCGTTTCCGACTCCCAGTACCTGGTCAAGGGGATCGCCGAATGGCTCCCCGGCTGGAAGCGCAGAGGGTGGAAGCGCAAGGGCGGCGCCATCGAGAACCTGGAATTGTGGCAGGAACTGGATGCCGATCTTCAGCGCCATGCGGTGCACCCAACGTGGGTTCGGGGACACGCGGGCCACCCCCGGAACGAATACGCCAACGACCTGGCGGTGCGGGCGGCTCAGGAACAGACGTCTTCGGGGGGATTCGTGCCATCCGGGTTCCTGGAGTGGCTGGACGAGCAGCGCGCACGGGGACGCTACCAGGACTTTCAGGAGTTTCTTCCGCCGCCGGACCTTACGGCGTAACACGGCGTAACGTGGGGGGGGCATCACCGGGAGGGTAAAATCGAAACGGCCCGAGGTGCACAAGGCGCCTCGGGCCGTTTCTTTCATCGGGACTCACCGTCTGCCATCACGCCGCAGTCGGCAACTCCCGCTGCGCTGGTGCGATTAGGGCCCAGTTTGGGTCCGCCCGCGTGACGGGCGGCTGAACCTCCTCGCTTTCTCCCCGCTTAACGTCGCGCGGCTCGCGACCTGGGGCGTCCCTTGTCGACACTCGGGACCTTTTTCGACAGGGCCAGCGACCTCCCTGCCGCGCTCACCGGATATCCCAACCTCCGGCTTGCTGTGCCACCGCTGCGCCGTCGCGCCCGGCAACTCACGTTTCAGATTCATCGAGCGGATGACCAACGTCATCGAACTCGACAAGCCGCATCCGAAACGCGAATCATAGATACCTCATCTCAACCCACGATGCAAGGGTTCTCGACAGGAACAGATGATGAAACCAGATACATGTTGTAAAACATTGGTGCACAATCATTTATAGCACAGTTGTGCGCAGGACGGGCCCCACGATCCACCTGTTTGCAAACATTTGATTTCAAACGCGCAAATCCAGTCGCCAGGCCTCACCAGGGAAAAAAATTGGGAATTTTTCCGGAAACAGAGGGGGGTTTTCGGGACGCATCGCCGGGCTGCTTTTGTTGTCCAGACTACAGGAGCGAAGCGGAAAAGACCTCCTGGAAGGCCTGAAGCAGGGGCTCTTCCACCTCCTCCATGGATAGGGACCGCCCCAGCTCCCGAGCCAGGGAGGTCACGGAGCGATCCGGGATCCCGCAGGGGACGATGGTGTCGAAGTAGGTGAGGTCGGGATCCACGTTGAGGGCGAAGCCGTGGGAGGTGATCCAGCCGGACGAAACACGCACCCCGATGGCGGCGATCTTCCCTCCGTCACACCAGACCCCGGTAAGCCCCTCCACCCGGCGGGCGGCCACCCCCATGGCGTCCACCGTGCGGATCAGGACCTCTTCCAGGTCCCTCAGGTAGCGGTGAAGGTCCTTGCGGTCCGGCTTCAGGTCCAGGATGGGATAGCCCACGAGTTGGCCGGGTCCGTGGTAGGTCACGTCCCCGCCCCGACCCGCCTCGAAGAGTTCGATTCCTCGCGCGGCCCGCTCCTCGGGCCCCAGGAGGACGTGCTCCCCCCCCGAGGCCGTGCCCAGGGTGATGACGTGAGGGTGCTCCAGGAGGAGGAGGGTGTCGGGGATCTTGCCGGCGCGGCGCTCCACCACCAGCTGTGCCTGCAGTTCCAGGCCCCGGGCGTAGGGGACCCGACCCCGGCGGCGTACCTGGAGGACCCGCTCAGGAGCTGCGGAGGAGTCCTCAGCGGACATGCGCCTCAGGCATCCTCCGGGAAGCGCTCCATGTACTCCTTGAGCGCCGCAAGGAAGCGCGCCGCGTCGGCGCCGTCCACCAGGCGATGGTCATACCCCAGGGAGAAGAGACACCGCTTGCGAATGGCCATGGAGTCGGCCCCCGATTCGGGGTCGGTGATCACCACTACGCGCTTCTCGATGGCCCCTGTACCCAGGATGGCCGACGTGCCCTTGGGAATCACCGGCATCCCCACCAGGGTGCCCAGCACCCCGGGATTGGTGATGGAGAAGGTGGCGCCCTGAATCTCGTCGGGAGAGAGCTTGCGACTCCGGGCCCGCTCGGCCAGGTCGATGATCTTGCGGGCAATCCCCACCAGACTCAGATCGTCGGCGTCGCGCACTACCGGCACGATGAGCCCGGGGTTGAGATCCACCGCCATCCCCAGGTTCACGTGCCCCCGGTAGATGATGTTGTTCCCCGAAACGGTGGCGTTCACCATGGGGAAATCGCGGATGACCCGCGAGACGGCGTAGGCCACGAAGGCGGTATAGCTCACCTTGGCGCCCTGGGTGGCCCAACGCTCCTTGTTGGCGCTGCGGATCTGGTCCACCCGCGTGAAGTCCACCTCGATGAAGGAGTGCACATGGGGCGCCACCCGCTTGGCCAGCACCATGTGCTCGGCCGTGAGGCGCCGGATCTTATCCATGGGCTCCACCCGGTCGCCTTCGCGCACCGGAAACTCAGGGTGCTGCACTTCCGAGTAGAAGCGCTGCCACAGGTCCGACGGCGCGCCGGCAGCGGTGGGAGCCGGCGGGGCTGTTGCCGGCCGGGCCGGAGCCGCCTGCGAAACCGCCGGAGCCGCTGCTGGCGCTGCAGGCGCGGCCGTCCCCTCGGGGGAAGCCGCGGCCGCCGCCCCACCACGGGCGATGAAGTCCAGGATGTCCTGCTTGGTCACCCGGCCGGCGTGCCCGGTCCCCGGCCCCTGGGCGATGTCGATGCCGGGCTCCGCCGCGATCTTGCGCACCCCCGGGGTGGAGCGTCTGCGCAGCCGCTCTTCCGCCGTGCCGGGCTCGGGTTCCCGGGCTGCAGCCGGAGCCGCCGGAGTCGACCCTGCCGGTTCGGGAGCGGGGGACGGCGCCATCGGTGTCCCGGCTTCGACGGCCGCGGGGGCCGCCTCCGGACTCGCCGCAGCCTCCGGGCTCGTCGCAGCCGCTCCCGCGGCACTCCCGGCAGGCGTCGCCGCGTCGCTGCCCACCCCCGCGGCGGCTTCCGTATCGATGTAGGCCACCACCGTCCCCACCTCCACCGTCTCTCCCTCGGGCACGGCGATCTCGACAAGGGTGCCTTCAGCGGGTGAGGGGATCTCGGCATCCACCTTGTCGGTGGAGATCTCCAGGATCGGTTCATCCCGGTCCACGTGGTCCCCCACCTGCTTCAACCACCTGGATACCGTTCCCTCGGCGATGGATTCACCCATCTGCGGCATGGGGACTTCGATACGTGCCACGTTCGTCTCTCCATTCTCGATGATCGGAACCGCCGGCGTCGGAAAGGCCGTACCCTTCCCCGCCGCAGACGGTCCCCGCTCAGTAGTTTCCCAGGTACCGCAGCGCCGTGACGACGTCGTCGGTCCGGGGCAAAAAATAATCTTCCAGCATCCCCGAGTAAGGGACGGGAGCATCGATGGCCGTCACCCGTAGGATGGGGCCCTCCAGCCATTCGAACGCCCGCTCGTTGATGCGCATGGCGATCTCTCCGGCGATGCCGCCGGTACGCGTGTCTTCATGCACCACCAATACCTTGCCCGTCCGCTGCACGCTCTCCACCACGGCATCCTCATCCAGGGGCAGGAGGGTGCGCAGATCCAGCACCTCCACGGAAAGACCGTCCTCCCGCTCCACCATCTCGGCGGCCTCCAGGCTCCGGTGCACCATGGCGCCGTAGGTCACCACCGTCACGTCCGTCCCCTCCCGGGCGGTGCGGGCCTTTCCCAGGGGAACCACGTAGTCTTCATCGGGGAGGACCTCCCTCAGCGCCGGCGCCCGGTAGAGTCCCTTGTGCTCCTCGAAGATCACCGGACCGTCATCGCGGATGGCGGCCTTGAGGAGTCCCTTGGCGTCGTACGCCGTGCTCGGGTAGACGATCTTGAGCCCCGGCGTGTGGAAGAATGCCATTTCTACGTTCTGGGAGTGAAAGGGACCGCCCCGGTTTCCGCCCCCGACGGGCCCCCGGATCACCACCGGCACGGGCCCGGCCCCCCGATAGCGGGACGTGGCCAGATAGTTGGTGATGACGTTGTAGGCCGGAGAGATGAAGTCCATGAACTGCATCTCCACCACCGGACGGAGTCCCATGTGGGCCGCGCCGGCCGCCGCTCCCGTAAACCCCGCTTCGGAGATGGGCGTATCGATGACGCGCTCCTTTCCGAAGTGGTCCATGAAGCCCTTCGTCACTTTGAAGGCGCCGCCGTAGACGCCGATGTCCTCCCCCATGAGAAAAACGGACGGGTCCCGCTCCATCTCGTCGAAGAGGGCCTCGCTGACGGCCTCCAAAAAAGTCACGGGCTCGCCGCGGCGGGTCCGGGTCAGATGGTCCGGCGGCGCGGCGGGCATGGTCACACCAGTTCGGGCGCAGGCCGGGCGCCGAGGGGCTCCGTCACCGGAACCGGGGCGTCAGTTCCCCGTCGTGTCCGTCGCGCCGGCGCCACCCTGGGCCGGAGCGTCCGAAGCGGCGCCGGGAAGGACGGGCTGAGGCGCCGGAGCCGTGGCGGGCGCCTCCACCTGAATCACCGACTCGGGCTGGGCGGCCCGGGAGGACATGATGGAGAGCACGAGGGCCAGCACCATGAAGAGCGAACCGGAGATCCAGGTGGCCCGCGTCAGGAGCGTGGTCGCCTGCCGCCCTCCCAGAACGCCTTCGGTCATGGCCGTGCCGCCGCCCATGGCTGCGAGGCCCCCACCCTTCCCCGACTGGAGAAGGATGACGACGCTGAGGAAGATTCCGTCGAGGATGATGAGGGCGAGGAGAAATCCGTACATCGGTCGCTGGCTGGGGTGGTGCGGTGATCAGTCGTTAAACGTCGACGCCTGGAGAGGTTGTGTCAACGGCCGCCGCGGCGATGGCGGCGAAGGACTCGGGCTCGAGACTCGCGCCGCCCACCAGCACACCGTCCACCTCGGGAGCGGAAAGGAGATCCGAGGCATTAGCCGGCTTGACACTTCCGCCGTACAGGATGGCCACACGGGCCGCACGGGCCGGCCCCAGCGCACGCTCCAGCGCTTCCCGCAGCGTGGCGTGGGCGGCCGAGGCATCCGCCGGGGTCGCCGTCTCTCCGGTACCGATGGCCCACACCGGTTCATACGCCAGAAGGAAACGCTCCCTGCCCTCGCCGAGGACGGGGAGAACGGCGTCGAGTTGGCGGAGGATCACCTCCTCCACCCGTCCCTCGCTGCGCTCCTCTAATGTCTCGCCCACGCAGATCACCGGCACCAGGCCGTTGCGCAGGGCGGCGCGGGCCTTGGCCGCAACTTCGGCGTCGGTTTCTCCGAAGATGTGGCGTCGCTCCGAGTGGCCGATGAGGGCGAAGGCCGCTCCCGCTTCGACGGCCATGGCCGCCGAGTTCTCCCCGGTGAAGGCCCCCTCGTCCCGGGAGTAGACGTTCTGGATTCCGAGCTGCACACGGGGGTCCCGGTCAGGGCTCCCGGCGGCGGCGGCCAGGGACAGGGCCGGCGGGAAGACGATGAACTCATGTCCGGCCGCCGCCTCCGGGACGGAGAAGGCGCTGAAAAAGGCGCGCGTGGCGGCGGGCCCGTGATGGAGCTTCCAGTTGCCTGCGATGACGGCCATGGATCAATCCGAATCCGAAAGGGAGGTCACGCCCGGGAGTTCGGCCCCGGACAGGAGTTCGAGGGATGCGCCGCCGCCCGTGGACACATGGGTCAGGCGCTCGGTGACGCCCGCCCTGGCCGCCGCCGCCGCCGAGTCCCCGCCTCCCACCACCACCACGGCGCCCCCGTCGGCCGCTTCGGCACAGGCCCGCGCAAGAGCAAGGGTCCCGTGGGAGAAAGGCTCCACCTCGAAGACACCCATGGGCCCGTTCCACAGCACCGTGCCCGCCTCGTGAATCTCCCGGGAAAAAAGCTCCCGGGTGACGGGCCCCACGTCGCCGATGCGGTCCTCCGGCCCCACGGCTTCCCGGTCCACCACACGGCACGCGGCGTCGGGCGCGATTTCGGGCGCCACCACGCAGTCCACGGGGAGGAGGAGTCGGTCTCCGGCCCGTTCCAGAATCTCCCGGGCCATCTCCACCCGGTCTTCCTCGACGAGGGAGCGCCCCGTCTCCAGGCCCAGCGCCAGGAAGAAGGTGTTGGCCATGGCGCCCCCCACCAGAAGACGGTCCACCCGGGGCAGGAGCGCGTTCATCACATCGATCTTTCCCGAGATCTTGGCGCCCCCCAGGATGGCGACGAAGGGTCGGGCCGGATCCTCCAGAGCCTGGCCCAGGAACCGTAGTTCCCGGGCCATGAGGAATCCCGCCACCGCCTCCCCGCCCCGCGCCCGCACTGCACGGGCCAGGCCCGCAGTCGAGGCGTGATCGCGGTGGGCGGTGCCGAAGGCGTCGTTGACGAAGAGATCGCCCAGGGCCGCCCACTCCCGGGACAGAGCTGGGTCTCCAGCCGTCTCGCCCGGCAGAAAGCGGGTGTTCTCCAGAAGGAGGATCCGGCCGCTCCCGAGTTGTGCGGCGGCCCGGGCCGCGCCGGGACCCGCCGGCTCGGGGTGGAAGTGCACCGGCACGTCGAGCAGCGCCTCCAGACGGCGCGCCACCGGGGCCAGGCTCAAGCCCGGATCGGGCGTTCCCCCGGGTCGACCCTGATGGGAGAGGAGGACGACCCGGGCGCCGGCGTCCACCAGGTACCGGAGGGTGGGAAGGGACGCCCGGATCCGGGTGTCATCGGTGATGCGTCCGCCCTCCAGAGGGACGTTCAGATCGGCGCGCACCAGGACCGTCCGCCCGGAAAGGGAGGCCGGATCCAGGTCGGAAAGGGTCTTTTTCCGCATGGTTCGCGTTTGGGGATGGGATGTCCGGCGATGGGCTCGGATCCAAGGTAACGCCATGCCGTGTCCCCGCCCACCGGGCCCAACCCGACCCTGGCCGCATCAGCGCCGGATGATCTCCCGCTCCGCGGTCAGCGTCCGACCCTGTTCGGGAAGCTCGGCGAAAACCCTCAGGATTCCGCGCCCGGAAGGGACATCGCCCAACGCCACGTCCACGAACTCCCGCACCGGCCCCGGCGCTGGCGCCGTGCGCGCCCACTCGGTCCGGAATCCGTCCTCGCCAGCCGGACGCAGGGTCACGGGTCGGGCCGGTCCTCCGTCGGCGGGAAGGACCTCGGCGCGCAGGCGATAGGAGGCGCTCCGACCCAGCCCATAGAGCTCGAAGTAGGCTCCCACGCCCTCCCCCGCCCGGATGGGCGCACTCCGGTACGGCGCCATCCACGGGGCCCGACGGCGAACGTCCTCCGGCTTCGCCCGGTGGGTCCGCCCTTCTCCCGATCCTCCACCACCCAGAGGCGTGAGGAGGAGATCCGAGATGCCCACTGCGGTCGCGGTGGCGACCTCTCCCTGCGACAGCCCCAGATTCCGGCGGACGGAGACGGCGCGCCCGGATCCGGCGTGGTAGAGCTCCACGGCCACCGCCGCGGCTTCCGCACCCGCAGGAGCTGCCAGGGTGACCGGGCCCTCCACGGCCTGGATCCGCCTCCGCGTGGCACCCAGGGGGATCCCGTCGGCGCCCAGAACGTACGCACCCACCTCCAGGGTATCCCCTGCTCCCGTGGCCAGAAGGGGAGGCACCCGCGTAAAGACGTCGATCTCCAGCGTGCCCCGGTCCCTTCCGCGGAATCGAGCCACCTGAGCGGGAAGGGCGTAGACCAGGCGGGATCCGCTCCCGTAGCGGTGCGGGAAGACCCCCGCCAGCTCATCCACGTAGCTTCGGCCCTCGGGAGTGAGGGCAAGGTGCGGAGCGTCGGCGGAGGCGCGGAAGGTCACGTCGGGCCCGCTCCCGTAGTCCCAGAACTCGGTGCGGGCGCCGTCGCCGTCCCCTACGACGCGCACGGCCTCGGGGCGCCCGTAGCGCATCCACACCTCACCGGAGTCGGTGTCCGTCGCGCCGAAGCGGAGGAGTGCGTAGGCGGCCCGCGCGAGGTGCTCCACGCGCCGTTCGTTGACCTCCGTGGAGAGGATGGGGTCCAGCGTCCGCCAGAAGCGAGCGACCCAGGCCTCCCGCGCGGGTTCCGGAAGATTGGCCAGCACCTCCCGCTGCCGGGGCGTGAGGAGGGACCGAACATCCTGAAGTCGGGTCCGGATCTCGGGAGGCAGGGAGCGGAGGGCGTAGCGGAAGTCCCGTTCCGCCTCCTCGGAGCGCCCCATGCGCTGCAGAGCGAGCCCCGAAAGGAGGAACCCGTACGGGTGCCCGCGCGAGGCGCGCAGAAAGTCGCGTGCTCCATTCAGGACCCTCGGCCACCGTCCCTCGTCGGCCAGGGACAGGAGGAGCTCCACGTTGGCGCCGGGATGCGCCGGGTCGGCGGCCACGGCTGCCCTGAAGGACGCGGCCATGACCATCTCGTCTGTGGAAGGCCCCACCTCGCCGGAACGGAAGGCCCGGGCGAAGGCCTCATCGAGACGTTCGGGACAGAGGTAGTTCCAGGCGATGAGCCGCTCCGTGGAAGCCCGCCCGGAAAGCGCGCCCCCCGAGGACCGGGCGGCGGCGCACGCCGAGGGAGGAAGCGCCTCGGCCGGAAGGAATCCCGCGCGACGGGATCCTCTCCAGGAATCTCTCAGGAGCGCGCCCCGCTCATAGTGCAGCGCCGCCACCACGTCGGAGGGGAAGCGGTCCGGTGCGCGCTGGACGCGCTGCAGGCCCCGCTCCAGGAGGACCCGGGCCTCGGTGCGCAGACCCTGCTTCCTGCGGATGCGCGCCAGAGCGAGGAAGGGCGCGGGATTGTCGGGGTCCCGGTCCATGCTGCGCTGCAGCACACGACTCGCCTCCCGCCGCCAGCGGGTGGGGCCCATTCCCGGGGGAACCTCTCCCAGAAGGAGCGAGGCCGGCGGTCCCAGGGCTTCCCCTGCCTCCGCCCCCTCCAGGCTCCGGCCGAGGAGGTCCGCGGCCCGGGGGGATACGGGTCCCTCCATGGACACCGGCCCCTCCCAGACCGGAAGGCCATCCAGATCGAGGGTTCCCGGGCCCTCCCCCTCCCACGCCCCGGGCACGGGCGGGGCCGCCGGGCTCGGCTCCGGCGGGAGATAGGACTCAGGCCGCTCTCGGCCGGCTTCCCGCCCCGCGGCATCGTCGGGCTGCCCCGCTCCCGCCCCGCCTTCAGCATGGGAGACGGAGACGGGGCCGACGCTCAGGGGCTGGGGCTGGAACCGCACGTCGAACTCCACCCACGTACCCACGGGACGCCCCCGTCGGCGGGCCGGGTCGAAGTGTAGGCTGGGCGCCACCTGGAGGGCGGCTCGGTCCAGGTCCGCCACGCCCGAACCCTTTCTCATGTTCACGAAGTCCACCTCACCCAGCGAATCCACCCACAGGAGGAGACGCACCGTTCCCCCGATCCCCGCCCGCTGCAGCTGCCGGGGGTAGTGCTCCCGGATGAGGGCTTCGGCTTCGGGGCGGTCGGTCAACTCAGGCAGGGTGGCGACGGGCCCCCGGTAGGGAGCGGACCCCACCCCCTCCGGCGGGGGATCCATCCTTGCGCCGGAGGGAGGCGCTTCGTCCGCCTCCGCCGCTTCGGGAACCGCGGGGGATTGGGCCACCTCCAGCACAAGAGGCACGGAGGGCGGATCCGTCGGCGTCTCGGCGGGCTGGGCGAGTCCCCGCAGCGCTCCGGCCCAGCGAATCAAGGAGGCTCGGGCCGACGGTACCGCGAGACCCGCGAGGAGGAGCGCCGCCAGGGAGGCCGCAAACAGCGTACGCGCTGAACCCCGCCGCCGGTATACCCACCCGGGCCATTCCCAGGCAGACGGCGCACCTCCCTGCTCCATGCGCTCCCATTCCCGGGCAAGCTCCGCCTTCAACTCCGGGCCGAAGGAAGGCCGTTCCTCATATCGGATGGAGGCCAGCTCGGCGTCCAGCTCCACCAGCTCCGGCGGAAGCGAGATGTCCTCCCCTTCCAATCTATCGGTCATGATCCGTATCGATCTCGGGTCAAAAGGGTGGTTCGGTCTCTTCGGGATCCCGCACCGCCTCCCGGAGACGCTTCAGGGCCCGATGGAGCCGCACCGCCACCGCGTTGCTTGAGATTCCCAGATGCCTGGAGATCTCCTCGTTGGAAAGCTCGGCCCCGTAGCGCAGGGAAAGGATCTCCTGGTCCGCTGCTCTCAGCGTCTGGCTGCCGTTGAGCAGCCTCTGGATGCGCTCCTGGCGGACCACCCGCTCCTCCTGGGACGGAACGTCGGCCACCAGATCCGGAATCCGGTCCAGGGACACGTGGAGCGATCCCCGCCGCTTCAAAGCGCGCAGGTGGTCCGTCACCGCGTTGCGGGCGATGCGCAGAAGCCACGTGCGCGGCGAAGCCCTTCCCGGGTCGTACCGGTGAAGCGAGCGCAGCGCCTTGAGGAAGACCTCCGACGTCACGTCCTCGGCGATCTCCCGGGTGGCGACCCTGAAGCGCACGTACCGGAACACCGTACTGCGGTGGTCGTGGTACCAGGCTTCAAAGTCCTGGGGAAGGGCGTCGAATGGGGGAGCGGTCGCCCGCTCCGGCCGCGCCGCCGTCTCGGCCTCCGGTGGTCTCTGCATCGGCCCTCTATACGCCTTGACCGGAAAGGAACTTACACCCGCGGGAGCGGGCGGTCGGGCGTCTTCGCCCGCCCGCTTCGCCCCTTCATGGGAGCAGAACGACCTCAGGCGCCGAGGCGTTCCCCCACGTAGGCGACCAGGTCCACGACCCGGTTCGAGTATCCCCACTCATTGTCATACCACGAGAGGACCTTCACCATGCGGCCGTCCATGACGGCAGTGGAGATGGAGTCCACGATGGAACTCCGGGGATCCGTGGTGAAGTCGATGGAAACCAGCGGCTCGTCGGAGACGCCCAGAATCCCCTTGAGGGGGCCCTGTGCCGCCTCACGGAAGGCGGCGTTGATCTCTTCGGCCGTGGTATCCGTCTCCAGCTCCGCCACCAGGTCCACGATGGAGACGTCGGCGGTGGGCACCCGCATGGCCATCCCGTCCAGCTTTCCCTCGACCTCGGGAATGACCAACGCCGTAGCCTTGGCGGCGCCCGTCGTGGTGGGGATGATGGACACGCCGGCGGCTCGGGCCCGCCGCAGGTCCTTGTGGGGCAGATCCAGAATCTTCTGGTCGTTGGTATAGGCGTGGACGGTGGTCATGAGACCGCGGCGGAATCCGAAGCGGTCCACCAGGACCTTGACCACCGGCGCCAGGCAGTTGGTGGTGCACGAGGCGTTGGAGATCACGTCGTGCTTCCCGGGATCGTAGGCTGCCTCGTTGACCCCCAACACCACCGTCACGTCCTCGTTCTTCGCCGGCGCCGTGATGATGACCTTGCGCGCCCCCGCCTCCAGGTGCTTGGCGGCCTGGGAGCGTTCCCGGAAGATCCCCGTGGCCTCTACCACCACGTCCACACCCATCTCCTTCCAGGGAAGGTTGGCCGGATCCCGCTCGCTGAAGACCGTGAGCTCGTCCCCGTCCACCCGGAGCCCGTCGGAGGTCTCCTCTACCGTGCCGGGATAACGGCCGTGGACCGAATCGTAGCGTAGGAGGTGGGCGAGGGTGTGGTTGTCGGTGAGGTCGTTGACCGCCACGAAGTCGATATCACTGCGGCCGGACTGCTTGGCGCTGCGCAGAACATTGCGCCCGATGCGCCCGAACCCGTTGATGGCAACACGGATCGCCATGGTGCGATGGCTCCTGAGTGGTGGTGGAGGGTGGTGAACTGCTCTTCCTCAAAAGGTGTCCACCTTTTCCTGAAACGGAAGGGCACGGGCGAAGGTGACCAGAGTCACTGAAGCCGCACCTGCACCGTGAAGCGCCTCGGCGGCGGCGCACGCCGTGGCTCCGGTGGTGAGGACATCGTCCACCAGAAGAAGGTGGCGCCCCGTCACAACGGAACCGGCGCCCGGAGCCGGTGTGAAGGCTCCCCGCACGTTATCCAGCCGCAGGGCGGGCGGCAAGGAAACCTGGGTGGCGCCGCCGCGCACCCGTTTCAACGCTCCGGACACGGGAAGTTCCAACTGCTCGGCCACCACGTGGGCGAGGAGGCGGGCCTGGTTGTAGCCGCGGCGGCGGCGCCGCTTCGCGGTGGTGGGGACGGCCACGACCCCATCTGCGCCCCACCCGTCCCGTCTCATGGAGCTGCGGGCCGCCCGTGCCATGGCTTCCCCCATCTCTACGGCCAGCCCCCGCCATCCTTCGTACTTGAGGCCGTGAACCAGGGCGTCGGCGGGCGGCTTGAGGAGAACGGCATAGCGTGCCCGGGTCAGGGCCGGGGGCCAGGTACGGCACTCCCGGCAGGCCTCGGCTTCCACCCGTCCGGTTCCCAGGGGAAAGTGGCACCGGGGGCACCGCGGCCAGGGTGCGGCGGCAAGGCGTGTTCTGCAGGGACCGCACGTCATCGGGCCCGACTCCGACCCGGGATACCATCGGCCGCAGGCGATGCAACCCGCCGGGAGAAGCAGGCGGGCCGCCTCGCCGAACCATCGTCCCACCGACCCGGCCAGGGCCGCGCGCTGTCGCTTCGTCGCCTCCCAGGCTGCCGGGCGCGCCCCGGAAGTCACGAGGCCACGGCGCCTCGCTCTCCCGCCAAAGCTTCCCGCATGACCTCCACAGGTGCCGGAGCGTTCCACCACCGCTCGAAGGAAACGGCGCCCTGCTGGACCAGCATCTCCCCACCGTCCACCGCGCGCACACCGAAGGCCTCGGCGGCTCGGAGGAAGGGCGTGGGTCCCTTGCCGTACACCAGATCCATGGCCGCTCCGGCCCGGGAAAGGAGCTCGAAGTCGAGGGGAGCCGGATCCTCGGGATAGAGACCGAGACGGGTCGCGTTCACCACCAGGTCGAACCCCTCTCCACGCAGCTCCTCCAGGCGCGGAACGACCCGGGCCTTCTGGCCGCCGATGCGCCGCGCCACCGCCCGGGCCCGCTCCTGGGTCCGGTTGTAGATGGCCACCTCGTCCACGTCTTCCTCGAGAAGGGCCATGAGCGAGGCCCGTGCAGCGCCTCCCGCCCCCAGGAGGAGGACCCGGGCGCCCACCGGCGGCCCGATGAACTCCCGTAGCGCCCGCTGGAACCCCTCCACATCGGTGTTGTCCCCGTGGAGGCGCCCCTCCTCGTCCCCCCAGAAGGTGTTGCACGCCCCGGTCCGGCGAACCGCGCTGCTGGGCTGGTCCAGGAGAGGCGTCGCCTTCTCCTTGTGGGGAAGGGTGATGTTGCCGCCTCCTCCGGCCCGGGCGAGCCCTTTCATGAACCCGGCGAGGTCGGCCGCGGCGCAGCGCACCGCCACGTAGACGCCATTCACCCCCGCCGCTTGAAAGGCCGCGTTCTGAATGACGGGGGAAAGAGAGTGGGAAACGGGATCGCCCAGGAGCGTCAGCACCCGCGTGGCGGCGGTGATCTTCATGAGCTCAGCCTGGATTCCAGATGTTCAAGCGCACGGGCGACCAGTTCCTCCAGCTCCTCGTAGGTTGCCTCGTACACGGCGTCGTCTCCCCCGAAGGGGTCGCCGACGCAAGGATATGCCTCCGCGGCCCCGCCGCCGGGCTCGACCCCGTGGGCAAAGGCGGTGAGAAGAAGGGTCTTCCCTTCCCCGCCCAGGTTCACCGCCCGATCCCGGTGGTGCGGCGCCATGGTGAGGATCAGGTCCGCATCGGCCACCGCCTCGGCGGTGAGAGGCCGACTCCGGTGCCCGGTGAGGTCCAGGCCGTGGCGCCGGGCGGCGCGCAGCGCCCCCACCGAGGTCCGGCTTCCCGGAAAAGCGCCCGTCCCGGCGGAGGACACGTGGAGGCTGTCCAGGCCCCGGCGCGCTATCTCTCGCCGGGCCAGCGCCTCGGCCAGGGGGCTCCGACAGGTGTTTCCGCTGCACACGAAGAGGAGGCGGAAGGGAGGCGCAGGGGAAGGTTCAGCAGCCATCGAGCTCGGGAAGGAGGCAACGAAGTCGGCCCACGGGCACGGTTCCCTCCCGCAGGACCCGGGGCTCCGGTCGTGTACAGTCTACAATGGTGGAGGGCCCCGAGGGAGGCAGGGTGCCCGCATCCAGCACCAGAATGGCTTCCTTCCCCTGGGCGGCGGTCTCGTCCGCCTGCGCCGTGCCGGCGGCGCCCTCCGCCCCTCCGGCCAGCGCCCGGGCCACGGCCACGGCCTCGCTGCCGCTCCGCGCCGGAGACTCCCCCGGACGGTTCACGCTGGTGGAGGTGAGGGGAGCGTCCAGCGCCTCCAGGATGCGCCGCACCAGCGGATGGGGGGAAACGCGCACGGCTACGCCTCCGCCGGGCCCGTGGACCGCCCCGGGAAAGACACCTTCGGGATCGGCAAGTACGAGGGTGAGGGCGCCGGGCCAGAAGACCCGGGCCAGCTCCCGCGCCGCCGGGGTCCAGGCGAGTCCTTCCACCCAACTCGTATCCGCTACAAGGAGGATGAACGGCTTGGTCGGGTCCCGTCCCTTCATGCGGGCCAGTCTCGCCACGCCCGCCTCGCTGCAACGGGTGCCCATTCCGTACACCGTCTCGGTGGGGTAGGCCACCACTCCGTCGCCGCGCAGGTGCGCCACCACGGGCTCCAGCTCCACCGCCTCCACGGGAAGGTCCCGCACATCCAGAACGCGCACGGCCCCGGCTTCCCCCTCACCCTCCATGTGGCTCCGTCCGGGCGGCCAGGATCGCCGCCGCCGCCGCCGCGTCTTCGGGACGGGTCACCTTGAGGTTCCATCCCTCCACCTCGACCATGCGCACCCTCCCCCCCGCCCGCTCCACCAGGGCGGCGTCGTCGGTGGCTTCGGCATCGGGAAGGGAGTAAGCTTTTCTCAATATGTCCGCAGGAAACACCTGGGGGGTCTGGGCCTGCCAGAGCGCGCTCCGGTCCGGCGTGGACACGATCCTCCCCCGGCGGTCGGTTTCCTTGATGGTGTCCACGGCCCGTATCCCGGCGACGGCCCCTTCTCCCCCTGCGGCCACGTGGATGCACCTGCGGATCACCTCCCGGGTCACCAGGGGCCGGGCGGCGTCGTGAACCGCGATGATGTTGGCCTCGGTGGGGAGGGCGGCCAGAGCGCCGCGCACCGAGGCGGTGCGGCTCGCTCCACCCGCCACCACCCGCACTCGAGGGTCCAGCCCGGTGAGCCACGCCGGCGGGTCGCCGGCGTCTTCCTCGGGAAGGGCCACCGCCACCGCGATCACCTCGGGGAGCGTCAGAAAGGGGCGAAGCGCATGCACCAGAAGGGGCGCTCCGGACAGCTCGAGGAAGGCCTTCCGCACGCCTCCCATGCGCCGCCCCCATCCGGCGGCCGGCACCGCCACCCCGACCCGTACTTCCCCGCCCGGCGGCCCTTCCGTCTCTGCGCGCCCCGCCGCCGCGTCGCGCCCGGGCGTGCGCGTCACGGTCCGAACGCGGGTCCCGCTTCCGCCGCCGCGCCCCCGGCGGGCGCGTGGCTCACCGAGTCGAAACGGGTATACGCCTTCTGGAAGTAAAGCTGGATCACCCCGGTGGGTCCGTTCCGCTGCTTGCCGATGATGAGCTCCGCCTTTCCCTCGAGTTCCTCACGCTTCTCTGCGGGAGCATAGTACTCGGGACGGTACAGGAACATGACCAGATCGGCATCCTGCTCGATGGAGCCCGACTCACGCAGATCCGACAGCATGGGACGTTTGTCGGTGCGCTGCTCCGGACCGCGACTCAACTGAGAGAGGGCCACCACCGGAACCTCGAGTTCCCTGGCCAGGGCCTTCAGACCCCGGGAGATCTGGCTCACCTCCTGGACCCGGCTCTCGGCCTGGCCCGTTCCCGACATGAGCTGCATGTAGTCGATGACCACCATCCCCAGCTCCCGGCCCTCGGAACGCAGCTCCGACTGCAGACGGCGGGCCTTGGCCCGGATCTCCAGCACGTTGGACCCGGGTTGATCGTCGATCCAGAGGGGGGCGGTGTTGAGGTGGCCGGCCGCCGCCGCGAGGCGCTGATGCTCCTCGGGACTCAGCTTTCCCCGACGCAGTCTCTGGGCGTCGATGCGCCCCTCGGCGCACAGGAGGCGCTGGACCAACTGCTCCGAAGACATCTCCAGAGAGAAGATGGCCACGGGAATGTTGTGAGAGATGGCGGCGTTGGCCGCCACGTTCATGACCCACGACGTCTTTCCCATGGAGGGGCGAGCCGCCACGATGCACAGATCGCCGCGCTGCAGCCCCGTGGTCATGCGGTCCAGATCGGGGAAGCCCGTGGGCACGCCCGTGATCCCCGTGGCCGACTCCTGGAGGCGTTCGATGTGCTCGAAGGCCGACCAGAGGATCTCCTTGATCCAGATGAACCCTTTGCGCTGATGGCTCTCCGCCACCTGAAAGATGCGCGCCTCGGCCTGGTCCAGGATCTCGTTGACCTCCCGCTCCCCCTGGTCGTAGGCGTCGCGGATGATCTGGCTGGCCGATTCCACCAGGTTGCGCAGGAGCGCCTTGTCCCGGACGATGCGGGCGTGGTACTCCAGGTTCGCCGCCGTGGGCACGGCGTCCACCAGGGCCGCCAGATAGTCGAAGCCTCCGGCAGCGTCCAGCTCCCCCGTCTTCTTCAGCTCCTCGGAGACGGTGATGACGTCCACCACGTCTCCCCGCTCGTAGAGGCGGATCATGGCGCGGAAGAGCCGCCGGTTCGCCTCCCGGTAGAACATGGATTCCTTGAGGAACTCGACGGCCCGGGTGACGGCCTCCCGGTCGATGAGCATGCCCCCGAGAACGGCCGTCTCCGCTTCCAGAGAGAACGGAGGCGTGCGATCGAATACAGCCTGCGCGAAGTTGGGAGATGCTTCCATGGTCCGGGGTTCGGAGAACGTGCCTTCGCGGGTTGGAGGAGCGCGCGTCAGGAGGTCCAATGTAGCAAGCGGGGGAAGAGCTCGCACCCAGGAGTTTTACGCAGATTAAACGCCATCGGGCCTGCGCGGAGGAGGCACCGTCACGGAAGGCCGGCCGGGCTCGTGCCCACCTTCCCCGGTCCCCTATTCCCCGTCCAGGATCTCCCGCAGGAGCTGCAGATCACTCCAGAAAGCCCGCGTCCAGCGCGGGTTCCGCAGGAGCGCCGCCGGATGGTACGTGACCACCAGGGGCACGCCTTCATAGGCATGGACCGTGCCGCGCAGCTTGCCAAGGGGTTTCTGCAGGCCCGTGAGGAGCTGGGCGGCGAAGGTGCCCACGGCCAGGATCGCCTCCGGCGCCACGAACTCGATCTGGCGGCGCAGGTAGGGGGCGCACGCCTCGATCTCGTCGGGGAGGGGATTGCGATTTCCGGGAGGGCGGCACTTGAGGACGTTGGCGATGTAGACCGACTCCTTGCGGGAAAGGTCCACCGTGGCCAGGAGGAGGTCCAGAAGCTTTCCCGCGGCGCCCACGAAGGGGAGTCCGGTGGCGTCTTCGTTGGCACCGGGGGCTTCCCCCACCACCATGACCCGGGCGTCGGGGGATCCGTCGGCGAACACCACCTGGGTACGGGTCTCGGCCAGGCGGCACCGCCGGCACTGGAGGACCTGGGCGCGAAAGACTTCGTAGTCGTCGAGGGCCCCCGGCGAGGACGCGCGGCCGGGTGCCGACGGGGCCGTGGAAGCGGAAGCCGCGCCGGTGGCGCCCGGGGCGGCCGAAGGCGGAGCGGAGGCCGCGCCGGCCTGCCGGCCCCGCCGGGCGAGGCTCAACGCCTCGTCACGTCCCAGACCGCCGAGAACCACAGGAAGGGGACCGCCCATCTCCAGGCGCTGGCGGAGAAAGCGGGCCACCTCCGCAGCCACTTCCGTACGCCCCTGCATCACGCCTCGGCCAGGAGAACTTCGATGCGGTCGAGGATCTCCTCGGCCACCTGGTCCTTGGTGAGGAGGGGCAGCTCCTCCGCTTCCCCCCCGGGCCTCAGGAGAACCACCCGGTTGGTGTCGGTCCCGAAGCCGGCGTCGGGCTCCGTCGCGGGGTTGGCCACCATGAGCTGAAAGCCTTTGCGCTCCATCTTGTCCCGGGCGTGGGCCACCAGATCCTCCGTCTCCAGGGCGAAGCCCACCGCCAGGGCTCCGGCGCGCCGCAGCGACCGGGTCTCGGCGGCGATGTCGGGATTGGCCGTGAGCTCCAGCGTCATCTCCGCTCCCGCCGCCTCGCGCTTGATCTTGGCGGAAGCCTCCTCGGCCGGGCGATAGTCGGCGACGGCGGCGGCAAAGATGATCACGTCGGCGGCGGGGATGTGCGCTGCGGCGGCCTCGAGCATCTGGCGGGCCGTCTCCACCCACACGCCGTCCACACCCACGGGGAGCGGCAGGGAGGTGGGGCCGCTCACCAGCGTGACCTCCGCCCCTCTGCGCCACGCCGCCTGGGCCAGCGCGTACCCCTGACGTCCCGACGAGCGGTTGCCCAGATAGCGCACCGGATCCAGCGGCTCCCGGGTGGGGCCCGCCGTGACGAGTACGCGGCGGCCGGAAAGGGAGCCGCCTTCCCCCAGGGCACGGCCCACGTGCTCCACGATCTCCCGCGGCTCCAGCATGCGCCCCGGCCCCTCCCCCTCCCCCACGGCCAGGGGGCCCTCTGCGGGGCCCGCGATGCGGTAGCCGAGGACATCCCGGGCATGGGCCAGATTGGCCTGCACCTGGGGATGGGAGAACATACGGTCGTTCATGGCCGGACAGAGGACCACGGGCGCCCGGGTGGCCAGAAGGGTGGTGGTGAGAAGGCCGTCGGCGCGGCCCTGGGCGGCCCGGGCCAGGAAGTCGGCCGTAGCCGGGGCCACGCACACGCAGTCGGCTTCCCGGCCCAGGCGGATGTGCAGCGCCGCGCCCTCGGTGCTGAAGAGTTCGGTGAGGGCGGGCCGGCCCGTCACGCCCGTGAAGGAGAGGGGCGCCACGAACTCACGGGCGCCGCGGGTCAGGACCACCTCCACCCGGGCTCCCAGGCGGGTGAGGTCCCGGGCCACCTGCACCGATTTGTAGGCCGCGATCCCCCCGGTCACTCCGAGGACCACGCGCCGGCCGTCCCACGGCCGGCGGGGGCTGAGCGCGGCGGCGGCCACGGATTACTCCTCGCGGCGCCTTTTCTTGACCAGGCGGAACTCGATCTGGCCCGAGGTGAGCGCCTCGAGCGCCCGCGTCGTCAGCTTCTTCTCCTCCCCGAGGGGCAGAGTCTCCCTGGGCAGGGAGTTGAGCTCACGGGCATACTTGGCCGCCACGAGAACTCCCAGGTACTTGCTTCCGGTGGACTCGGCCACCTCCTTCGGCGTGAACACACGCATGAACCGCTCCTCCTCGTTTCTCTTTCTCTATCCTCTATCCACCCCTATTCCCCACCCTCGCCGCCGCTGCCACGCCCTGAGGCGCCGCGCGACCCCTTCTCCAGCACAGCGCGCACGCCGGCGCTCAAATCCCCCAGCACCGCGTCGAGCGCGGTGGCCCGCCGCGTGCGGTGGGCCTCGGCGCGGAGGATGGCGCGAAGCGCGTCCACCGCCTCGTCCAGACGGTCATTGACCACCGTGTAGTCGAACTCCGGCGCCGCCTCCAGCTCCTTGAGCGCCGTCTCCATGCGCACCGCCACCTTCTCCCGATCCTCGGTTCCCCGCCCTGTGAGACGCTCCAGGAGGGAGTCCGCCGAGGGTGGGAGGATAAAGACGGTGACGGCTTCGGGGAAGGCCGCCCGCACCTGGCGGGCGCCCTGAACGTCGATATCCAGCACGATTACGGCACCCCGCTCCGCCGCCGCCTCCAACTCGCTGCGCGGTGTTCCGTACCCTTCGCCGTGGACCTCGGCCCACTCGGCCAGGTCGCCACGCGCCGCCATGGCGTCGAAGGTCTCCCGGTCCACGAAACGATAGTCCACGCCGTCGCGCTCGCCTGAGCGCGGGAGCCGAGTAGTGACGGATACGGAAAACGCCACGTCGGGTTCCCCTTCTACCAGCGCCCGCGCCAGGGTCGTCTTCCCCGCCCCGCTGGGCGCGGCGAGGACCAGGGGAAACCCCCGGGAGGCCAGCCCCGTCATTCCACGTTCTCCACCTGCTCCCGCAGGCGTTCGATCTCCTCCTTCATGGCCACCACCGCCTGGGCGATGGCGGCGTCGTTGGCCTTGGAGCCCATGGTGTTTACTTCGCGGAGCATCTCCTGGACCAGGAAACCGAGCCGCTTGCCCACCGGCTCTTCGGGAGGCGCGCTCAGCGCCTCCCGAAAGAGCTCCATGTGGGAGCCGAAGCGCACCATTTCCTCGCTGATGTCCCACCTGTCGGCCAGGTAGGCCACTTCCCGGGCCAGACGGTCCTCATCCACCTCCACCTGTTCGGTGAGCTCGCGCACCGCCTCCCGGAGCCGGTCCCGTTCCGCGACGAGCCGCTGCGGCGCCCGCACCCGGATCTCCTCCAGATGGCCGGCCAGCGCGTCCAGGCGCCCGGCGAGGTCGGCCCGCAGCCGCTCGCCCTCGGCCTCCCGCAGCGCCACTACACCGGCGAGGGCCTCCCGCGTCAGATCGAGGAAGAGTTCCGGCTCCAGATCGGCCGCCGAGCCCGGCTCCGGCTCCCGGAAGATCTCGCCGAAGCGCGCCAAGGTGGCCAGATCCACGGCGCCGGGCAGGTCGAACTCGTCCTGCAGGGCCTGGAGGGCGTCCCGGTAGCGGCGGGCCCGATCCAGATCCAGCCCCGCCGCCCCGCTGTCCCGGGCCGCGGAGCGGTCCAGAGAGAGGAACGCGCTCACGTGCCCCCGGGAGATGCGCTCCTTGATCGCCGCCACGATATGCTGCTCGAAGCGGTCGAATCCCGGAGGGGTCTTCACCGAGGTGTTGAGGAAACGGTGATTCACCGTCCTGATCTCCAGACGGAGACGACCCACCGGCGCGTCGGCCTCGGCGTCGCCAAACCCCGTCATGCTCCGAATCATACGCCCCCTGCGCTTCCGTCTTCGTGGCTCGGTTTCGTACGCTACCGAATCCTAAGTATAACCGAATCCTCCGGTGGTACGGGTGTGAGGCCGGTAGGCCTCAGTTCCACATGGTCCAGCGCAGGCCGTACATGGCTCGCGTGCGTGGAAGCACCCGGCCGGGGAAGTCCTGGAGGTTGCGGCGGATGGTAAAGTTCTCCCACCCGACGAAGATGCGCACCGTCACGATGCGGAGCTGGATGCTCCCGTACCAGTTCTGGTAGAAGGGCACCTGAGCCAACTCGGGACGCGCCCCGCCCGTCTCCTCGTCCTCCACCGTCCCCGTGACGCGGTGCACCGCCATGGGCTTGCGGCCGCGCACGCCCAGCGTCCACCACATCTCGAAGTTCCCGCTCTCCAGGAAGGTGTTGTGATAGACGAAGGCCGCCCGGTAGATCTGCTCCGGCAGGTAGCGCCACGCCTCGTCCCACCGCTGCAGCGAGCCCTCCACGTGAAAGCCGTCCCAGAAGGGGAGGGGCAACCGGCCGTAGGCCTCCCATCCCTTGCGGACCCCTCCCGGAAGGGCGGGCTCTCCCCGGTCCATCTCCAGCGCCAGAGGCAGGAGGGAATCCACATCCATGGTAAGGCGCGCTCCCGAGAGGACCACACCCCGCCACGCCCACTGGCCCCCGTACCGGGTATAGGTTCCTTCCACGGTGCGGAATAGGGGTTCGGGCGGCGCGAAGGAGGCGGTGTCCCCGGCGGCTCCCTCCGCCGCGCCTCCCTCCCCGCCGCCCCCGCCGTCGGTGGTGTCCGGTGGAGGAACCACGTCCAGGAGAGGGTTCATGCGCGCTCCCCGGGTACCCCACTCCCGGGAAGCGAAGAGGGAAAGGCCGAAGAAGGGCTCGGTCCACCCCCGGACACGCTGCATGCGGGTGGGCGTCTCCCTCCATCCCGCCCGGTCCACCTCCACCGACCCTCCGGCGAGGCGCGGCAGCTGGAATCCGCCGCTCAACCGGAGGCGGTCCCCGGGGAGGTCGTCGCCGCTGAAACGGCGATACGACCCCCGGGCCCAGACCAGCGGGGTGGGCTGCCACGCCAGGCGCACCCCCAGCTGGGAGCGGGTGCCCCCTTCCCGTGCATACTCGGGGCGCACGTCCTCCACCGCGTAGGTGGAACGTCCCCAGTACGCCTCGCCGGTGAGGCCCGGGGCCAGCCGCGCCCGACCCCTCAGAGACCAGTCGGTGCGGGTAGCCGGAGAAGCGTAATGGGGCACCTCCGTCTCCGATCCCATGCGCCGAAACTCCAGGGCGACGCCGGCGTCGTTGCCCCGGTGAAGCTGATAGCGGAGCCAGCTCCCGGTTCGGCTCCCCGGCTCCTCGCCGCGGGGGCCGCGGGTGTCGTTGCGCTCCAGCGCCAGCGCCACTGAACCGCCCAGGGAGGTGGCGTCGGCGAAAGTGCCCCGGAAGACGTTGGTGTTGAGATCCCCCGTCCCCGCCTCGATGAGAGAGTAGGGGCGCCCGTCGTCATAGCGGTAGCTGTACAGGTGGATGACGAGCCCGCCCATGTTGCGCTCCAGGCGGACCCGCCGGATCCCACCCAGCCCCACCTTCATCAGGTCAGGGACGCTTCCCGAGAGGGGAAGCACCTCGAAACCGTCCCGGTAGATGCGCACCCCACCGCCCGCCGCCCCGAAGGCGGAAAGGGCCAGAGGCGTCCCGTAGTCGCCGCCCCGGAGGGGCACCATCCCTGGCACGGCGTCCAGGAGCTCCACCAGGGTGTTGGAGCCGCTGGAGAGGATGTCCTCGGCGTTCCACTCCCACACCCCCCGCGTCCACCCGGCGGGCGCCTCGCCCTCGAGCTCGGGGAGGTTGTAGAAGATGGTGTCGGCCGCGAGGGAATCGGGCACGGCCTGGGCCGCACCCCCCAAAGAGTCGGGCGCGGCGCGCCCCGCGGCCCCGGCCGTGTCGGGCCGGACCTGAACCACCGAGTCGGGGCGGACCTGGGCGGCGCCGCGAGCCGGAAGAAGCGCCGCTCCGACGAGGAGAAGCGCTGCCGCCGTCCGGGCACAGCGCCTCGGGGACACGGAGCTCAACCGGCGCGGGCCTGAACCCAGTCCACCAGAAGGCGGGTGGGCACGCCGTACCCCCCCTTCCTCTGATAGGGGAGCGGCTTGTCCCCGTAGGCCGTTCCGGCGATGTCCAGATGCGCCCAGGGAGCGTCTCCCACGAACTCCTTGAGGAAGGCCGCCGCGGTGATGGTTCCGGCGGGCCGGCCTCCCACGTTGAGGAGATCGGCAAACTCGCTGTCGAGCTGGCGCGTGTATTCCTCCCAGAGGGGAAGAGGCCAGCAGCGCTCGCCCGTCCGCTCTCCCGCTTCCTGGAGCTCGGCAACCAGGCCGTCGTCGTTCCCCAGGACGGCGGAAGCGTGGTGTCCCAGACCGATGACCACGGCGCCGGTGAGGGTGGCGCAGTCCACCATGGCGGCGGGCTCGAGCCCGGCCCCGTAGGCCAGCGCATCGGCGAGGATCAGCCGGCCCTCGGCATCGGTATTGATGACTTCGATGGTCTTTCCCGCGAGAGAGCCGATGATGTCGCCGGGCTTCACCGCCGTTCCCGAGGGGAGGTTTTCCGAAGACGGCACGATCCCCACCACGTTGGCCGCCACGCCGAGACGGGCGATGGCCGTCATAGCGCCCAGTACCGCGGCGCCCCCGGACATGTCGAACTTCATCTCCTCCATCCCGGCGGGAGGCTTGAGGGAGATCCCTCCGGCATCAAAGGTGAGGCCCTTGCCCACCAGAACCAGGGGCGGATCTCCTTCCTCCCCCCCCCGGTGCTCCAGAACGATGAGACGCGCTTCTTCCCGGGATCCGGCGGAAACAGCGAGGATCGCCTCCATCCCCGCCTCCTTCATGGCCGCTTCGTCGAAGATGGTCACCGCGAGGCCGTGTTCCTCCGCCAGGGCCCGTGCCTCCTCGGCCAGATGGGTGGGAGTCGCTACGTTGCCCGGACGGGCCTGGAAGGTGCGCGCCAGATTCTCCCCTGCGGCGATGACGGAACCCTGCCGGGCCGCCTCCGCCACCTCCGCCGGGGAGGTGGAGGCAAAGATGTCCAGGCGGGTCACGTCGACGTCGGGACCCTCCTCGGGCTCCTTGGTCTTGAACTCACGGAAGTTCCACGACGCCAGAACCGCCCCTTCGGCGAAGGCCTTGGCCACGTCCGCGGCTCCGGGCCCGCCTGCGAAGAGGGCGGCGTCCACGCTCAGAGACACCGACGCGCTGCGCAGGCGTTCGGCGGCGCGTACGGCACGGCCGGCCATACGGCGCAGCGTCTCCAGCTCCACCTTCCCGGCGGGTCCCAGGCCCAGGAGGACCACGCGCTCCGGTCCTCCTCCTTCCCGGTAGAGAACGAGTTCATCGTTCTTCTTGCCCCGAAAATCCCGGCCCAGAACCCTGGCTACGGCTCCGCCCAGGGCGGTATCCAGCTCCTGGAGGAATCCCTCGGAAGCCGATGCGTCCTCGGGAAGCCCGATCGCCAGGAGTGAGATCTCTGCGCCGAGGGGAGATCCTTCACGGACATGTACGCGCATACGTTCCTTCCAGGGGAGAACTATGGATCCTTGTGAACGACGATCCGCCGTACGGGGGGCCCGGCATCCACCCGGCGGCCAGCATGGATGCGCAACCGGATCAAGATACTGCCGGAGGGGCGGGGCCGTCACCACCACCCGCATCCATCAATTCGCGCCGCATGGCGCCGATGGCGGAGGGGGACACCCGACAGCATCCCCCCAGGACCCGCGCGCCCTCCTCGCGCCATTCCCGCGCGCGGTGCACCAGCGAGACTCCGCGGCCCGTCCAGCGCTTGGCCCGCCCATCCCAGCCTTCGCCGGAATTAGGGTACACCGCGACGGGCTTTTCTGTTGCCCCACGCAGCACCTGCAGGATGCCGGAAACCAGATCCGGGGAAACACAGTTGACGCCCACGGCGGCGACGTGGGGCACCGCGTCGCAGAGGGCGGCCGCCTCCTCCAGGGGCGTTCCGTCGGCCAGGGTCCGGGCGTCCCGGCACTGAACGCTGATCCACGCCCACCGGTCGGGCGTCTCGTCAAGGAGGCGAAGGAGGGCCCGCACCTCGGGCCCCGACGGAATCGTCTCGCAGGCCAGGAGATCGGCGTCGGAAGCGGCGAGAATCTCCCAGCGCGGGCGGTGAAACGCCGCCAGGGCCGCCTCGTCCAGGGAGTAGGCGCCCGTGTATTCCGATCCGTCGGCCAGGTAGGCTCCGTAGGGGCCGATGCTGGCGGCTACCAGGGGCCGGAGTCGACGGCCCGACTCCTTCCCCGACGGGCTCAAAGCGACGGCACCGCTCCCGGCGGCGAAGGTTTCCCAGAATCGGTCCCGGGCCCCCACCGCCACCTCCACCGCCTTTTCCATGGCGGCGACGGCTTCCTCCCGGCTCAGACCCCGGTTCATGAAGCCCTCCAGGGTGGCCTGATAGGTGGCCGTGGCGATGACGTCGGCGCCGGCCTCGAGGAATTCGGTGTGGACCCGGGCGAGGGCGTCGGGATCCTCCAGGATCACCCGGGCGGACCAGAGAGGATCGTTGAGATCCCGCCCGTGGGATTCCAGGGTGGTGGCCAGGCCCCCGTCCAGGACGACCGCACCCTGAGCCCGCAGGAAGGCTCCCAGGGGGTTGGCGTCGGCGGGAGTCATGACGGCGACCCGGACCCGGAAATCCCCAGGGTCTCCTCCAACCCCGTCCCTTCCAGGGTCTCGGCGATGAGGTGGTCCACGACGGTCCGGGGGTCCCCCGTCTCCCGGAAGACGGCGAGCTGGCGGTGGGCGCTGGTTCCGCCCTCGGCGATGCGCAGGGCGTGCTCCACCTCCCGGCGCGTCCCCAGTTCATCCACCACGTCGTCCAGAAATCCCTCGATGAACTCGCGAATGAGCTCCCGGGCGGGACGCACCCGGTCCCGCCTCAGGTCGATGAGATCTCCCTCCAGTCCGTAGCGGACCGCCCGCCACTTGTTGTCGGAAAGGAGCGTCAGGGGGTAGGTGCGCAGGTGGAGGTTCCGTCGCCGCAGCTTCCACAGCTTGGCCACCATGGCCTGGTACATGGCCGCCAGGGAGACGGCATCTTCCATGCGGGTGCAGACGTCGCAGACGCGGAATTCCAGAGTGGGATAGAGGTGGTGGGGCCGGATGTCCCACCAGATTTTCGAGGGATCCTCGATGGACCCCGCCCGGATGAGGACGTCCACGATGTGTTCGTATTCGGCATAGGTGGAGAAGCGGGGCGGCATTCCGGTGCGGGGAAAGTTCCGCCACTGCACGCTCCGGTAGGACATGAGCCCGGTGTTGCGGCCCATCCACATGGGGGAGCTGGTGGAGAGGGCCAGAAAAAGGGGCAGGAAGTAGCGGGCGACGGTGAGAACCTCCATGCGGAACTCGGGGTCCTCAATACCCACATGGACGTGCATCCCGAAGACCAGGTTGCGGCGGGCCAGATCCTGAAGGTCCTCCTCCACGCCCAGGTACCGCTCCAGGGGCGTGATCTCCTGGTTGATCCATGAGGAGAAGGGATGGGTGGCCGCGGCCACGATGCGCAGGTCGTGCTCGGCGGCCAGCTCCGAGACTCCGCGGCGGAGCCGGCGGATCTCTTCGCGGACCTCCTGGGAATCCCGGCACACCGAGGATCCCACCTCCACCACCGACTGGTGGAGTTCGGGGCGGAGCCCCTCCATGGTGGACGTCCCCTCCTGGAGGAGCTGGGTGATGTAGGACCGCAGCTCCCGGGTCTCCACGTCGACGATCTGATACTCTTCCTCGACGCCGAGGGTGAGGGATGGAGCTTTCATGGGCATCTCCGTGGCGCACGAGGCCCGGGGCGGGAAGCCGGGGCACGTGGGAGCCTCCGTCGGGGCGTGCGCGCCTCCGCAGGGGCACCTTGGCTGTGCAGACCTCTTCTAAATCTGGCACAAGGAAGGGGAGGGGCAAAGCGGTGCCGGTTCGGACGTGCGCCTGAAGGAGGGGGATTTTTCGCGTTTTGCACGTCCCCTTGTATACGGGTTTTCTTCGGGCTATCTTCGCCTTCCTGCTTCGGTTTTTATTCGGCTTCTTCCTTCATTTTTTGCTCATCCCGCTATGGTTGAGGGTCCTTCGAGGCGGCACGTTGTTCCTACCCACCCATACGGAAGGGGGTGGGATGCTCCACCCCCCGGCACCTCCTCCACCTCCCCCGCCTCCCCCTGTCCCGGCTCCGCCCCTCCTCCTTCCGCCCGGGGGAGCCGGCAAGCCCTCTGTCTCTGGCTGCCCACCTTCGAACTGCGCCTCGAGCTCGTTCGCACTCCCGAGCTCGACACCACCTCCGTCGCCCTTCTCTCCCCGGCTCGAGACACCCGGCGCACCGTCTGGCAGGTGTCGGAGCGCGCCCACGAATCGGGCGTGCGCCCGGGCCAGCTCGTCTCCCAGGCCCTGTCCCTCTGCCCCTCCCTCACCCTCCTCGAGCCCGATCCGGCCCACTACGAGTCGGCCAATGAAGCCATCCTCCAGACGCTTCTCGACCTCACCCCCGTGGTGGAGCCGGCGGACCGGGGATGCTTCTATCTGGGCATGGACGGCCTGGAGCGCCTCTTCGGCCCTCCGCGGCGCCAGATCGAGCGGGCCCTCGGCGCCCTCTTCCGCGTCCTCCCCCCACCCCTGGTCGCCGCCACCCGGGCCGGGAGGGCGCCCGGAAAATTCGGCGCCTGGGTCGCCGCCACCGCCGCCCGGCCGGGAGCCCCCGTTCTCGTCACCGAAGACCGGCTCGCCGCCTTCCTTGCCCGCTGCCCCGTGGGCGTGCTTCCCGTGGATCCCCTTGTCGTTCAGCGCCTGGAGCGGCTGGGCGTCGAGACGCTGGGCGCCCTTCTGCGCCTTCCCGAACCCTCCCTCATCGCTCAATTCGGCGCCCAGGGCCGGGACGCCCTGGCCTGGGCTTCGGGGCGGCGCATCGACCCGGTGCGTCCGCTCCACCGTCCCCGGCCCATCCGCGTCTCCCTCGACTTCCCCGCGCCCGCAGGAACGGCCGAGACCCTCCACGGCGCCCTCCGGCACCTGGTGGAACAGGCCCTGGCGCGGCCGGCGCGGCGCGGACGCAGCGTCCGGGGCGCCCGTCTCAGCGCGCACCTGGAAGGTGGAAGCTCCTGGTCGGTGGACGCCGTCTTTCGCGAACCCACCGCCGATGCCGCCCGGATCGCCTTCGCCCTTCGCAACCGCATGGCCCTTTCGCCACCTTCACGGGCGGTGGAAACCCTCATCCTCGAGTTCACACATTTCGGTGCTCCCGCCACCCAGACCACCCTTTTCGACCGCGGAACCCGTGAAGGACGCACAGGTTTTTCCCTATCTGTCAAAGATGGTGAAGTTCCTGCAAAACTTAGAGATGCGATTCGTGAGCTAAAGCTACGTATAGGGCATTCTCCTCTCTATCGGGTCGTGGAGATGGACCCCTGGTCCCGCATCCCTGAACGCCGTCACGCCCTCCTGAACTTCGACCCATGACCCGGAAAGCCATTCCCCCGTCCCCCGCCCCGGGGAGATCCTTTTCCGGGCAGGCGCAGTCCTCCGAGGAACCGCAGCTTCGCCCCCTGAGCCGGCCCCGGCCTGTGGAGGTCCGCACCGACGAAGGGGGACGGCCCCGCTACGTCCGCCTACCGGGACGCACGGCACGCCGGGTGGAAGCGGTCCGGGAGCGCTGGCGCATTGACGACGAGTGGTGGCGCGTGCCCATCTGCCGGGAGTACCATGACGTGATCCTGGACGATGGACGCCTCCTCACCCTCTACCACGACATCCTCGATCATCACTGGTATGTCCAGTCCTGAACCCCCGCCCTGCATCACCCGCATCGAGCCCCTGCGTCCCCGGGGGCTGCGCGTCCGCATCCATCTCACCCGGGGCGATCCGGTGGAGGTCGCCCTGGAAGCGCTGGAAAGGGCGGGCCTCGGCGCCGGCGACCCTTTCCCCGCATCGGACCGCCATCATCTCCTCAACGCCGACGCCGACATCCGCGTCCGCGATGCGGCCCTCAATCTTCTCTCCTATCGCGCCCGCACCCGCAGGGAGCTCCGCACCCGCCTCGTCGCCAAAGGGTTCCGGCCCGCCCGGGTGGATGTCATCCTGGACCGCCTGCAGGAGCGGGGGCTCGTGGACGATGCGACCGTAGCCGCCGCCTTCGTGCGCGACCGTCTGCGCCACCGCCCCCGGGGGCCGGCCCGCCTGCGGGACGAGCTGCGGGCCAAGGGGATCCCACCCCCTCTCGCCGAGGAGGTCGTACACCGGGTTCTGGAAGACGAGGAGGTGGGCGAAACCGACCTGGCGCTGGAGGTCGCCCGGGCCTGGGTGGCCCGCCAGGGCCGGGAAACCCTCCAGGCGCTGGCCTGCGAGCATCCGTCGCCCGAGCGGGAGCGAGCCCGCCGCCGCCTCTACGGATACCTGGCCCGCAGAGGGTTTCGCGGCCCTCCCCTCACCCGCGCCATGGACGCGGCACGGGAAGCCGCCCGCCGGGCGGGAAGGACGGGATAGACGGCCCGGCGAGGCACCCGGAAGGCGGCCCGGAGGGCGGCGAGGTAGGACACTCCCACCCCTTTCCGCTATCTTTCATCTTTGAGCAGAGTGGTGCGTCGAGCCCCCCGGTCATGGGAGCAGCCAAGATGCAACGACAGCGCGTCGCAGCCACAGGCATCCGGTTCAACCTCCTGCTGCTCCTCCTCGCCGCGCTTCTTCCGGGAATTCTTCTTCCCGCTGCGCTTCAGGCCCAGGAGCGACCGGACACCGCCGCGGAACGGGCGCGGGTCCGGGAGATCATCGACCGGGTGGACCGGCTTCTGCGGGGCAACTCGAGCCACGGCATCGTGGAGATGGAGGTGCACACCCGCCACTGGTCCCGCACCCTGACCATGGAGGTGTGGTCCCTGGGCACGGAGTACTCGCTGGTGCGGGTCCTCTCCCCCCCGCGAGAGGCGGGAACCGCCACCCTCAAGGCGGGCAACGAGGTCTGGAACTACCTCCCCCGGGTGGACCGGACCATCAAGGTCCCTCCCTCCCTCATGATGGGATCCTGGATGGGGTCCCACTTCACCAACGACGATCTGGTGAAGGAAAGCCGTATCATCGACGACTACGACTTCGAGATCGCCTACGAGGGTCCGCGGGATGGCGTGGAAGTGTACGAATTCGTCATGCATCCCAAGCCGGAAGCCCCCGTGGTGTGGGGGCGCCTTGAAGAGCAGGTGCGCAAAAAGGACCTCATGCCCACCTGGGTGCGCTACTACGACGAAGACGGCACGTTGGTGCGCACCCTCACCTTCTCCGACTACAGGGTCATGGGAGGGCGACTCGTGCCGGCCACCATGGTGGTGGTGCCCGCGGACAAGCCCGACGAGTCCACCACCCTCCGGTACAAGTCGTTGGAGTTCGACGTACCCCTCGAAGAAAGCTTCTTCAGCCTGAGGAACCTGCGCGCCCGGCGATGACCATGAAGAAGCGGGTGACGATGACGAGGATTACCGCGGAGATCGGAGTGGAGCCCGCCATTCCCGCGGGAGATGCGGCAAAGGGGAAAGGGGACCGGGTGTGAACCACGACCGGGTCTGGTGGAGAATCGCGTGGCGCAACCTCTGGCGTCACCGCAGCCGCACCCTCATCACGGCCTCGGGCCTGGGACTGGGCTACATGGCTTCGGTGGTCATGGTGGGCCTCAGTGACGGAATGGCCGCCGAGCTCATCGAGAACGGCACCCGCCTCGTCATCGGGCAGATCCAGATCCACGCCCCCGACTATCTCCCGGAACGGAAGATGTACGCCACCATCGGCGGGGACGCCGGGACCGACGTGGATTCCCTGCTGGCCCGCGTGGAGCGTGAGCCCGACGTGGTGGCAGCTGCACCGCGCCTCTACGGAGGAGGGCTCGTATCCTCGGGCGAGAACACGCGGGCCGGCCTCCTCATGGGGGTGGATCCCGACCGGGAGGCCCGCGTCACCCGCCTGATGCAGAGCGTGACGGGTCCGGGATGGAGTGCCGGGGGGGTGCGGGAGATCATCCTGGGCAAGGAGCTGGCCCGCCAGCTCTCTCTCTCCATCGGAGACGAAGTGGTCCTGGTGGCGCCCGCCGCCGACGGCTCCCTGGGCAATGACCTCTACACACTCGTGGGCCTCCTGGATACCGGTACCCCGGGGATGGACGGGAACTACGGACTCCTTCGTCTGGGGGATCTCCAGGAGCTCCTGGCCATGGGGCCGGGCCTCATCCACGAGGTGGTGATCCGGGTGACCCGCCCCTGGGACACCCGCGCCATCGCCGCCCAGCTCCAGAAGGAGCTGGACACCCATGATCCTCCGGTGGACGTGCGCCCCTGGCAGGAGATGCGCCCGGAGGTGGCCGAATCCGTGGCCCTCATGGACTCCATGTACTTCCTCATCATCCTCATCATCTTCGCCATGGCCGTCTTCGGGGTGGCCAACGCCATGATCATCGGCGCCTTCGAGCGCCGTAAGGAATTCGCCGTGGTGCAGGCCCTGGGCGTCACAGGGAGGAACCTCTCACGAACCGTCGTCTACGAAGGCGTGATCCTGGGGGCCCTCTCTCTCCTGGCCGGCGCCGCCCTCACCTTCCCCCTCATGGTCTGGTGGCACAACGCCCCACCGGACCTCAGCGGCCTGGTGGGGAGCTTTACCTGGAGCGGGTCCACCTGGCGACCCATCCTACGGGTGGAGTATTCGGTGCGGGGCCCGATGATGAGCGCGCTGGCCCTCTTCATCACCGCCGTGGTCGCGGCCCTCTATCCCGCCTGGAAGACCACGCGCATCCCTCCCGCCGACGCCCTCTCGGACCGATGAAAGCGGCCGCCCTCCTCCGCCTGTCCGCCCGCAGCGTGGGACGCAACGCCCGGCGCAGCGCTCTGACGGCATCGGCCATGGCACTGGGTCTGGCCCTCCTCATCTTCACCCGCGCCCTGGCCGACGGGGGTCATGAGCAGTGGATCCGGTCGGCGGTTCGCCTGGGGACGGGACACATCGCCATCCAGGCCCCGGAGTATCTGGAGACGGGCGACCTGAAGCACCACCTGGACGAGGAAGTCACCCGCCGGGTGCTGGAAGCCGTGAAGGACCCGGAGGTGGCCCGCCGCACCGTGATGTCGACGCAACGGCTCACGGTCACGGGCCTGGCCAGCTCGGCCGCCGCAGCGATTCCCGCCCGTATTGAAGGGGTGGATCCCGAATCGGAGGCGGCCTTCTCCCAGCTCACTGAGAAGCTCACCGACGGGAGGTACTTGAAAACGGGGGACCGCCTGCGGGCCGTCATCGGCTCGGAAATGGCCCGCCGACTGGAACTCAAGGTGGGAAGCCGCTTCGTCCTCACGGCTCAGGGCGCCGACGGTGAGGTCACGGGGCAACTCGTGCGCGTGGCAGGCATCTTCTCCACCGGCATCGAGGAGATGGATCAGGGCCTCGTACACATTCCCCTCTCCACGGCACGATCCTGGCTGGCGGCGCCGGGCGCCGTGACGACGGTGGCCGTGCTCCTGCGCTCCTCGCGGGACACGAAGCCCGCTCTACGGGCCCTGCGCCGGCGTCTGGCCGATGATTCAGGGATCCGGGTCCTGGGGTGGCGGGAGGCTTCGCCGGAGTTGGATTCGGCGGTGCGTATCGACGACTGGGGGGACTACATTTTCCACGGGGTCCTTTTCGCCATCGTCATGCTCGCCATCCTTAACTCCATCATGATGTCGGTCCTGGGGCGGACGCGGGAATTCGGGATCCTTCAAGCATTGGGTCTCACCGGAGCGGAAACGGGGTGGGTGGTTTTCGGAGAAGGGTTCTTCCTCACCGCGGCCAGTGGGGTCGTGGGCATGATCGCCGGCTTCCTCTTCACCTGGGGATTCTTCCGCGACGGCCTGGACTTCAGCCGCTTCATGGACAGCAGCATGTCCATCTCCGGCGCCATCATCGATCCCGTCATCATCCCTGAGTTCCACTTCAGCCAGATCGCCCTGAGCGCTCTGTCCATTGCCGTCGTAGGCACGCTCGCATCTCTCTATCCAGCGTATCGCGCCGCACGCATCGAGGCGGCCGAAGCCATGAAATTCGAAGAATGAGCGAATCGTCCAGCGCACCCGCCGTCCGTACGGAAGACCTGTGGAAGATCTATCCCCAGGAGCCCGAGCCCGTGGAAGCGGTCCGCGGCGTCACCCTGGAGATCGAGTCGGGGGATTTCGTCGCCATGGCCGGACCGTCGGGGTCGGGGAAGACCACGCTCCTCAACCTCCTGGGCGGCCTCACACGCCCCACGCGGGGGGGCGTGTGGGTCACGGACCGGGACCTCACCGCCATGTCGTCCCGGGCGCTGGCCCGCATGCGCCTCAACCACATCGGCTTCGTCTTTCAGGCGTACAACCTCCTTCCCGTTCTCTCGGCGCTGGAGAACGCCGAGTTCACCATGCTCCTCCGGGGGGTGCCCGCGGCCGAGCGGCGGTCCAGGGTCCTGGAGCTCTTCCGAGAAATCGGGCTGGAGGGTCTGGAAGACCGCCGCCCGGTGAAGCTGTCAGGCGGACAGCAGCAGCGCGTGGCCGTGGCCCGGGCCGTGGTGGGCGAACCGGCGCTGGTCCTGGCCGACGAGCCCACCGCCAACCTGGATTCCCGCACCAGCGCAGCGCTGCTGGACGTCATGGCGCGCCTCAACCGGGAACACGGCACCACCTTCGTCTTCTCCACCCACGATCCGCGGGTCATGGAGCGGGCGCGGCGACTCATTCATCTGGTGGACGGCCGCATCCACTCCGACGAACGCCGGAATCACGACGGAAACCCGTGAGGACCCACATCACGCCCCGGACGGCCCCGGCGGGAATACGTTCGCCCGGCACCTCCAGGCGGCGTGCCGGGGCGGAGTCCCCCTCTGCACGCGCCCTCCTCCTCGCCGGGACGGCGCTTCTGGCTGCGGGCGCGGCGGTCCTCTCCTCCCCCGGGGCGCTGCAGTCCCAGGTTCCCCTGCGCGGCTACGTCCTGGGCGTGGGCACCCGGTCCGACGACGGCCCTCTGGGCCCGGGGGGCACCACCTTCGTCTCCCGCGTACGCCTCATGGGCGCGGCCGACCTGGGACCCCTGGGTCTGGAGGCGGCCTACGAACACGTCGCCACACGCACGCCACGGGGAGGCGGATTTCCCATCACAGGGGCCGTCACACCGGACAGCGATGACTGGGCCGGCCTGGACTGGACGCTCCACGAGACGACGCGCACGCGCTGGCGCCACCGCTTCGACCGGCTGGCCCTTTCCCTGAATGCGGGGTCCATGGAGATCTCGGTGGGCCGCCAGGCCATCTCCTGGGGCACCACCCTCTTCCTCACGCCGGCAGATCCCTTCGCGCCCTTCGACCCCTCCGATCCCTTCAGGGAATACCGCAGCGGGGTGGACGCCGCCCGCCTGCGGGCCTTCCTGAGCCCGTTCAGCGAAGCGGAAATCGTGGTGCGTCCCGCCGACACTCGGGCGGGAACCACCTGGACGGCGCTGGCGCGGTACCAGACCTCTCGCGGGGGTTGGGCCGTGGGGGGCTGGGCCGGCCTGGTCCACGACGAGGCGGGCGGCGCCCTCTTCGCCACAGGCGCCGTGGGATCCACGGCCCTCCGGGGAGAGGTGAGCCTGCGCCGCCGCGAAGGGGGTGGAAGGGTGGTGCGGGGCGCGGTGGGTCTGGACCGCCGCTTCTCCCTGTCGGAACGTGATCTCTACCTCATCGGCGAAGTCCAGTACGACGGGTTCGGCGCGGCGAGCGGGTCAGAGCTCCTCGATGTGTGGACATCCAAGCCTTTTTCACGCAACGAGATGCAGGTCTCGGGACGGTGGGCCGCCATGGCGCAGGGATCCTATCAGCTCCACCCGTTGGTGAGCATCTCGGGGCTGGTCCTGGCCGACCTGGCCGACGGCTCCACCCTCCTCTCCCCCGGCCTGGCATGGTCGGCTACCGCTTCGGCCTCGGTACAGGCGGGGCTCTTCGTGGGAACGGGGGATGGAGGCGTAGGCCCCATGGGGATTCCCCGTTCGGAATTCGGGGCCGTCCCGGCCCTGGGGTATCTTTCCCTCTCCCTCTTCTTCTGAGGGCGATCGGCCTTCTTCTCAGGGCGATCGGCCCCCCCGCCGGCGCTGGGCGAATCCCGGGGCGTGGAACCATCGTAGGGAAAGGCGGACGAAACACCCCGGGAGGTGAAAGCCATGGGAAAGAATCGCAGACAGCAGGCGCCCCGCGACCGCAAACGCCCCTTCCGGGTGCCCGAGCCGCCGTGCACGCCTAAGCCGCCACGCACCCCGCCCCGGCCCCGTCCGCCGGGAGGCGGCGACCACACCTGGCCCGATCCCCTCAGGAAGCCGAAGCAGGGTCCTCGTCGCTGAGGCCGTGCTCCAGCACGAAGCGGGTCAGGCCCGCCACGGTGCGGATGCGCAGCTTGGTCATGACCCGCTCCCGGTGGGTTTCCACCGTCCGGGGGCTGATCCCGAACTCTTCGGCGATCTCCCGGTTGGTCATGCCCCGTGCCACCCGCACCAGGACCTCGCGTTCCCGGGTGGTGAGGGCGTCGATGCGGCTCCGCCGCCGCTCCCGCTCCAGCTCCTCCCGGAGCGCCAGGGAAAGCTGGTGCGTCACCTTGCCGGCGAAGTACTCCTTCCCCTCGCTCACCGTGGAAAGGGCCTGCCGGAGTTCGGCGGGCGCCACGTCCTTGAGGACGTACCCGTCGGCACCGGCGCGCACGGCTTCGAGGACGTATTCCGGATCCTCGTGCATGGAGAGGATGAGGATCCCCACCTCGGTGCCCTCGGCGCGCAGCTCCCGCGTCACGTCCAGCCCCGTCTTTTCCGGCATGGTAATGTCCAGCACGGCGACATCGGGCCGGGCCTCACGTATGACACGGAGCGCCTCGTCTCCGTCGGTGGCCTCGCCCACCACCTCCACCCCGGGACTGTCCTCCAGCACGCCGCGGATCCCCTGACGAACGATGGTGTGGTCATCGGCGATGACCACGCGGATCGGGTCTCCGCCTGCGGCGGCTTCCACCGTTCCATCTTTATTGCCCATGCGGATCCTCTCCTCTGCGCTCACCTGCCGTCGGCGGGCACGCGAACCTGAAGCCGGGCGCCGCCCTCGACCGGGTTTTCGATGACCATGCTCCCTCCCACCGCCAAAATCCGCTCGCGGATCCCCGCCAGTCCCCCCCGCGTCCGATTGAGGACGCCGGGATCATTCTCGGGAAACCCCACCCCGTCGTCCTGAACCGTAAGGGTAACATCCCCGGGGCCGTCCGCTACCTGCACCCGGATCCTGGAACAGTGCCCATGGCGCACACAGTTGGCCAGAGCTTCCTGCAACGCCCGGTAAAGAGCCAGCTCCGCCTCGGGGGAAACCCGTTCCAGGGAGTCAGGTGTAGAGAACTCCACCTCCAGGGTGTTGGCAACGGAAAAGTCCCGGGCCAACGCCCTCATGGCCGGCACCAGGCCCAGGTCGTCCAGGGCCGTGGGGCGGAGGTTGCGGGTCACGTTGCGAATGCTCTTGATCCCCTCCCCCACCAGGGCGCGCGCGCGGTCCAGCGCCGGCTGGATGTCGTCATCCCCCCGTTCCTGGAGCAGGCCGAGCTGCATGTTGAGCGCCGCCAGGACCTGGGCCGTCTCGTCATGGAGTTCCCGGGAAAGGCGATTGCGCTCCTCCTCGTGCTGGCGGACCATGCGGCTCTGGAGCCACTCCAGTTCCCGTGTCCGCTCGCTGAGGCGCTGATAGAGATCCTCGTTCTCCAGCGCGGCCCCCACCTGGGCGCCGAAGGCTTTGAGGAAAGGCGCATCCAACGCGGTAAACGGATCACGCGCCTCCCCCACCACCACCAGCGCCCCTACAACCTCATCGTTGCGAAAGATAGGCAGGGCGGCGGTATAGGGATGCGCCCACCCCCGCTCCCCACCCGCCGCGGAACCGTGGAGGGCTTCGGGGGCGCCCGACTCCAGCACCCCCTGCACTGCAGTCTCGGCGGAGCGTGGAGGAGGCTCGAAGGGCCACAGAGCACATACGCCGGCCCCGTGAATGAAGGCGCCCCCGTCCTCGCGGCCCAGGTACAACGCCGACCCGTGGACCCCCCTCAGGCTCAAGGCGCGCCTCAGGACGGCCTCGGCGACACGCTCTTCCCCATGGCCTCGGCTCTGCAGCTCGCCGGAGAGGGCCGACAGCGTGTGCAGTCCCTGATCCAGATCCTCCATGACGAGCAGAAGAATGCCGACGCCCGTCCAAAGCTCGAAAAGGATGTCCAGGTAATAGCCCCATGGCACCCACATGCCGCGTCCCCGGAGGAAGGGGTAGTCCAGGTGGTGCAGCCCCCACAGGAGGAGCGCCAGGGCCAGGACCCTGGCGGCGGGCGATCCTACGTCCCGGTCGTAGCGAAAGAATACCCACGCAGTCCAGAGGGTGGCGGCGCTGAGAAAAAGCACGGCCGGACCGGCCGCCAGGAGGAAGTTGTCCAGGCGGTAGATAGCCACATAGGACCAGACGGGCGGAAAGAAGGCGAGCGCGGCAAAGGCGCGCCACCGCGCCATCCGGCGGGAAAAGACGAGAGCGGCCCACAGCAACGCCAGGGCCGTCCACCCCGTCGTCACCTGGTGCCAGTACAACCAGATGCGGTTGCCCGAGTGAAGGAAGCTGATGATGGCGCCCAGACGCGCCGCGTAGACGGCCCAGGCCAGGGCCCACCACCCGAAGTAATGCTTCCTGTAGCGTTGGTAGAGAACGAGGCAGAGCGCCACCAACCCCAGCGTCACGACGACCTGGAAGTCGGCGGCGGCGAGCTCGGAAAGGGCGCGGGGTGGTACGGAAAGATCCATGATAGGAAGATCCCGCAAATGGGTCCCTGGAGCAACGTGGTCCGGGGCAACACCGGGGTCCCCGGGAAGGGGTGCCGAACCGCCGTGATGCGTTATTTTGGTATTTGAGAAAGGTGATTCACCCCACGCTCGTCGGCCCCAAGCCTGATTGGAGGATCTTCCCCATGGACGCAGCCACTACCGCGCCCCCGGTCATGACGACCCTCTTCGCGGATCGGGTCCGGCGAATCGGCACGGAGGAGGCCTTCGCCCTGGGAAGTCTGATCCGCGAGGTGGAGGCGAAAGGAGAGCGGGTCATCCGCTGTAATCTGGGCCAGCCCGATTTTCCCCTTCCCCAGCACATCGCCGACGCAGTCAAGCGCGCCCTGGACCGGGGCCTCACCACCTACTGCGACCCGCAGGGCATCCCTGAGCTCCGGTCCGCCGTGGCACGGTCCATGGGAGAGGTCCGGGGCCTGGACGTCGATCCGGAGCGGGTGGTGATCTACCCGGGTGGGAGACCGGCCATCGGCTTTGCCCACATGGCCTACAGCGAAGCGGGGTCGGAGGTGATCTACCCCTCTCCCGGCTACCCCCTCTTCGAATCCTTCATCCCCTACTTCCGCTGCACCCCCGTGCCGGTGGTTCTCCGCGAGGAGGACGGCTTCGGCCTCACCGCCACCCAGCTCGAACCCCACCTGACGGAACGCACCAAGCTCATCTTCCTCAACTTCCCCTCCAACCCCACCGGCGGAGTGGCCACACGGGAGCAGCTCGAAGGGCTCGCGGAGCTCATCCTCGCACGGACCGGGCCCCATGTTCGGGTCTACTCCGACGAATCGTATGAGGCCATCACCTTCGACGGCGACGGGCACCTCTCCATCGCCTCCATGCCCGGGATGGAGGAGCGCACCATCGTCGCGTCGGCGGTTTCCAAGACCTACGCCTGGACGGGCGGGCGCGTGGGATGGGCCGTCTATCCCACGGTGGAAGAGGCCAAGGTCCACCGGCGCCTGGCCATCAACTACTTCGCCTCCCTCCCCCCCTACAATCAGTGGGGCGCGGCGGAAGCCCTCCAATCCCCCGAGAGCCAGGCGTCGATCCGCCTCATGGTGGAGGCGTTCCAGCGACGGCGCGACCTGGTGGTTCCGGCCCTCAACGCCATCGAGGGCGTCCGCTGCCAGAACCCCAAGGGCGCCTTCTACGCCTTCCCCAACGTGGCCGGCGTGCTGGAACGTCTTGGCGCCATGGAGGCCTTCGCGGACCTTCCTCAGGAGATCCGGGACCGCTCCAGCCCGGCGACCCTCTTCCAGCTCTTCCTCCTCTACGAGTACAAGGTGGCCACCATGGACCGCCGTTCCTTCAGCACGCTGGGCAGTGAGGGACAGCACTACCTGAGGATCTCCATCGCCAACGCCGATGAGGAGCTCGTGGCGGCGGTGGACCGCATCGCCGAGGCGGCCCGGGACGTAGACGGCTTCCAGCGCTTCGTGCGTTCGGGCCGCCGCCTCACGCTGTAATGCACGGCCCTTCCATCCCAGCCCATCCAACATCCCATCGAAGGGAGCACCCATGAGTCCATCCTTCGGCCCTCGCCGCGCTGAATGGGTCAAGGTTACCGACGCCGCCTCCGATCCGGGGTTCGGTCCCGAGGCCGTGGCGCATTTCGAGGCCTACGACCTTTTCTATCGTTCCCTGGTCGCCATCCTCTTCAACTTCGCCCAGTCGGGGCACCCGGGCGGCTCCATTTCGTCGGGGCGCATCGTGGCCGGTGTGCTCTTCGATTCTCTGGATTACGACATCGGAGACCCGCTCCGCGAGGACGCGGACATCATCTCGTACGCGGCGGGACACAAGGCCACCGGCCTCTACGCCATGTGGGCCCTGCGCGATGAGGTCACGCGCATCGCGCGACCCGACCTCCTTCCCTCGGAGGAGCGCTTCCGCCTGCGGCTGGAGGATCTCCTCGGTTTTCGCCGGAACCCCACCACGCGCACGCCCCTCTTCAGCCAGTTCCACGCCAAACCCCTGGACGGACATCCGACCCCGGCCACGCCCTTCGTGCGCCTGGCCACCGGCGCCTCCGGGGTGGGCGTGGGAAGCACCGTGGGCCTGGCTCTGGCGGCCGCGGACTACTACGGACGGAACGCGCCCCGGGTCCACATGATCGAAGGCGAAGGCGGCCTCACGCCGGGGCGTTCCTATGAAGCAGTGGCCAGCGCCGGAACCTCGGGCCTCTCCAACCTCATCTGCCACCTCGATTGGAACGAGGCGGCCATCGACTCCGATCGGGTAACCCGGGAAGGGACATCGTGGGGAGACTACGTCCAGTGGGATCCCATGGAGTTCTTCTATCTCCACGATTGGAACGTGATCGAGGTACCCGACGGCTTCGACGTGGGCCAGGTCCTCGCCGCACAGCACATGGCGCTGGAGATGGACAACGGACAGCCCACCGCGGTGGTATACCGGACCGAGAAGGGGTGGCGGTACGGCATCACCGGAAAGAAGTCCCACGGAGGCGGCCACAAGCTCTGCAGCGACGAATACTATGAAGCCATCGCCCCCCTCTTCGGAAAGGGGGCGCCGGGGCTGCCCCACTGCGGCGTGGACGGGCAGCGCTGCGCAGGAGGCAGCTACAAGGATCAGTTGGAAAGCTGCTACTGGATGACGCTGGAGCGGGTCCGCCAGCTCCTGGAGAACGAGTATCGGGAAATGGCCGTGTACATGGCCGGACGTCTGGAAACGGCGCGGGAGCGCCTCGCCGCCCGCGGGCGGGAGCCCAGGGAGGACGCCCCACGGGTGGAGCGGCTGTACGCCGCGGCGGTGCCCGAAACGCCCGAGGCCCTGGTCCTGGAGCCGGGCACATCCATTCCCCTGCGCAAGCAGCTCGGGAACGTGCTCAGCCATTTCAACGACGCCAGCGGGGGCGCCATCCTCATCGCGGCGGCCGACCTCCTCGACTCCACGGCGGTTTCGGGCGCGGCGAAGAACTTCCCGCCCGGGTACTTCCATTTCTCGGAGAATCCGGGGAGCCGCGCCATCTCGGCGGGGGGAATCTGCGAAGACGGCCTGTCCTGCATCCTCACCGGGGTGTCCGGCTTCGGGAAACAGGTGGGCGCGGGAGCCTCCTACGGCGCCTTCATCGCGCCCTTGGGCCACATCGCCGCCCGGCTGCACGCGATCGGAAACCAGGCCCGTCGAGAGGTGGAAGGAGAGGACAGCCCCTACCGCCCCTACATCTGGATCTGCGGGCACTCGGGCATGAAAACGGGAGAGGACGGCCCCACCCACGCCGACCCCCAGGCGCTCCAGCTCCTGCAGGAGAACTTCGTCGCCGGAACCATGGTGACGCTTACCCCCTGGGATCCCCAGGAGCTCTGGCACCTCATGAGCGCTGCGCTGCGGGCCCGCCCGGCCCTCATCGCGCCCTTCGTGACCCGGCCGTCCGAGCCGGTGCTGGACCGCCCCGCCGCAGGCCTCGCTCCGGCCTCGGCGTCGGTGTCAGGGGTGTACCGCCTGCGACCCGCCGAGGAAGGAGCCCGGGACGGGACGGTGGTTCTCCAGGGATCCGGCGTCACCTACGCCTTCGTCCAGACGGCCCTCCCCATGCTCCTGAGCGAGGGCGTGAACCTCGAGGTGATTTACGTCGCGTCGGCCGAGCTCTTCGATCTCCTCCCTTCCGAAGAGAGGAAGGCCATCTTCCCGGCGGAGTTGGCCTCGGAGGCCATGATGGTCTCGGGCTTCACCCTGCCCACCACGCACCGTTGGATCCAGTCCGACCTGGGACGGAGCCACACCCTCCATCCCTTCATGAAGGGCCACTACCTGGGAAGCGGCCCGGGTGACATGGTGATCCACGAAGCGGGGCTGGACGGCGAAGGCCAGTACCGGGCCATCAAGCGCTACCTGGACACCCTGGCTCGGGTGCGGGGCGTCGCCACCCCGGCCTGATCCGCCGCGGAAGAGCGCGATTCTGCGCGGGCCGGGCGTGCGAAAACGCGCGCCCGGCCCTTCCCTTTATCCAGAAACATCTTGATGTGATATGGCCTAAGTACATTTCACAACAATAGCTTGCGTGCCACACAATTCCGCCGGCACATCTCTTGACTCCTCTGAGGGCAACCGGAGGCACCGGGCCTCCGCCACCACGGGAGGAACTCATGAGAACCCACACCCCTGATCCCGCCGGGGCCCCGGGCGGTGTCCTGGCTCGCAGCATCGGACTCCATGGGCGTACCGCGGTTCTGGGAGCCATGGCCGGCGGCATCGCGGTAGGCGGCGTCCTCGTGGCCACCCTGACCCTCTCGGGACGCCTGAGCGCCCACGCCATCTTCCTCAACGCAACCGGCCTCTTCATCCTGGGTGCGCTCCTCGGACTGATCCACGGCGTCGCGCTGGGACTGGTGGGACGTCCTGCGGGCGTCACCCTTGCCGACGCGACCCGTGACATGGGGCGGGCGGTCCTTTACGCCGTCCCCGGGCTGGCCGTCGCCTGGCTCATCACCATCTGGGTCGCCATGAGCCTCGTGGCCGCCTATGCGGGACGCACCGGACCCCTGGTCGGCGTGGCCCTGGGCTGGGTCGCCGCGGGCATGGTCATGGCGGCGGCGGCGGTCCACGCCTGGCGCGCCGTCCGCAACGGTCTGGCCCGGTGGCCGGAGCGCAGGCCGGGCATGGCACTGGTCGTGGGCACGCTGGTCGCGCTGCTCGTCCTCCTCGCCACGGGCGAGCCCGGAATCTGGGGCACCCGTCTGCGCCTCACTCCCACAGGAGGAGCCCTCCTCTCCGTCCTTATCACCCTCTGGGTCGTGGGTCCCCTGGTGACCTACGCACTGCGCATCACCCGCCGTCTTCCCTTCCCCACCCCCGTCGTGGGCGCCCGGGGGGGGCGGAACCTGGGTGCAGACCTGGGCCTGGCCGCGGTGGTGGGCATCGCAGCCGGCGTCCTCGCCGCCCCCTTCGCGCTCCCTCCCCATCCGGCGACGGGAGCCCAGACCATCCTCGTGGCGGTAGGCGGCGCCCTGGTCACCGAAGTGCTGCTGCGCCTCATCCTCCTCACGGCTGCCGCCTGGCTCCTCTTGAGGATCCTGAACCTCCCCGTGCGTGCGGCCTTCGTGGGCGCGATCCTGGTGGCGACCGCCGTTCAGACCGCTCTCTTCGCCCCCGGTGCGGTGACCATGGGCTTCCCCGTCTGGACGCGCACCGCAGCCTATCTGGTTCTGTCCGCAGGCATCCCCGGCCTGGCCTTCGGGTTCCTCTACTGGCGGCGGGGCTTCCTTCCTGCAGTCGTCGCCGACGCTGCGGCGTCCGTAGTGCTCCTCCTCCTCGCTACGGTCCTGTAGGAAGGAGCCCCGCCATTCCGGGGGGTGTGGGATTTCGCACGGCAGGTGCGTAGGGCGAGCGATCCCGCGCACCTGCCCTCGCATTACGCACTATTCGGTGCTATCATAGAGCAGCGCCTGCCCGGATGGTTGCCACGCAAGCCTCGTGGACTCATGCCGGCGCCGACACACATCCCTCTGGTCCACCGCATCCGCCGCCTCCCGGTGCGCGGAAAGGTCCTCCTCACCGTCCTGGGAACGGCCGTTGCGGTCCTCGGCGCCTCCACCTACCTCTCCTTCGCGTATTGGCGAAGGGAGGCGCTGGCGGCGGCCGAGCGGCAGGCCCTCCTGGCCGCTGCCTCGACCCAGGCCTCCCTGGAGTCGGCCATCCGGCTCGGTCGCATGGCCCCCGCCCACCACGCCCTGATGAGCCTTCGCCAGGCGGCCAATGTGAATCGCGCCCGGGTGTACGGCGAGCACGGGGAGATCCTCATCTCCGCCGATGCATACGAGGAAGGCACCCGGGCGGTGGCCGTGTTCCTCCCCGACCCTCGCGAACTCCCTCGTACGGGGATCGTGCGCGTCAGTGAGTCCGGGCGGGCCGTGCGCGCCTATCTACCCGTGTCCATCCCCGAACCCGCCCTGCTCGAGGTGGAGTTCTCCGTTGAACCCACCGTCGCCGCCATGGAGCGCGGGGCCCGCCTCGGCATCGGGCTCATGGCCCTTTCTCTCCTGGCGGTGGGTGTCATCGTGGTCACCATGTTCGAGCGCGCGGTGGTGCGCCCCCTGCACCGCATCGAGGTGCTCATGGCCCGGGACGGACCCGACACCCGGCGCGCCCTTCCCGAGGGAGACGACCTGGCTCGCTTGGAGGCCTCGGTGAGCCGGCTCCTCGAGGAAGGACGCTCGGCGGCACGGGAGGACCGGGCGCGCGACGGGCTCGTCCAGGTGGGAGAGCTGGCAGCGGAAATGGCCCACGAGTTCAAGCGGCCGCTGGCGTCCATTCAGACAGCCCTTTCCCTCCTGGAACAGGAGTACCGCCTGGACGCGCGCGGGGAAGAGGTGCTGGAGGTGGTTCGAGGACAGCTCGCCCACTTCCAGGAAACGATCCAGGACCTATTCTCCCTGGCCAAGCCCCTCGTAGCCCACGGCGAACAGGTGCGCCTCCCCGAGGTACTGGATGAAGCCCTCCTGGAGGCGTCGCAGCACCCTGGCGCGGGAGCCATCGAATTTCATCGCGCCTACGGACCCGAGGACGTGCGGGTGCCCGGAGACGCCCGCCGCCTGTGCCAGGCGGTGGTCAACGTCATTTCCAATGCGGTGGAGGCCCAGCCGGAGGGAGGCCACGTCACCGTACGCCTCGCTCGGCTCGACGGGGGCGCAGTGGAGATCTCGGTGGAGGACCGCGGTCCCGGGATGTCTCCCGAGCAGATCGAAAAGGCACTCAGACCCTTCTACTCCACCAAGCCCCAGGGAACGGGGCTGGGCCTGCCTCTGGTAGCCCGTATCCTATCCGCGCACGGCGGCGGCCTCGCAATCGAGAGTCTCCCCGGATCCGGCACGGTGGTGCGTCTGAGCCTGCCCCCGGCCAGGGAGGGCACGCCGGAGCCCACCACGCTCGCAGCGGCTCCACCCACAACTGCGTCGGAAGCGGGGCCATGACCGAACGGATTCTCCTCGTGGACGACGACGCCCTCATCCGCACCGTGGTGGCGGAGCGGCTGCAGCGCCACGGGTACGAGGTCTGGCCCGCCGCATCCCTCGCCGAGGCGCGGGCGCATCTCTCACGCTCCCTTCCCGACGCCGCCCTCCTGGACATCCGCCTTCCCGACGGAGAGGGCACCGAACTCCTGGAGGAGCTGGCGGGCCAGCACGAAGTCCCCTGCGTCATGATCACGGCGCACGCCACCGTGGAGTCGGCCGTGGAAGCCCTCAAGAAGGGGGCGGAGGATTACCTGGAAAAGCCCTTCTCCCTGGACCGCCTCGAGGCCACGCTGAGCGGCACCCTGGAGCGCACCCGGCTGCGCCGCGAGGTCCGCAAGCTGAGGGAGGCCGGAGGCGTGCGGGGCGCGGTCATCGCTTCGAGTCCGGCCATGAAGCAGGTCATGGACATGGTGGAACGCGTCGCCTCCGCAGAGCGCTCCACGGTCCTCCTCCTGGGTGAAACGGGCACGGGAAAAGGAGTGCTGGCCCGCCTCATCCACGACCTGAGTCCCCGGGCCAGGGGGCCCTTTCTCAGCGTCACCTGCTCCGCCCTGGCCGAAACCCTCATGGAGTCTGAACTCTTCGGCCACGAGCGCGGCGCCTTCACCGACGCCCGCACGCTCAAGCGCGGCCTGGTGGAGGTCGCCTCGGGAGGGACGCTCTTCCTGGACGAGATCGGGGAGCTGTCCCCGGGAGTCCAGGGAAAGCTCCTGGGGTTCCTTGAGGACCATACCTTTCGGCGTGTGGGCGGCACCGAAGACCTGAGTGCTGATGTGCGCATCATCGCCGCCACCAACCGGCGGTTGGAAGAGGACATAGCCGCCGGACGCTTCCGGGAAGACCTCTTCTACCGCTTGCGGGTCGTTCCCATTGAGCTTCCGCCCCTGCGGCACCGCCGCAGCGATATCCCGCTCCTGGCCGCGGCCTTCCTGGACCGCTTCAACCGGGAGTTCGGGAAACGGATCCAGGGATTCGATTCCGAGGTCCTCGAGCTCTTCGACGCCTACGCCTGGCCGGGCAACGTGCGCGAGCTGCACAACGTGGTGGAACGGGCCGTCCTCCTCACGGAGGGTGAGACCATCCCCCCCGAGGTTCTCCCCCCCGAGGTGCGTGCCCCCCGGGAGGACGAAGGTGAAGGAATCCATCTGGGACCCGAAGGGCTGGACATGGAGGCCCTGGAAAGGGACCTCCTTCTGGAAGCGCTACGGCGAGCCGAAGGAAATCGCACCGAAGCCGGACGTCTTCTCGGGCTCAGCCGGCACCAGATCCGCAACCGCCTGAAGAAATACGGAGTCGATCTGTGACGGGCGTGAGAGGCCGCAGACATTCGCGAGCCGCGTGGGTCGCTTCCGCAGCGGCGGCGCTCTTCTGCCTTGCGCCGGGCACGCGCGCTCAGGAGCGCCCACCCTGCGAGTCCTGCCACGGCGAGCTGGAATTCCTCCGCCAACACGCGCCGTCGTTGAGCGAAGCGCAAAGATTCTTCGTGCCCTCGTCCGTGGTGGCGGAGTCGGCTCACGGGGAACTCCCCTGCCTCGAGTGTCACGACGCGTACGGCGCCTACCCCCACACCGCCCCGGGGACGGCCCGAAGCTGCACCTCGTGTCATGAACCGGAAGCCGAGGCGTGGCGGGGAAGCATCCATGCTATGGACGGGGAAGGCACCTGTCAGGATTGTCACGGAATTCATGACGTGGTCTCCGTCGCGGTCTACGACACCCCGGACGGGGCCCGGGGACTCAACGACCGCTGCGGGTCCTGCCACTACGAGGCGTGGGCCGCGGCGCGCCTTCCCCACGGCGACAGCGTCTCCTGCGCGGGATGCCATGACGCCCACAGGACGCTCCCTCCCGAAGACGAAGGGGCCCGCGTTCATGTCATCCGCCAGGGGGGAACCTGCGGCACCTGCCATGACACCATCGCCGCGTCCTGGAGTGAAGACGCCCACGGCCGGGCCGTCCCCCTCCTGGCCCACCCCGGAGGCAGTGCTCCGGCGGGCGCCTCCCGCGGCGATCCCCCGGCCTGCTCGGCGTGTCATGGCGCCCACGGAATGCTGGCGCCCGGGGATTCCGCCTTCTCCGCCAGGATGGCGGAACGCTGCGCCTACTGCCACGAGCCCTATGCGGAAAGCTTCGCCGACTCCTACCACGGTCAAGCCACGACGCTGGGGGAGGCGTCCGTAGCCTCTTGCTACGACTGCCACGGCGCCCACGGGGTTTTCCCCGCAGACGACCCCCGCTCCACCGTTTCCCGGGCCCGGCGACTCGACACCTGCCGGTCCTGCCACCCGGCGGCTTCCGAGGGCTTCATCCTTTTCCAGCCCCACGCCGATCCCCACGACCGGGACCGGTATCCCGCCGTGTACTGGTCCTATCATCTCATGACGGCGCTGCTCATCGGGGTCTTCGGAGTCTTCGGCGCCCACACGCTCCTGTGGCTCCTTCGCCTGGGAGCTCAGACCCTGCGTGACCCCTACACCCCCCAACCCCCGGCAGGAGGTTGAGGAATGGAGTCCGACACCATCCGGTCCACCCCCCTGGATGCGGCTCAGCGCGGAGGAGGGCCCTTCCTCTGGCGGTTTTCCCTCTTCCACCGCATCACCCACGGTGCCGTCATCGTATCCTTCTTCCTCCTGGTCATCACGGGCCTGCCCCTCCGCTTCAGCGAGGCCTTCTGGGCCGAGCCCCTCATGGCGCTCCTCGGCGGCGTACGCAGCGCCGGAATCCTTCACCGCGTGGGAGCCGTCATCACCTTCCTGTACTTCGGCGCCCACCTGGTCTATCTGGCGGTGCGCGCGGCCCGCGCTCCTGATCCCATGAAGATGTTCTGGGGACCCGACTCCCTGGTGCCGCAGCCCCGGGACGTTGTGGACTTCTGGCACCAAATCCGCTGGTATTTCGGCCGAGGCCCCCGCCCCCGCTTCGGACGCTGGAGCTACATGGAGAAGTTCGACTACTTCGCCGTCTTCTGGGGTGTGGCCATCATCGGCGGGTCGGGTCTCCTCCTCTGGTTTCCCGAGTCCTTTTCCCGCTTCCTCCCTGGCTGGGTTTTCAACGTAGCCACCATCGTCCATGCCGACGAAGCTCTGCTGGCCGCGGGGTTCATCTTCACCATCCACTTCTTCCACGTGCATCTGCGCCCGGAGAAATTCCCGCTGGACGCAGTGATGTTCACCGGAAGAGCCACCCGCAGCTACATGGAGGAAGAGCACCCCGAGGTCATGGACCGGATCCTCCCCCATCTGGACGAGGATCCCACGGAGGAGGAGATCCCGGATCGCCCGGCCCCGCCGCCCTCTTCCGCCGCCTCCCTGGTCGCCGCCGTCCTGGGCTTTCTGGCGCTCGCCGTGGGTATCGCTCTCACAGGAATGATCCTATGGGCCGTGATTCTCTACTGATTCCCGCCGCACTCCTCCTCGCCGCGCTGGCAGGCGGATGCGCGGCGGCGGACACCGCCGCCACGCAGCCCGAACGGGCCCCTCATGCCGAGCTGGCCTGCTCGGCATGCCACAACGGCGCCCTTGCCGACGGCGAGGTGGCGGCAGTCCCGGGAGAGAGCTGCACACAAAGCGGGTGTCACACGGCCCCTCCCAAGGAAATGGAGGTAGCGGGCGTGGTATTCGCCCATGCCGAGCACGCGGCCATCCGCCAGCCCCGGGTGTCCTGCGCCGGGTGCCACACTCACGGCAACGGCTCCGCATCTCTGGCCACCGGCGCATCCACCTGCGGGCTGTGCCACGAGCGGGAGGCTTCGGGAGCCAACAGCGGGGACTGCCGCATGTGTCATGCGCAACCGGAACACCTGGGGATGACGAACCAGCGGGTGCCGGTGCCCCACCAGGGACTCCCCTGGATCGAAGGAGGATGCATCCGCTGCCACTACGAGGTAGCCGAGCCGCTACGTGAGGTGCCCATCACCCGGTGCCGGCGCTGCCATTCCGACCCCCTGGCCGTGACCGCCGCGGGAATCGGTGAGGACCTCCACCCCACCCACACCGGAGTCTCCTGCGTGGAGTGCCACGACCGGGACAACCACCGGATCCGGGCCATGAGCTCGGCGGTGGCCCTCCGGTGCGCGGATTGCCACAAGACCGTTCACGAGGAGGACGTGGCGCACGGGTTCATGGATCCGGGAACCTGCATCGCCTGTCACCAGGACACCCACGCGCCTCAGCAGAGGCTCCTCCTGGGGATCGTTCCGGACCGGCGCGAAGCCTCTCCGGCGCAACATTTCATGACGGGCCTTACGTGCCGCTCCTGCCACATCCCGACGAAGGACGACCCCCGGCGGGACGAGACGGCGCTCCGTGGGAGCGCCGACGCCTGTGTGGCGTGCCACCGACCCGAGTATCGTACGGTGCTGGAGTGGTGGCGTCAGGGTCTGGAAGCACGCGCCCGGTTGGTGGAGGCCTATCTCGTCCGGGCCAAGCAGGAGCTCAGCGGGTCGCCCTCCCCCCCGCTCCGGGCCGCCGAGGCCTCCGTGGAACTGCTACGCACAGGAGGAGGACACCACAACCTCACCCTCGCCCACGGTCTGCTGGAGGAAGCTCTGACCCGCAGCGTGGAAGCCTATCGCGGCGCCGGAAAGCTCCCCCCACCCCCGCCCGATCTTGGCCGGACGCCCCGGGAGGGACTCTGTACCTACTGCCACTACCGCCTCACGGAGCCACGTATCTCGGAGCGCATGGACGACGCCTTCCATCGTTCGGTGCTGCGGCGCTGAACCCCCCGAGTACAGAGAGACGGGGGGGGGGGGGGGGGGGGGGGCGCCCCCCCCCCCCCCCCCACCCCCCCCCCC
>JBHHWB010000010.1:0-61955 GCA_046756305.1 Gemmatimonadota bacterium
TGGGGACCCGCCCGGGCCTACCCGCTCCTCCTGGGAACCACCGCCGCCGGATTCGCGCATGCGGCCGTCTCCACGGCCCGGCCCGTGGCCCTGGGGAATTTCGCCGCCCTGGAGGCCCAGGTGCTCTGGGGCATCCTGGGGGAGTCAGACTACTTCGACACGGATCCCGACAACGACCGGCGCCTCCTTTCCGGGCTCATCCTCTCCCTCCGGCCCTACGCCCTTCCGGGGTTCACCTTCGGAGCAGCCTCCCTCGTCCACTCCGACCTGCAGTCCTTCAGCGCGGGAGATCTGGCCAACTTCGCCCAGTTCCCCGTGGAGGAGGCGGGGGGAAACGTGGAGGGCAACGGTCTGGGCGCCCTCTTCGCCGACTGGGCCATTCCCGGCTCGGGGTTCCGGGCCTATGGGGAGTGGGCCCGCGACGACTATTCCCTGACCTACCGGGACCTCATCGCCGAACCGGATCACGCCCAGGCCTACACACTTGGCTTTGAGCAGACGGCGGTCTGGGGCGCGGGGCTCCTCCGTCTCTCCGGCGAATTCGCCCGCATCAGCCGCAGCGAGCCGGCCATCCGGGACGGGCGCCCCTACGCCGTCTTTTACACCCACGCCGGCATCCGTCAGGGACACACCCACGAAGGGCAGCTCCTGGGCGCCTCCATCGGACCGGGTTCCGACGCCCAGCGGGTGGCCCTGGACATGGTGGACTCCGACGGCGCGCTTTGGGGCGGCTGGGTGGAACGCGTCCGGTGGGACGATGACGCCTACGTGCGCTTCAAGTCGGAGGAGTACGGCCGGGAGGGACACGACATCGAGCTCACCGTGGGCCTCCGTCATCTGAGGAAATCGGGACCCCTGCAGATCGCGGTGAAGGGTGCCCTGGGCTTTCGCCGCAACCGGGGCTTCATCAACCTGGTAGGGCCGAACCCGCCCATGCCCTGGGAGACCAATCTCTTCCTGGAGACCCGTCTGGTGTGGGTACCGGAGCAGCCGTGAGCGCCGCCCTCTCCACGCCCCCTCCCGTGGGCCAGCGTCTGAAAGGAGAGGCCGGCGCCATCCTGGCGGTGAAGGTGGCCGGAACCGGGCTGGCCTTTCTGGCCCAGCTCCTCCTGGCCCGTCGGCTGGGGGCGGAAGGGATGGGCGCCTACGCCCTGGCCATGGCCATGCTCAACGCCCTCCTCGTCTTCGGTCGCATGGGATTTGACGTCGCGGCGCTCCGCATCGCCACCCTTCTCCAGGTAGACGGGGACGCCGCCGGCCTGAAGGGTTTCCTTCAGGTGAGCCGGCGGATTCCCCTGGGCGTCGCTGCGCTTCTTTCCACCGGGGCGGCGGTGGCGGTCCACCTCACCGTGTCCCGGCCCCTTGTGCGCGCCAGCCTCCTGGTCGCCTGCCTGGGGCTCCTTCCCTGGACCCTCCTGCGCGTGGATCAGGGGACCCTGCGGGCTCTGGGTCGGCGGGTTCTCGCCTTCCTTCCCGGTGAAATCGTCCGTCCCGGCCTGTTCCTTCTGGGGATCCTCCTGGCCGGAACCGCCCTCACCCGCCCCGGCGCCGCCCCTCGAGCGGTGGGCCTCCACGTGGGGGCCATCACCGCCGGCGCCGTCCTCGCGTGGGCCCTCCTGCGGCGGACCGTGTCCCCCGCCGCCCGCGGCGCCGCGCCCCGGCGGGAGACGCGGAGCTGGGTGCGGGCCGGCGTGGCCCTGGGCGCGGTCACCGGCCTCAACGCCCTCCTGGGCCAGACCGACACCCTCATCCTGGGGGCCCTCCTGCCCACCGACCAGGTGGGTCTCTTCAGCGTCGCCCGGCGCATCGCCGCCCTTTTGGCCTTCGGCCTCCTGGCAGTGAACGCGGCCGTGGCGCCCGGCTTCGCCCGCCTCCATCGCGACGGGACCCCCGAGGCCCTCTCCCGCCTGGTGCGCCGCGCCGCCCGCCTCTCCACCGCCGCCACCCTCCCCCTGGCGCTGGTCCTCCTCCTTGCAGGACGGTGGGTGCTGGGATGGTTCGGTCCTGAGTTTCCCGCGGCCTACCCGGTTCTGGCCATCCTCTGCGCCGCCCAGGTGGTGAATGCGGCGTGCGGCCCCGTCGCCCTCCTCCTCAGCCTCACCGGGCACGCCCGGGAGACGGCCCGGGTCATGGCGGCGGGACTCGTCCTCCTCGCCGCGGGGGTGGCGTGGGCGGCGCCCCGCTTCGGCATCGTGGGTGCCGCCGCGGTGTCCGGCACCGTTCTAGCCGGCTGGAACCTGAGTCTGGTCTTCCTCTCCCGCATCCGGTTGGGAATCCGTGGAAGCATCGTCTGAAGCCGCCCGGGCCCCCGTCTTCGTCGTGGGCGCGCCCCGCTCGGGGACCCATCTCCTCAGGTTCTGCCTGTCACGTCACTCCCGCCTCCACGTCGCCGGAGAAACAGGGTTCTTCATCAAGATCTACGGCAACCGGCGCCTCATGCCCCCTTCCTCCTTCCCCCGCCGGGCCACGGAGATCGTGGATCGCTTCCTCCGCTCCGGCGACCCCACCATGGAGGACGTGCGGCCCCTTCGGCCCCTCCTGGAGGATGCGGCGCGCCGTGCCTCCGACTACCGGAAGCTTGCGGGGGGCCTCATGGGAACCCTCGCCCGGGAGGCGGGAAAGGCGCGCTGGGGGGAGAAGACGCCCTTCCACGTCCTCTACATTCCGCAGATCCGAAAGCTCTATCCCGAGGCGCGGATCCTCTACCTCACCCGGGACAGCCGCAGCGTCGTCGCGTCGTATCTGCGAAGCCCCCTCCTCCCCGACGACCTCGCCCTGGCCGTGGCTCAGGTGCGCCTCTGCGTGCGGGCGGGAGAGGCGGCGGTGGCGCGGCGCTGGGCCCATCCGGTGCGGTACGAGGAACTGGTACGCGAACCCGAGTCCGTTCTGCGCTCCGTATCCCGCTACATAGGCGAGACCTTCGAAGAGGCGATGCTTCGTCCCGGGATGCGCGACTCCTCCTTCGGCGGGGGCCGCCTCATGCAGCGCGAGGAGGGCCGGGGCATCGAATACGACCCGCGAGAGGCGGACCGGTGGAAGGAGGTTCTCGACCCGGACCCGGCCGCCTGGGTGCGCCGCCTCGTGGACGGGGAGGCGCGCGGCGTTCGAGTGCCTCGTGCCTTCCGCCGCCGGGTCCGCCGCGCCGAACTGCGCCAACGCCTCATGCACACCCGCAATCGGTGGGGATTCCACGACCTGGGCCTCCCCGGCGGCTGAACGGATCAGTATCTTGCAGGGATTGTTTTCCTGCGCCCCCCAAGGGAGAGTGAACGCCGCCGCAATGAGCTTGCGCTCCGTGCCCTACCCGGAACGACTGACGAAGCGAATCTACTTTGCCCTTCGCGACGGCGCCCGTGTCCTTTCCCCCCACGTCTCCTACGGATCCCGCCTGGGCCGGGGTGTGGTGGTGCGGGAAGGCGCGGTGGTCAGCGATTGCGTGGTGGGAGCGTGGAGCTACCTGAACAGCTACGTGCTGGCCTATCGCGCCGACGTGGCACCCTTCTGCTCCCTGGGCCCCTCCTCCCAGGTGGGCCCCAACGAACATCTCCTGGACGACGCCACCACGTGTGAGTTTCTCTATCCACCGGAGGAGCTGCGACGGGTGGTGGAGGAGAACCGGCGGCGTACCGTTCTGGAAGCCGATGTCTGGGTGGGAAGCGGTGCGGTGATCCTCAAAGGGAGGCGGGTGGGCGTCGGCGCCGTCGTGGCCGCGGGCGCCGTGGTGACGCGTGACGTGGAACCGTACCAGGTGGTGGGGGGCGTACCGGCCCGCATTCTGCGCCCCCGCTTCCCCGAGGAGGCGATCCGCAGGCTTCTGGATTCCCACTGGTGGGAGCGCGACGAGAGCGCGATTCGCGCAGCCCTGGCCGCGGCGCGCAGCCCCGAGGGAGGCATTCCTCCCCTGGCGTTCCTGGAGGCGCTGACAGACCACGATGGGTGACGCCACCCTGCCGGCCCGCCTGCGGGTCTCCCAGTACTTCACCGCGGTCCTCCTCATCTGCGCGGGCCTGGTCTTCCTGGAAGACCTGGTCTTCGGGCTCTCCTACCTGGTGGCGGCGGCGGCCATTCTGGTGCCGCTCCACTTCTTCCGCGTGCCGCGGCGCTATTACTACACCGTCCTCCTGGCCGCCGGAACCATCTGGCTCACCCACCTGGTGCGCCCCCTGGTCCTCTTCGCCCAGCCCCAGGGTTTTCTCTATCCGCGGATCCTCCAGGTGAACGGGCCCCTGGTGAACACCGCCCTCCTGCGTATCGCCGCCATGGCGTTCATGATGATGCTGGGAATGGTGGTGGGCTACCGGATCTTCGGGCGGGCGGCGCTGGCGCGCGTGCGGGACGAGAAGGGAAAACCGATCCTTCTTCGCATGCGGGTCCTCATCGACGCCGGCCTTGTGGCGGTGGTCATCTTCAAGGCCTTCCTCCTCATCCGCTTCGGGGTCGGGTTTCGCGCGGGAACGCCCGACCCCCTTCTCTCGGTGTTGGCCCGGTTTGCCCCCGACTACCTGGTGTACGGCCTGCTCATCCTCTATCTGGGCAAATACGCCCACCGGATCTCCTTCGCGGAACGCTCCCTTCACGTGACGCTCCTGGCGGGGATGGCGGTGGTGGGACTCCTCCAGGGGAGCAAGGCCTTCATCGCCCAGATCCTGTTGGCCCTCTTCGTCTTCTACCTGGCCTTCAGGGGCGACTTCAGCATCCGCCTGCGCAACGCCTTCCTCCTGGGGCTGGCAGGCATCACGGTCCTCGTGGTGAGCTTTCCCCTGGCCATGTCCATGCGGCGGTACGTGCAGGAGCGGGGGTACGACCTGGGCGCCTTCCGCGCCGGGCTCGCAGGGGTCGCCGAAGTGGTGCATCCCGAACAGGCCACCTTCGTGGCCGTGTGGATCACCTCCCGCCTCATCGGGTTCGACGGGGTTCTGGCCACCGAGGTCAAGCTGCCTCCCGAGTTCGTGCGCGTCTTCGCACTGGAGCAGACGGCCAGCCGCATCCGGGGACGCCTCGTTCCTCTCAACCAGGGGGCGGGCTCGGTGTCCAGCGGCCAGGCCGTGAGCACCTTCCTCATCGGTCACCCCGAAGAACTCCGCCACTCGGGCGGCGTGGGACTCTTTGCGGCGAGCCGCCTCATGGGCGGCCCGGTGGGGAGCATGGTGGTCGTCTTCCTCTTCGGGCTGGCCTGGGCTGCGTATTTCAGTCTCGCCGAGCGGGTGCCCAGCTCCGATGCGCGTTTCCTGCTTCGATACGTGGGCGTGAACGGCATCATCTTCCTCACCATGTCAGGGAATGCGGATTACCTTCTTCCCCTTATCGTGGTGAGTGTGGGTGAGATCCTGGCGCTGGGACTCATCGCTCCCTACGTCTACCGGGCGCTGCGCTGATGGCCGCCCTGCTCATCGCCACCACCCAGGCCCCCTTCCCCCCCCGCAACGGGGTCACGTTGGCTCCGGCGGCCCTTGCCCGTGCGCTGCGTGCGCGGGGCCATCCGGTGTGGGTGATCCACTTCGACGCGGAGCGGGGCGGCGGCGGGGACGAATGCGTGGGAAGCGGCGACGCCGCAACGGCCCGGGAGGCCACCCGGGCTGCCGTGGACGAGTTCCTTCCCGTCGCGGTGCGCCCGACCCCGGCGCCGGCGCTCTGGTGGGCGGAACTCTCGGGACGGCGCCCCGCCTTCGACCGCTGGCGTCTCCCTGAAGCCGACCCCATGCTCGACCGTCTGCGGGAGCTTCCTGCCCCGGGCCTCATCTGGGCCACTCCGCGCAACGCCGTGGGCTCAGCGCTGGCGCTCCGTGAACGCATGGCCTGGCACGGCACCCCGCTCGTGGCCGCCGTCAACGACATCTGGACCGGCGTCCTGGACCGGCGGCGCGCCGCGGCCCCCACCCTCTCGCGCCGGGGTGGAGCCGCTTTGCGCCGCCCCTTCATGGCGCGTGCGGAAGGGCATCTTCTGAGCCGCGCCGACGCGGTGGCCGTGCAGAGCCCCGCCGACGCGCGGGTGGCCACACAGGAACTGGACCTCCCCAGGGCGCGCGTGCACGTCCTGTCCAACGGTGTGGACGAGGAGCTCTTCCGGCTTGCCCTGGAGCGGCCCGCCCACGCCGTGGGATGGGTGGGCGACGCCACGGGCGGCCACTACCGGGAGGGGCTCAGGTATCTTCTGGGAGAGGTGTGGCCCCGGGTGGTGGAAGCGCGCCCCGGGAGCCGACTCCTCCTTGCCGGCCCCGGCACCTCCCGGGCCGCCGAGGAGCTGGGCGGCGGCGTTCCCGGAGTGGAGGCGCGCGGGTTCGTCCCCTCCCTTCCCCGGGTCTACGAACCGCTGGCCGTCCTCGCCGCGCCGGTTTTCAAGGGACACGGACGCATCAACAAGGTGGCGGAAGCCATGGCGGCAGGCGTCTCCGTGGTGGGCGACGCGACGGCCTTCAACGGGATGGACGGCTTTCGCCCCGGGGTTCACGGCGTGGTGGCGGAGCGGCCCGAGGAGATGGCCTCGGCCATCCTCTCCCTGCTGAACGACCCCGGGCGGGCCGCGCGCGTCGCCGGCGCCGCCCGGGCGTTGGCCCGGACCAGCTTCACCTGGGACGGGCCCGTGGCCATGGTGGAGCGATGGCTCCAGGAGGGCGTGTGAGCTTCCTCGTCATCGGTGCCCAGAAGGCGGCCACCTCCTGGCTCTATCTCTGCCTCAAGGAGCACCCTCGCCTGCACCTCCCCCCCCACAAACGGGAGGTGGAGTACCTGGGCGGCGAGCTCCACCGCACCCGGGGCGACGCCTGGTATACCGACCTCGTCTTCGGCGGCGCTCCGCCCGACGCCCTGGCCGGCGACGTCTCGGTGGAATACCTCTACGATGCGGCCGCCCCGCCCGAGGCTGCCAGAGTCCTTCCCCAGGCCCGCCTCATCGTCTCCCTCCGAGATCCTGTGGAGCGGGCCGTATCGGCGTACTTCTGGAATCTGCGCAAGGGCCGGCTGCCCGCGGATATGCCCCTGCAAGACGCCCTGGCCCGGGGAATCCGCTGGCTCGAGGATGTGGGGGATGAAGACGTCCCTCCGCCGGGACCCGCCGAAGAACTCGCAGCCCGGGGGCGCTACGATGTGCAGCTCCGCCGCTGGCTTGCCCATTATGCGCCGGAGCGTTTCCTGGTTCTCGACTACGCGGAGATCCAGGCCCGGCCCGAAAGGGCGCTGGGGCGGGTGTGGTCCTTCCTTGCAGTTCCCTCCTTCCGCCCCGAGGCGCTGGAGAGCCGACCCAAGCGGAACACGTACGCCGCGCCTCTGGCCCGCCTGGAGCGTCTGGCCCCGCGCTTCCGCCCCTGGGCGGCGCTCCTGGACCGGGTCCAGCGCGTATGGCCGGGTCCGGCCCGCCGTCCCCTGCAAACCCTACCGGCGGACCTGCGGGCCGCGGCGTACCGGGCCTACGGGCCGTCCTTCGACGCCACCCGGGACCTGCTCCGGCGCATCCCCACGGGTCTGAGGCCGGCGCATCCTTCCTTCACCGCCCCTGAGGACGGCGGATAAGTGCTTTTCAACAGCCTCCCCTTCCTGATCTTCCTCCCCCTCTTCCTTCTGGGGTTCGCCCTGACCCGGGGAAGAGCGCGCCTCGCCTTCACCCTGGCGGGCAGCTACCTCTTCTACGGGTGGTGGGATTGGCGCTTCCTGGGTCTCATCATCCTCTCGACGCTGGTGGACTACACGGCGGGCCGGGCCATGGCCGCCACGGACGATCTGGGGCTGCGTAGACGGTGGCTGACCCTCAGTGTGGTGACGAATCTCGGCATCCTGGGCTTCTTCAAGTACGCCAACTTCTTCGCCGACTCCCTGGTCGCGGCGGCGCATACTCTGGGAATCGAGATCCCGCCCTTCGCGCTGCACGTGGTGCTGCCCGTGGGGGTGTCGTTCTACACCTTCCAGACCATGAGCTACACCCTGGACCTGTACCGGGACCGGGTGGAGGTGGAGCCCAGCCTCCTGCGCTTCGCCACCTTCGTCGCCTTCTTCCCCCAACTGGTGGCCGGCCCAATCGTGCGGGCGGCCCACCTTCTTCCCCAGCTTCGCCGGGGCCCCCGCTGGACCCGCGAGGACGTGGTCATGGGCGTGGGGCTCATCCTCCTGGGCTTCGTGAAGAAGGTAGCCATCGCCGACTCCCTGGCGCCGGTAGCGGACCGGGTGTTCGCCGATCCGGGAGTGCTCGGCGCCCCCATGCTGGTCCTCGGCGTCCTCTTCTATGCCTTTCAGATCTACTGCGACTTTTCCGGGTACTCGGACATCGCCATCGGCCTGGGACGCATTCTGGGTTTCCACTTTCCCTGGAACTTCGACCGCCCCTACTTCTCCCGCAGCTTCAGCGAGTTCTGGACGCGGTGGCACATCACCCTCTCCCGCTGGCTGCGGGATTACCTGTACATCCCTCTGGGCGGCAACCGCCTGGGCCGGGCGCGCACCCTGCGAAACCTCATGGTCACCATGCTCCTGGGCGGACTCTGGCATGGCGCCGCATGGACCTTCGTCTTCTGGGGAGGGCTCCACGGCCTGTACCTGGTGGCCCAGCGCCTCCTCACCCGGATCTGGCCCCAGGGAGGCGATGTCATGGCCGGAGCCCTGGCCATGCGCCCCCCGCAGCGTGCGCGCCAGATGATGCGGGCGTTCGCGCAGGCCGCCACGGTTTTCGTCCTGACCTGCGTGGCCTGGGTCTTCTTCCGGGCGCCCGACTTCCCCACGGCGTGGACGGTACTTGCGGGGATCGGCACCTGGACTCCCGGCCCCGTGGTCCTGCGCGTGGAGGTGGCCAAGGGCCTGCTCCTCATCGCCGCGCTGGTGGCGGCGGAAGCGGTGAGCTTCCGGGTCCACATCGGCGAATGGCTGCTCCGCTCCCCCGGGGGACGCATTCTGGCCTACGCGGCATTACTGTGGATCATCGCCCTCGCCGGCACCTTCGACGGCGGCCAGTTCATCTACTTCCAGTTCTGAACATGACGGTGGCCCTGGCATGAACGGTGAACCCCTCTCCACCGGCGCCGCATACCTGCGCCTCGCGGCCCTGCTGGGGATGGTGCTGCTGGTGGCGGCGGGAGGAGACCGGATTCTCGGATGGGCAGGTCAGCGCGCGCTCCTCTCCTCCCAGATCCGCTTCAGCCGTCTCTACAGGGGAGACCTCTCGGCGGACCTCCTCGTCCTGGGCAACTCCAGGGCGGTCAACGCCCTCCTCGCGCCGGCGCTGGAGGAACGCAGCGGACGCGCGGTGAGGACGCTGGCGTGGAACGGGCTTTCCGCCGAGCTGAGCCGGGTCTTCTGGGAGGACTGGAGGGACCGTCATGCGGCCCCTTCCCTGGTGCTCATCGAGGTAAGCTTCCTCACGGGGTCCAACCGCCAACTCTCCGAATTTCGTCCCTACTTCCCCCACTCCCCGCGCCTCTCGGAACTGGCGCAGCGGGACGCGCCGCGGGCCTTCTGGGGATGCCGCACGGCGGCGCTCTACTGTCTGAACTCGGGCCTGACCATGCGGGCGCTGTACTACCGGCGCCGGAGCGACCAGGGGTGGGTCAACCGCTACCGCATCACGCCCGGCCTCCTCGCCGCCACCGACACCTTGCCGGCCGTTCCCGTGGCCCCGGTGCTCCCGCAAAACGTGGCCGCCCTGAAGAACATCATTGCCGAAGCCACGGCCGCGGGGACGCGAGTGCGACTCGTCTACACCCCCTACCTGCCGGCTTACCGCCGGAAGCTCCGGGACGTAGAGGCGTGGCTCCATTCGGTGGAGGAAGCGCTGGGGCTTCCCGTGGCCGACTACAGTGAGGCCCTGGACGATCCGGCCTTCTTCAGCGACCGCATCCATCTCAACGAGCGGGGTGCCGAGGCGCTGGCGGATCTGCTCCAGGCCGACGGGGTGCTGGATCTGCCATGAGCAGCCTCCGTTCCCGCTTCCGCCTGGCGGCCCGCTACCTGGAGGGCCTGGCCCACCTGGGGGAGGACGACGTCCTGCTGGCGTGCTTCCCCAAGTCGGGAAGCACCTGGGTCCGCTTCGTCCTGGCCAACCTCCTCAGCCTGCGCTTCTGGGACGGCGCCCCGCTGGATTTCGCCACGCTGGACCGTACGCTGCCCGAGTTGGGGGTCAACCGCCTGGGAGCGCCGTGGCCGTATGGAGCCCTCCTGCCCCGGGTGGTCAAGACCCATAAGCCGGCCTGGCCCGTTCTGGCGGGCCCGCAGGCCGTCCTCCTGGTGCGGGACCCGGCCGACGTGGTCGTCTCCTTCTACCACCACGATCGGGGACAGGGCGGGATCCGTGGCCGGGGCGCCACCCTTTCGGAGTTCCTCCGCCATCCCCGCTACGGGCTTCCCGGGTGGACGCGGCACGCCCGCTCCTGGATGGAGCGCGGCGCGCCGGTGGTTCGCTACGAGGATCTCCACGCCGACCCCGAGGGCGCATTCCGGCGGCTCCTGGACCTCATCGCCGCCGCCGTCCCCGACGACCTCCTCCGCACGGCGCTGGACCGCTCCACCGTCGAGGCCACCCGCCGCGCCGAAGAGCGCAGCGGACTGGCCCCGGAGAAGGGCTTCGCCCCCGACTTCCGCTTCGTGCGCAGCGCGTCGGTGGGGGAAGGCCGCGCCGCCCTCTCTCCCGCGGACAGGGCCTGGATGGCGAGGTACCTCCGCAGCCACGGGGTGGATCTCTATGACTAGCGTCGTCGCCGTGGCGTCCTTTCCCCCACCGGTGACGGGGCAGACCGTGGCCACCGACGCCTTCGTGGGGTGGGCGGAGGAAACCGCCCGCGTGACCCGCCTGAACCTGGCCGACCCGGAGCGCCACCGGCGTCCCAGCGGGCGCTTCTCGTGGAGCCAGCTCCGCCGCGTGGAGGGAATCCTGGAGGAGATCCGCCGCGGGCCCGGCTGGGACGTGGGCTACCTGACGGCGGCCTCCTCCCCTCTGGGACGTCTCCGCGACGTGCGCCTCATCCGGGCGTTGCGCCCCCGGGTGGGACGGCTCGTCGTCCACGTGCACCAGGGCAGCTTCGGCGGAGCTACAGGGGGGATCCTGGGCGTGCCCACACGGCGCGTGTACCTCCGCCACGTGGACCGCGTCCTCTTCCTCGCCCCCGCGCTGGCCGCCCGCGCCCCCTGGGTGCCCGCCGACCGGGTGCGGGTGGTGCCCAACCCTCCCGGGGAGGGCGCCCGCTTCTCCACCGCCGAGGTGGAGGAGGCCCGGGCCCGGCGTCTCGCCGATGACGCCTTCCGCGTCCTCTTCCTGGCCAACCCCCTTCCCGAGAAGGGGCATCGGCGTCTCCTGGAGGCCATTCCCGCCCTTCTGGAGGGTCTGGAGCCGAACCGCCGCCTGCAGGTGGACGTGGTGGGCGCCTGGGCCACCCCGGCGGCCCGCCGCCGCTACGAGGAGCGGGCCCGGGCGCTGGGCGCGGCGGAGTACGTCACCGTCCACGGCGGACTCACCGACCGAGGCGCCGTCCGCAGCCTCCTGGCCGGCGCCCACGTCCTGGCCTTCCCCTCTACCTACCGGGAAGAGGGCGCCCCCCTGGCCGTCATCGAGGCGCTGGGCGCCGGCACGCCGGTGGTCGCCACCCCCCAGGGCGCCCTTCCCGACCTGGTGGAACCGGGCCGTTCCGGTTGGCTCCTCCCCGACCCGGCTCCGGAGCACCTGGCCCGAGCCCTTCTGGAATCGGCAGACCGGCAGGCGTGGGCACGCCTTTCCCGCTCGGCCCGGGCCTTCTTCGAAGAGCGCTTCGCCCCGGAGGCGGTGCGGGCGGCGTTCCTGGAGGCCCTCCTGAACGGGGAGGACGGAGTATGACCCTCCGGCGCGCCGATGCGCGGACTCCGCAGCCGGACCGCCCCATCGTCATCGTGGGGGCCGCCCGCTCCGGGACCACGCTGGTGGGAGAACTCATCGCCCGCCATCCCGCGGTGGCTTACTGGGTGGAACCCAAATACGTCTGGCAGTACGGTGTGCCCGGCGCCGCCCACGACCTGCGCACCGCCGCCGAAGCCACCCCGGAGGTCCGCGCCTACATCCGCCGGCGCTTCGCCGCCTATGCCCGGCGGCGGGGAAGGCCCCGCTTCGCCGAGAAGACGCCCTCCAACTGCTTCCGCATCCCCTTCGTGGACGCCGTCCTTCCCGACGCCCGCTACATCCATGTGATCCGGGACGGACGCGACGCCGTCTTCTCCGCCCTGGGAAAGTGGACCTCTCCTCCGGCCTCCGACGCGGTGTGGCGCCGACTCACCGGATTCGAAGTCCCCCTGCGGGACCTGCCCGTCTACCTCCTGCAGGCCGCGTCGCGGGCTTTCCGCAGCCCGTGGACCCGCCCCGAGTGGGAGATCTGGGGGCCGCGCTACCCCGGCATCCGGGAGGACCGGGCCCGCCGCCCCCTCCTGGAGGTGTGCGCCCTCCAGTGGCGGGCCAGCGTCCAGGCGCTCCGCCGGGATCTGGCCTCCATCCCCCCGGAGCGGGTGACGGAGGTGCGCTACGAGGAACTGGTACGGAACCCCGAAGGCGAGGTCGCTCGGATCCTGCATGGCGTGGAGCTGGAGCCCGACGACGGCGTGGCCGCCTTCGCCGCCGCCCACGCCCATCCCCGGAGCGTGGGCCGCTGGCGGAAACGGACACCGGAGGAGCTGGACCGGGTGCTCCCCATCCTCGCCGCGGAGCTGGAGGCATGGGGCTATGCCTAGCTACGCCCTGCGCTTCGTCAACGCCCACTATGCCCCCGACGTAGCCGCCACCGGCGAGTTTCTCACCGACCTGGCCGAAGGCCTGACCGCCCGCGGCCACCGGGTCCACGTGGTGACGGGAAGGCTCCCCTACGGCGCCCGTGCCGCCTCCGTTCCCGACGAGGAGGTGCGCAACGGCGTGCGGGTGACCCGTGTCCGCACCACCCAGGGGGGGCGGAGCGGAACGCTGCGGCGCCTGAGCGACTACGCCACCTTCTTCCTGGGCGCGGCCGGGCCCGTCCTTTCCGGCGCCCCTGCCGACCTTACCGTCTACCTCACCACCCCGCCCCTTCTGGGCCTCCTGGGTCTGGCCCAGGGGGCACTCGGGCGCGGCCGCTACGGTCTCTGGGTCATGGACCTCCACCCCGAGGCGGAGATCGCCCACGGGATGATTCCACCCCACGGGACGGCGACCCGCTTCCTGGGAGCCCTGGACCGGCGTGTATTCGCTGGCTCCAGTCTGACGGCGGTGCTGGGGCGGTGCATGGCGGAACGGGTGGCGGACAAGGTGCCGGGGCAACCTCCCCGGGTTCTTCCCCTCTGGCGCGACGGCGGCGAGGTGCGCCCCCGGCCCCGCGAGGAGAATCCCCTGGCCCGGCGGTGGGACGTGGACGACCGCTTCGTCCTCATGTACTCGGGCAACGCCGGGCTGGCCCATCGATTCGAGGAGATCAAGGAGCTTCTCCGCCACTTCCGGGACGACGACGGGGTCCTCACCCTCTTCATCGGGAGCGGCCCCCGCCGCCGCGAGTTGGAGGCCTTCCTGAGCGCCGAAGGGATCCGCAACGCCCGCTACCTGGACTACCTGCCCCGGGAAGAGGTGCCCTGGAGCCTCCCGTTGGCCGATGTCCACCTTCTTTCCCTGGAGCCCGCCTGGAAAGGAATCGCCGTGCCCAGCAAGGTGTTCGGCATCATGGCGGCGGGGAGACCGGGGGTCATGGTGGGCCCCGCCGGCGCCGAGCCCGCTCGCATCCTGGAAGAGGCGGGCGCCGGCGTGGTGGTAGACCCTGAAGGTGTTCGGACCCCGTCGCGCCGCCTCATCGACATCGTGGAAGAGCTGCGCGCCGACACGGGTCTGCGGGAGCATATGGGGCAGCGAGGTCGCAAGGTCCTCCTCCAACGTTTCTCCCTGGAAGCGGGCCTGGACCGCTGGGAGGCCGCCCTCCACGATGTTCTCGGCTGAGGCTTTTGCGTTGTTGCCGGGGAACAGGTGTAGTAGATTGGCATAGAATTACCGGGTTCTTCCGCAGCATCGGGCGCCGCAGTCCTTTCCTCTTTCCGAATTCGAACAAAGGTATTTCCGTGGGACGATCCGTCCTCCTGTTGGTCTCCATCCTTTCCTTCGCCACCATCGGATTCTCGCTTCCGGAGCCCCTCCGGGCCCAGGAGACGCCTCCGAGCATGGCCTCGCCCGACTCCCAGCTTCTCCGGCCCGGCGACGTCATCCGCCTGCGTATCTGGCGCGAGCCCGAGATGTCGGGGGACTTCATCGTGGACGAGGCCGGCGTGGTGGTCTTTCCCCGGGTGGGTGAATACCGGGTGCTCGACGACACACCCGAAACGCTGGCGGCCCGCCTTCTCGCCGACTACCGGGTGTACCTGAAGAACCCGTCCATCGACGTGACGGTGCTGCGCCGTATTCGCATCACCGGCGCCGTCAATGAGCCGGGCCTCCACCTGGTGGATCCCACAATCACCGTGGCCGATGCCCTTGCCATGGCGGGGGGAGCGACCCAGCTCGGAGATCCCGACAAGATCCGCATCATCCGTGACGGAAAGGCCGTCGCCGTGGACATCACCCGCGACACGCGCATTGCCGACTCCCCCATCCGCTCCGGAGATCAGATCTACGTGCCCGAGCGGAGCTGGATCAGCCGCAACTCCGGGGTGGTCGCGGCGACCATCACCGGCACGGTGAGTCTCATCATCGCCCTCTTTATCCGCTGAACCCCTCCATGGAACAGAGCCCGCCCCTCACCAACGGGAACGCCCCCGACGACGAGATCCACCTGCGCGACGTCTGGAACCTCCTCGTCCGCAACTGGCTCGTCATCCTCTTCTCTCTTGCCCTGGTCGTAGGGGCGACGGTGGCCTACACCCTCTACACCATTCCGGTCTACCAGGCGGAGGCTTCCATCCGCATCGAAGAGGACCGCACAGAGCTGCCCGTCCTGGACGTGCTCCAGTCTCTCTCCTCGGGAAGTGAGGTGGAGACGGAAATGGAAGTGATCCGCAGCCGCACCCTGGCCGAACAGGTCGTGGACTCCCTGGGCCTGCAGATCCGTATGGTGGAGCCCCGGGGCGTAGCTCGTGCCGCGCTCCTGGAGTCCATCTTCGTGGAGCGGTGGGCGCCCAAGGGCGTGTATGTTTTGGAGCGTCGGCCCGACGGATCCTACGCCGTCACTGAGGAGGAGCTGGGCACGGACCTGGGGCTGGCTTCGGCCACCACTCCGGCGGCGCTTCCCGGCGCCACCTTCCTCCTCAAGCAGGCGGCGGAAGACTACGATCGCATCGTGGTTTCCGTGTCGTCCTTCGAGCAAGCTGTCGAGGGCCTTCGTGGAGGTATTTCGGTCTCCAGGCCCAATAGGGAGGCCTCCATCATCACGGTGCGCTACGAATCCACCGACACCCAGTTGGTGCATCAGGTGCCCAACACCCTCTCAAAACGCTTCATCGAGCGGGGCAAGAACATCCGTAAGACGGAGGCCCGCAGCACGGTGGCCTTCCTGGAAGAGCAGATCGACACCCTCTCCCGCCAACTGACCGCCGCAGAGGAGGCCCTCACCGCCTTCCGCGAGGGAGAGCAGGTGGTGAGCCTTTCCGCCGAAGCTGATGCTCAGGTGACCCAGCTCACCCGCCTCCAGGCGGAACGCAACACCATCGACGCCGAGCGCGACGCCCTCCAGCGTCTGGTGGATGAGATCGAGGCCGAGGCGCGCACCGCCGATCCGGCGGCGCCTTCTCCCTACGTGCGCCTCATCTCCTTCCCCTCCCTCTTCCGGAACGCCGCGGCGTCAGAGCTGCTGCGTACGCTGAATCAGGCCAACGCCGAGCGCTCCAGGCTTCTGGAACGGCGCACCATGGAGGACCCCGAGGTCCAGAACCTGACCCAGCGGATCCACGACATCGAGGCCCAGCTTCGCAATACGGCCCTCACCTATCTCCAGGGCCTGAAGAACCAGGTGGAGGCCTACGATCGCACCCTGGCCCGCTTCGGCACCGAGCTGGAGCGCATCCCCGCCAAGGAGGTGCAGCTCGCCCGCCTGGAGCGCCAGACCAAGGTGCTGGAAGAGGTCTATACCCTGCTGCAGAACCGCCTCCAGGAGGCCCGCATCCTTGAGGCCGTGGACGATGCCACCGTGCGGGTGGTGGACCCGGCGGTCCTTCCCACCCGCCCGGTGAAGCCGCGACGCATGCTCAACGTCCTCCTGGGACTCATCCTGGGTACCATGCTGGGCGTGGGCGTGGCCTTCACCCGGGAGTACATGGACGAGACCGTCCACACCCGCGAAGACGTGCAGAACGCCGCGGGCGGCGCACCGGTGCTGGGCATGATCCCCCGCATCCGCGAAGCCCTCACCGACGGGCGCCGGGGCGCCAACGGTGCCGGGCTGGCCGCCCGCCTCGTCGCGGGGCGCGACCCCCGCAACCCGGTGTCCGAGGCGTACCGGACGCTGCGCACCAACCTCACCTTCAGCAACCCGGACAACCCGCCCCGCACCATCGTCTTCTCCAGCCCCCTGCCCCAGGACGGCAAGTCCACCACGGCGGCCAACCTCTGCATCACCCTGGCGCAGCAGGGCATCCGTACCCTCCTTATTGACGGCGATCTGCGCCGGGGCGTACTCAACACCGTCTTCGGCGTGCCCCGCGAACCCGGCCTCACCAATGTCCTGGCCGGCACCGTGAACGTGGCCGAGGCCATCCAGGAGATCGACCTGGGCGAGAGCGGGAAGCTCCACTTCCTCGCTTCGGGGCCCTACCCGCCCAACCCGGCGGAGGTGCTGGGATCTCAACGCATGAGGGCGCTTCTTGAGGCGCTGGAGGAACGCTTCGACCTCATCATCATTGACTCGCCGCCCCTCACCGTGGTCACCGACGCGGCGGTGTTGGGTACCAAGGCCGACGGCGTGGTCCTGGTGGCCCGTGCCAACGCCACGGAAAAGGGCGCCCTGACCTACGCCGCGGAGCAGCTCCGCAACGTGCGGGCGCCCGTGCTGGGATGCATTCTCAACGACGTGGATTTCCGCCGCGACTCCCGCTACTACAGCAGCTACGGGAAATACGGGTACTACTACCACTACTACTACGCCGACGACAAGAAGAAGCGGAAGCGCAAGGAGCGCAAACCGGCGAAGGTGTAGCGGCCCCCAGGCCCCCACCTCCGCGTGGGATGGCCTGGGAGAACGGCGCGCCCTCGATCCCTATCCCTTCACGATCCAGCGGTCACTCCCACGGCGGGCCTCCACGAGGCCCGCCGTGGCGTTTCTGGCATCCACCAGGATGCCGGCCCGCTCCACCACTCGCTGCAGATCGAACACGGAATGGTCGGTGAGGATCACCACGGCATCGGCCGCGGAGAGTTCGTCGTCGGTGAGCTCCACCGACTCCATCTCCAACTCCTCGTCCCTCAGGTGTGGCACGTAGGGGTCGTGGTAGCGCACCTGAGCGCCGTCGGCTACGAGAAGACCGACCACGTCCATGGCCGGCGATTCGCGCACGTCGTCCACATCCCGCTTATACGCCACGCCCAGGATGAGGATGCGGGATCCGTTCACCGCCTTGCGGTGACGGTTGAGCGCCTCCCTTACCTTCCCCACCACGAAGAGCGGCATCTCCGCGTTGATCTCCGATGCCAGCTCGATGAACCGGGTCTTGTAGTTCAGGGTGCGCATCTTCCAGGAGAGGTAATGGGGATCCACCGGAATGCAGTGTCCCCCCAGCCCCGGACCCGGGGTGAATTTCATGAAGCCGAACGGCTTGGTGGCGGCGGCGTCAATGACCTCCCAGACGTCCACCCCCAGGCGATCGGCGATGAGCGCCAGCTCGTTCACCAGCCCGATGTTCACCGAGCGAAAGGTGTTCTCCAGGAGCTTGGTGAGCTCTGCCGCCTCCGCCGTGGAGACGGGAACCATGGTCTCGATGAAGCGTTCGTAGAAGGCGGTCCCCACGGCGCCGCACGCCTCCGTGATGCCGCCGATGACCTTGGGGGTGTTCCGGGTGTGCCAGGTGGGATTGCCCGGATCCACACGCTCGGGGCTGAAGCAAAGGAAGAAATCCTTTCCGGCACGCAGGCCGCCGGCCTCCAGCCGGGTGAGAAGGATCTCCCGGGTGGTCCCCGGATAGGTGGTGGATTCCAGCACCACGAGCTGCCCCGGACGGAGCGCCGCCGCCACGGCGTCGCTGGCGGCGATGATGTAGGATACGTCCGGATCCCGGGTCTTGGATAAGGGCGTGGGAACGCAGATGGATACGGCGTCGCACTCGGCCAGCCGACCCATCTCGGTGGTGGCCTCCAGACGCCCGGCTTCCCGCTGCGTTCCCACGTCCGCGTCCGACAGATCCTGGATGTGGGAGCGGCCGTGGTTGACGCCGGCCACCACCTCGGGGTTCACGTCGAAGCCGATGACGCGGAGACCGCCCCGGGCCGCCTCCACGGCCAGAGGGAGCCCCACGTAGCCCAGACCGATGACGCCCAGCGTCAGATCGTCGTTCCTGAATCGCTGAATGGTCTCTTCGACCATGGGTGCGCTCTCGTATTGAGGGGGTTGTGTCGCCTCACCGGGATCCGTCGCGATCCGCGGCAGGTCGTCGCCATCTACCGCCGTCCCGGGCAGCCGGCAGCGGGGTTCGGCGTCCTTAAGAATATCACTCCCGCAGGTTCGACTCCACGCGACGCACCCGGATCTCCAGCGCGTAGGCGTCCACCGCGCCCTCGGCGTCCAGGTAGCGCCGCAGGGCGCGCTGCCCCGCGGGCGCCCCGTCGCCGCGGTCCACAAGGACCACGGCCTGAGCGCCGCTGGCCTGGATGGCGTGGCGCAGAGCAGCCTGTCCGCCAAAGAGAGGGAGGGCCCCCAGGCTGCCGCGCGCCACCGCCACCTCGGGGGCCGCCACCGCCACGGGGCGCAGTCCCTCTCCGGGGTAGGCGTGGAGGTGCCGTACCGCCAACTCCGCCTCCCCAGGTGAGCCCACCACCACCGCCGGAGTCCCCGAGTCGGACCAGCGCCGGGTGGTCCCCTCCAGGAGGCGGAAGGAAAAGCGCGAGCCCACGGTGAGGAGGGTGCAGACCAGGAAATCAATGGCCACCACGCCCCGGGAAAGGCCCACCCGCTCCAGAATCAGAAGGACCCCGGCCGCCAGCAGGGTGGCGATGAAGTTGGCACGGAGAACGCGGACGGCGTCGTGGAGCCCGAACGTGGGCCAGGGCGCCGAGTACATCCCCGAAAGAATGAAGGCCACAACCTTCACGCCCACATAGATCACCACAGTGCGCTGGAAATAGGGAAGCTCGGCGGGAAGCTCCGTGGGATCCCAGCGGATCAGATACGCGGCGTAGTAGGCCAGGCTGATCCACAGCGCGTCCAGGACGAGCGCCAGGATGGGATAGCTCTGGTGCGCTCGCACCAGGAAGCGATAGAGGGAGAGCCCTTCCCCGCCTCCGGCCTCCAGGGAGCGGAAGCGCACCGAAAGGAGGTAGGCACCCACCAGCGTCAGCATCCCCACCAGGATGCCTCCCAGAAGGAGGGCCGTCCCCCGCTCTGCGGAGCGGAGAAGAACGCCCACGCCGCCGCCCAGAGCCGCCAGGCCCCACAGCATCCAGAGGGTGCGGTCCTCGGGCATCCCCAGATCCACGAAGCGGTGGGAGGTGTGGTCGCGCCCCCCCTGGCTGATGGGGCGGCCCTCCAGCAGGCGGCCCACCGTCACCAGCGTCGTGTCCAGGATGGGCACGCCCAGGATGAGCACCGGCGCCGCCAGCACGGCGGCCAGACTTCGGGAGAGGCCGGGTGCCGGCGCCAGCGCGAGTCCGGCCAGGAGGAGACCCAGGAAGAGGGAGCCCGAATCCCCCATGAAGATGCGCGCCGGCGGATAGTTGTGCGCCAGGAAGCCGACGAGGGCCGCCGCGAGGCCCAGGGCCAGGACCGCCAGCCCGGATGCGCCCTCCAGAACGAAGAGCAACGCCAGATATCCGGCGGCGATGGCGGCGATGCCCGCTGCCAGCCCGTCCATGTTGTCTAGGAGGTTCATGGCGTTGGTGATGCCCACGAACCAGAGCAGGGAAATGGCCGCATCCACCGCGTACCAGCCGGTGAGCCAGACGCCGATGCCGCTGAGGAGAAGCACCAGCGCCGCCACCCCCTGCCCGGCGAGCTTGGTCAGAGGCCGCAGGTGCAGGAAGTCGTCGACCAGTCCCAGCAGAAAGGCCAGGGTGGACGCCACCACCAGGCCTTCCCACGCTGTCCAGGGCAGGATGGCGTGGGGAGGCCGCGCAGCCAGCCCCGCCGTGGTCGCCGGATCGAGAAAATACCCCACCCCCAGGGCGAGCCCCACGCCCAGAAAGATGGCCACCCCACCGATGGCGGGGGTGGGGCGCTGATGCCAGCGGTCCTCCTGGACCGGACGCACCATACCGCCGGCGATGGCGGCGCCGCGCACCACCGGGGTGAGCACGGCGGTGAGGACCAGCGCCAGCCCCGCGACGATGCCCGCCAGAAGAAGGGGTGACATGTCCATGTCAGAATCCCACGGTCACGCCGAAGCGCAGGAGATTCAGGTCGGGCAGCCGGGTTCCCCGGGTGATATCGGTCCGCTCGTACGAACCCGTGAGGACGAGGCCTCGGATGGGCTCCACACGGACTTCGGCGCCAAGGCGGCGGACGTCGTGAACATCGGCCCGGGCCAGGAAGGGCAGCTCCCAAATGTCCGGATCATCGCCCCGGTTTCCGTCGAGGAGGCTGCCGCCCACATTGAGGCTGGAGCCGTCTGCCTGCACAGGGTTTACGCCCTTGCGCCCCCGCCCGGCCCATACCTCCAGCCACCCTCGCCGGGAAAGCCAGCGCCGTACCCGCAGCCGTGTTTCGTCGGCGTTGGGCCCCAAGGAGCTTCCCAGAGAAAACCCCCTGTTCTCGTATACCATGAGAGCATATCGGTAGGTGTACATCCAGGGCTCCACTCGGGTGTAGGAGAGTCCCAGGTCCCACCCCCTTTCGGCCCACCTGCCCTGAAAGGCGTACGCCCGATCCGGATTTGGTCCCTCCCCGTCTCCTCGTTCCGGGCGAAAGATCCGGCTCAATGTCGAGGCGTCGTCCACGAGAACGACGGCGGAAAGTTCCACACCCCGCGCCGGACGCAGGATACCCTCGAACGCCCACAAAGCGTTGTCGCGGGTATCATTGTCCAGCTCTGAAAAGAAGAGGGGCTGGATGGGATTCACATACGCCAGATCCATCCCCCGGGCGCTGTAGAGAAGGATCTCCGAGAAGGACAGGTCCACATTGCGGTGGGGCTGGATGTCCACCCGGTGCATGGCGATCCAGCGGGCGGTGGCGTTCCTGTCCGACACCGCTTCGCCGCGCTGAAGGACCACGCCGTCCTTCTCGCCGTCCCAGATGAGGCGGCCGTGGAGGGCGGTGTATTGAAAGACCCCGGCCCGGATGCGGGCCCGAGCCCAGGTGAAGGAGGGCGCCGCGGCCGAGAGGATGAGGGGCTCCCCCCACCCCACCCCGTAACGCAGCGCCATGTGTCCCACGTCGGCGGAAAGAGCCTTCCAACGTACCGAGACGGCGCCCTCCACCCGGAGGGCCCGGTCGTCCCCGTCCACCGCCACGGCCCGCGTGGTTCGATACCGGCGATCGAACTGCAGCGCCCCGGCATCTCCTGTGGCGGTGACGCCGGTGACCTCCAGGTGGAAGCCGGCGCCCCCGGAACCCGGCCCCTCAACCGCCTGCTGCCCACCCCATGTGACGTTTCCGTAGGCACGCAGCCCCGCCGTGGGCGCCGGCGAGGCCGCCGTCACTCCCGCTTCATCAGCGCTCAGGTATCCCGCCCCCACCATGCCGTCCACCACCAGGCTGCCCTCGTCGCCGGTCACGGCCAGGAGGTGGGGCTCTCCCCGCCCTGCGGCGGCATCCTGCCAGCGCTCCCCCAGGGTGCGTGCGGCGCTGCGCTCCACCTCCTCGGGGGAGAACTCCCGGATCCAGGCGGCCAGGAGGGAGCGGTCGGCTCCCGCCAGTCTGTCCTCCCGCCGGGCCACGGCGCGCAGCGCCTCCAGGACCTCCCCGCGCGAGAGGGGCTGGGCCTCGTAGGCGAAGCGGTCCAGGGCGCCCGCCGCCCGCTGGTGCAGCAGCCACCCGTACACGGGGTGATCGGGCGGCACCAGCGAAGCCTGAGCCGCGGCCGGCGCGGGCCGCGTCAGCGCCGCGGCGGCAAGCAGGAGGACGAGGGGCGGCAGACGGAAGGCTCGCCGGGCCGCCGGTGCGCCGCCGAGCCGCCACGCCCGACGCCCCGGGCCCCTCTCCGTGGGTGCCGATCCCACCGCCTTCTCCGACTTCCCCCGCCTCATCTCCCCTCCTCCAGCCAGTCGTCCACCAGGCGCCGCAGCGTGTGGGGGCCGGCCGCCACGAAGTTGGGGAAGACAGGCTGTTCCTGGTTGAAGGAGGGCTCACTCCCGTCGGCCAGCGTCACCGCGCCGCCGGCGGCGCGTACCAGGGCCGTTCCGGCGGCCACGTCCCACTCGCTCTTGGGCACCAGCGTCCAGGTGGCCTCGGCCTGGCCCGCCGCCACCAGCGCCATCTTGTAGGCCACCGAGCCGCACGGCTCCACCCGGAAGGGTGCCTCGCCGAAGCGCTCCCACTCACCACGCCGCGTCTCGGAGCGGGAAGCCAGGACGCGGGCGCCGGTCAGGTCTGCCGGATCCAGGACGGCGGCGGGACCCCCGTTGTAGGTGACGCCCGTCTCCAGCGATCCCACCACCATCTCCCCCGTGGCGGGGTTGTAGATCCCGCCGGCTACGGGACGGGCGTCCTCCACGAGGCCCACCGAGATGCACCACTCGGGAATCCCCTCCACGAACTCCCGGGTGCCGTCGATGGGATCCACCACCCACACCCGCCCCCGAACCAGGCGGTCCGGGCTGTCGGCGGTCTCCTCGCTGAGCCACCCCTCGCCGGACCGGGGCAGCACCTGGCGCAGCGCCCGGTCGGCCGCCAGATCGGCTTCGGTGAGGGGATCGCCCCGCACCTCCTTCACCGAAAAGGCCACGTCGCCGGGAATGAAGGGGCGCACGGCCTCCGAAGCCGCCTCCAGCGCCTCCAGAATCCGCGCCACGTCGTCCTGTCGCTTCACGTCTCTCGCCTTTCGTCATTCTGCGGCACCCGGCTCCCCTCTCCCGGTCCTCCCCCCACACCGTCCGCGGGCGGAGGCGCCTTCACCCCGGCGGAACGATAGAGGGCATCCATGTCCCGGGCCAGACGCTCCACGGAAAAGCTGCGCGCCACATACTCCCGCACCCGGCTCTCCAGCGGCTCCCGCCCCGCCTCTTCCTCCAGGGCCCGGGCCCACGCTTCGGCGCCGGAGGACCGGGGGAGGAGCGCGCCCGGCGGTGCGCCGGTGGGTTTCTCCACCTCCGCCAGGACCTCCCCCACCCCGCCCACGTCCCGCGCCGCCACACGGCATCCCGCCGCCATGGCCTCCAGGAGCGCCACCGGCGTGCCCTCGTCGTGGGAGGTCAGCGCCACCACGTCCATGGCGGGATAGAGGTCTTCCAGGTCGCTCCTCCACCCCAGCCACCGGATCCGGTCGCCCACCCCCCGGGCGTCGGCGTATTCCTTCAGGTAGCTGGCCCGCTCCCCGGATCCTACGACCATCGCCTCGATTTCCGGGTCGGTGAGGGCCATGGCTTCCAGAAAGAGCTCGTGGTTCTTGATGGGCACCATGCGGCCCACCATCCCCACCACCTTCACCCCGTCGGCGATCCCCAGCCGCGCCCGCGTCTCTCGTCGGACCGCTTCCCGGTCACGCTCAGCGAAGCGCCGCAGTTCCAGCCCAAGGGGTACCACGGCGAACTTCTCCCGCGGCGCTACCCGCAGATCCTCCGCCATCTCCTGCGCCTGAGCCCGCGTGAGCACCACGAGCCGCTGCGTGGCCCGGGCCAGCCATCGTTCCACGGCCAGGAAGAAGCGCGTCCGGGCGGGAGAGAAGTATCCTCCGCCCAGGACATGGCCGTGAAAGGTGTGGATACGCACCGGCACCCCCGCCAGGATCGCGGCCAGGCGGCCCAGCGTTCCGGCTTTGGCCGTGTGGGTGTGAACGACGGCGGGGCGTTCCCGGCGGAACCAGCGATAGAGGGCCCACAGCGTCCCGAGGTCGGCCATGGGGCTGATCTCCCGGGAGAGTCCGCGGATGTGGGTGACCTCCACGCCGCGCTCGCCGGCGTAGTACTCCATGTCGCCCTCCGTCTCCATGACGGACCCCGCCAGGAGCCGCGTCCGCCACGGACCCCGGTTCATGGCCGACGTCAGGTTCACGACGTGCATGGCGGGGCCGCCCACGTTGAGGCGGGCGATGACGCGGTGGATGAGCGCAGGAGAGCGGTCCGTCCCGGATGAAGCGCTCACGCGACGCATCTCACGCCGTCGCGGTCTCCCTCATGTGGGCGATGGTCTCGTCGATGATCTGGTCCAGATCCCGCTGCGGGGACCACCCGATGAGGTTGCGGATACGCGTGATGTCGGGCTGGCGACGCTCCATGTCCTCGAACCCCTGGCCGTACGCCACGTCGTAGGGAATGAGCTTGATGGCTGATTCGCTCCCCACCCGGTCCCGCACTTTTTCCGCAAGCCCGAGGATGGTGATCTCCTCTTCCGAACCGATGTTGAACACCTCTCCCCACGACTGCTCGTGGTCCATGAGACCCATGATGGCTCGCACCGTATCCGCGACATGGCAGAAGCACCTCTTCTGCCGCCCGTCTCCGTACACCTGCAGAGGCGCGCCCTCCAGAGCTTCCGCCACGAAGTTGGGGAGCACCATGCCCCACTGCCCCGACTGGCGCGGGCCCACCGTGTTGAAGAAGCGGCCGATGATCACCGGCAGCCCCTTCTCGTGGTGGTACGCCAGCGCCAGGAACTCGTCCAGCGTCTTGGTGCAGGCGTAGGCCCACCGGCGGTGGGATACACTGCCCATGACGCGGTCGTGGTCCTCGTGGAGGCGGTCGCCGGCCTTTCCGTAGATCTCCGACGTGGAGGCCAGGAAGAGGGGCACCTGATGCTCGTGACAGCAGTCCAGCACGATCTCGGTGCCCCGCACGTTGGTGGTGATGGTCTCCACCGGCTCGTCGATGATCTTGCGCACCCCCACCGCGGCGGCCAGGTGGACGGCCCGGTCGCACTTGGCCACCGTCTCGTTCATCATGGGCCAGTTGAGGATGGTGTCCACGTTCAGGTGGAGATGGGGATGCTGCCGGACTCCGGCGAGGTTGGACAGGGATCCGGTGGACAGGTCGTCCACCACGAAAACCTCGTCGCCTCGCTCCAGGAGACGCTCCACCAGGTGGGATCCGATGAACCCGGCGCCCCCGGTCACGAGAATGCGCATCGTCAGTCCCTCTGGCTCTGGTAGACCTGCGCCAGGCGCTCGGCGATCTCGGCCACATCGTGCCCCGCAGCGGCCTGGGTCTGGGAAGCGCGGATGCGCTCCCGTAGAGCGGCATCGTCGGCCAGGCGCACGAGCCCCGATCCGAAGCGATCCGCCTGTCCCGAGATGAGGGGCATGCCGTCGTCGGCTTCCAGGCCGTTCTCCTCGATGCCGTTCACGCGCTTGACCACCGGCAAGCCCGCCGCCTGGCCCTTGAGGGCGCCCCGGGACCACTCCTTCCACGGATAGGCGTCCACCACCACGTCGGCCGCGGCCCAGATGCTCTCCGCCTCGGGACCTCGTCCAAGGAAGACCACCGCGTCGTCCAGACGCAGCTCCTCCGCCTTCCAGCGACTGGAGCCCTCGTGGCGTCCGCTCCCCACGAGAAAGAGACGGATGCCGGGATGCTCCCGCCGGGCTACGGCGAGGCCCTGCAGGATCTCATCCATGGCGAATCCCGAGTGGAAGGGGGTGAGGCACGCAAAGACGGTCTCGTCCGGGGCGATACCCAGCTTGAGGCGGGCTCCGTCCCGCCCCATGCCTCGCACCGCTTCCCGGAGGCCGGCCACGTCGATGGAGGTGGGAACGACGGTGGTCTCTCCTCCGCCGTAATGGTTCGCCACCATCTCCCGGGCCGCTTCGTCGGGTACCAGATAGTGAATCCCGTCCCGCTTGGCGGCTCTGCGCTCCATGAGGCCCAGGATCCATCCCCGCAGATCCGAGCCCGAAACGGGCGGCCGGGACACGGATCGCACCACCGACACGCCCGCAGGCGCAGCCAGGGCCGCCACGGCGCCTCCCCATGCCCCGAAGCCGTGGACCACTTCGGCGTCCATGGATTTGAGGAGGGAGCGCACCTTCCACACCGCAAGGAGCGCACCCAGGGGACCCGAGAGCCCAAGGGGGTACACCCGCACCTTCATGCGCGCGATCCGCTCCCGGAGCTCGTCGCTGCCGCCGAGCCCGATGACGCGCGGCTCGAAGCGGGCCCGTGAAAGGCGCCCCAGGATGGTGACGATCTCATCGCCGGTGTCGTTGGCCTCGAGAGACCCGAGGACGTAGAACAGGCGTGGACGTGCCATAGACTCGCTTCCGCAGTTCAGGAACAGCCCGTGGGAGGGTTGGGTGGACGGCTGAAAATCCGACAACCGGCCCCGGATTGCAACCACCGGCCCCCTATCTTTCCCGCTGCCGCAGCCACGTCTCCAGCGTGAGGAGCGCCCAGAGGGCATGGCCGTGGTCGGCGCGTCCCGTCTGGTGCTCCTCCCAGAGCGCCGACACCACCTCGGGGACGAGCCACTCCGCCGTGCGGGCATCGGGAGCAAGTACCCGGGCCTCGAAGTAGCTCTTCCAGTGGGTGCGGAACCAGACCGGCAGCGGCACCCCGAAACCCATCTTTCCGCGCCTCGTGATCTCCCAGGGCAGGAGGTCGGAGAAGGCCGTCCTGAGGAGCCACTTGAGGGTGCGCCCCCGGATGCGCGTACGATCCGGGAGGGTGGCGGCGAACGTCATGAGCTCGGGATCCAGGAAGGGCGCCCGCACCTCCAGGCCGTGGGCCATGGAGCAGCGATCCGCCTTCACCAGAAGGTCTTCGGGCAGGTAGGTCTCGAAGTTGAGCGCCAGGGTCCGGGCCAGGGTGGACTCGCCCTCATGGGCTGCCCACGGGCGGCGGAAGCTCTCGGTGAGGGCCGCCCGGCTCACCAGATCGCGAAGCTCGGGACGCAGGATGCGGGGCAGCGCGTCGGGCAGAAACCCGATCCAGCGCAGCATGCGCTCCTCGGGCGGGAGCGCCGCCGCCTCAAAGAAGCGCGCGAAGCGCCGCAGCGGATGGCGGAAATTCGCGTGGTGCGGGGCCCAACGCCCCATCCTTCCGCCCAGCAGGACCATCCAGCGCGGCATGGACTCGGCCAGCACCATCCCCAGGAAACGCGGGTAGCCGGCGAACATCTCGTCGCCCCCGTCGCCGGTGAGGGCCACGGTGACGTGTTCCCGGGTCAGGCGGGAAACGATGTAGGTGGGAATGGCCGAGGAGTCGCCGAAGGGTTGGTCGTGGGCGTGGACCAGGTCGTCCACCAGCCCGATCTCATGGGCCTCCACGCGGAACTCGGTGTGCTCGGTGGCGAAACGGCGCGACGCCACGCGGGCGAACTCGGTCTCGTCGTAGGTGGGATCGTCGGCGAAGCCCAGGGAGAAGGTGCGGATGGGTCCCTCGATGCGCTCGCGCATGAGGCCAACCACCAGGGTGGAGTCGATCCCCCCGGAGAGGAAGGCGCCCAGGGAGACGTCGGCCACCAATCGCCGCTCCACCGCGTCGCCCAGGAGGCTCCGCACCCGGGCGCAGGCCTGGGCGTCGCCCACCTCCTCGTCGGAGGTCCAGTGGAGGCGCCAGTAGGCCCGGGGGGTCATGGTGCGGCCCGAGAAGCGGGCCGAGGTTCCACCCGGGGGCCTGTCTGCCGCCCATTCGGACATCCTCGAGTCCCCCACCCACATGAGCCGTGCCGGTTCCAACGTCCGGATTCCCCGATAGAAGGTGGCCGGTCCCGGCACATAGCCGTACGCCAGGTAGTAGGGGAGCGCCGTGGGGTCCATGGCATCCTCCACCCACTCCAGCGCCAGAAGCGCCTTGATTTCCGAGGCGAAGGCCACACGCTCCCCGGCCCGGGTCCAGAAAAGAGGCTTCTGGCCCGCACGGTCCCGGGCCAGAAGGAGGACGCCCCGGGGTTCGTCCCACACGGCGAAAGCGAACATCCCGTTGAGGCGCGCGGGCAGCTCCTCTCCCCACGCCTCGTATCCGTGGACCAGCACCTCCGTGTCGCTACGGGTGCGGAACCGGTGGCCGGATCTCTCGAGTTCCGCCCGCAGCTCGGCGAAGTTGTAGATCTCTCCATTGAAGACCACCTGGATGGAGCCGTCCTCGTTTCCCATAGGCTGATCCCCCGTCTCCAGATCGATGACCTTGAGACGGGCGTGGCCCAGAGCGCACCGACCCGACGGAGAGATCCACGCCGAGACGCCGTCGGGACCGCGATGGCGGATCTGCCCGGCCATGGCCAGCGCTTCCTCCCGGCGGGGAGGCGGCGCGCCTTCTCCCAGACGGACGATGCCGGCGATACCGCACATCTAGCGTTCCACCATGGCACTTTCCTCCGCCCCCAGGGGAACGGCGCCGCAGGCTGCGGCGAGATCCACTCCGTAAATCTGACGATTGAAATCAGCGGCCCCGGCGATCCAGTAGACGCGCCGCCCCGCCCGGCGGTACGCGGCGCACGCCTCGACTTCGGAGACCAGGTAGCGGAGCTCCACTTCGCCGCCCCGGACGGTTGCGCCGACTCCCGACGCGCTCCCCACCGTGCCGGGCTCGGGAAAGACCTGCAGAGGGTCGGCACCCAGCGCCACTTCCAACGCGGGGAGGTGGCTTCCCGCCACCACCACCGAGCCCTGCGGCACTTCCGCGATGCGTGCCATCCAACCCGCCATGCGCGTCACGTCCCGGACCCGCGCCTCGCGCTGCCACGCCATGGGCCCCCCGAAGGACACTCCGCTCCGGCCCACGCTCACCACCGAGGAAAGGACCAGAAGGGCGCACAGGACCCATACCGCCCCGCGCGGTAGGAGCACGGCGAGGGCGAGAAGGAGGAAGGGCACCACCGGCACCAGGTAGCCCGCCGCGTGGGGGAGGCGAAGAAAGACCAGGATGTAGAGCACCACCGTCGAACCCGCCAGGAGAAGCACGGGGCGCATCCCGGGAGGGACGCCCCCCTGCGCGCCGACTGCGACGCGCCACGCCCGGAACCGGGCGGGTCCGCCCAGCACCGATCGGATCGGAGCCGAACGAATCAGGGCGGCCGGAAGCGCCACCGCCAGGGCCGCGGCGCCCAGGGTGCCCCACGTATCCGGCCCGAGACGGACCAGGACGGCCCCCAGTCCCGGATAGGCCGCCGCCTCCGAAAAGGTGAAGAAGCCCGTCCCGTAGGTGGCGAACACCGGCACGAAGACGGCGGCTCCCGTCGCCACCGTGGCGCCCGCAAGTCGCAGAAAGCCCCGGGTGTCCCTTCCGGCGGAGAAGCTCCAGATCGCCAGGGGCACGAGCATTCCGCCCCAGGTGATGCGGGCCCCCACGGCCAGGCCGAGCCACACACCCCCCTGCATCCATCGGTTCCTCAGCACCGCGTCTACGGCGAGGAGCGCCAGGGCGAGCCCCACCACATAGTCCAGGCTCACCACCGAGTTGACGAATACCACGGGGGTGAAAGCCATGGCCAGTGCGACGGGGATGCGGTCGCGGATGCCGACGTGACGCAGAACGCGGGCAAACGCCACGAACGCCACCACGCTGAACGCCGCGACGAGTCCGTTGGCGGCGGCGGCGCCCCCCTTCACCACGAGGGCGGTCAGCGCCTCGTGAATCGGATAGCCCGGGGGCCGGGAGTAGCGATAGGCTCCGTGCTCCGCCAGCGCCCGGGCCGACAGGATCACGCGGTAGGCGTCGGGGTCGGTGCCGTACCCCGGCCCCAGCCAGGAAAGGCGCGACAGCGCCGTGAGCGCCGCGGCCGCCGGGAGGAGGAGCCCCCGACGCCGTCGTTCGCCTCCGGACCGGGAGGCCGGTTCCGCGGCGGGGGCGCTCAGGAGAGCCCCCGCTCCCAGCGCCGCACCAGGTTGGAGGAGAAGGCCGGGTCCCGCCGCTCCGGGAGCTCCCCCAGGCTCACCGCGTCCTTGGCGGCGTAAATGCGGCCTCCGTGATCCTCCACGATTCGATCCAGAGCGCGGCAAAGACGCATGAGACGGCTGTATCCCTCCCCCCGCAGCACGGGAAAATCCAGGGCCAGAGAGTATCCGTCCACCGAGTACGAGGCCGCGGCGTCTTCCGGCGTGTGCCGCTTCATGACGCCCAGGTACGAGGGCACCCCCAGCTTCTTCTGCTGATGGAGCGCGTCGGCAAAGGCCTCCCGAGCCCCGGCCGCCGGAATGAAGAGCTGATACTGCATGAGGCCGTGGGGCCCGTAGGCCCGCTTCCAGTCCGGCACGTAGTCCAAAAGGAAATGGAAGGCAGCGTGGGTCTGGGCGTAGCGCCGTTTGCCCCGCAGCGCCGAGGCGTGGAAGCGGCCGAAGTTGAGCAGGTGAATGCCGTAACGGTTGGTGAAGGGACGCAGCGCCCGCCACGCCTGACGCCGGGGCAGCACGCCCGCCACCCGCGACGGGAGGCGTTGGGCGGCGGGGTCCAGCGCCCTGCCGGCGAGCGCATGGTCGGGGGGGACGTACCAGGCGTGATGGAGGACGCCTCGCCCGGCCCGCATTCCGGTGCAGTCCACCCACGCCACCGTGTAGTCGGCTTCGCGGGCTCCCCGGTCCAGCGCCTCGAAGGTCTCGGGCAGGGACCGGGTGGCCTCCACCTCCACGTCCAGGTAGCCGCTGTGCACCCGGCGCAGGGAGAGGGTCACGTCCACGATGGTCCCGGTCAGGCCCTGGGCTCCGATGACATCGGCCAAGCTCATCCCCCATAGCCCCGCGTCGTCCTCGGGCACCACGCCGCGGGTCAGGGTGCGCACCTCCCCCTCGCCGGTGACCAGGGTCAGGGCCTGCACGTGCCGTCCCACGGCTCCGGCCGTCGCGTGGTTCTTGCCGTGGACGTTCATGGCCACGCACCCGCCCAGGGTGGCCTTCATGGTGCCGGGCACCACCGGCGGCCACCATCCGCCGGGAAGCACGTGCTTCCAGAGCGCCTCGATGGTGGTTCCCGCCTCGGCGCGCACCAGCCCGGCCTGGGGATCGAAGTCCAGGACGCGGTCCATTCCCGAGACGTCCAGAACCGCACCGCCCTGATTGAGCGCGGCGTCTCCGTAGCTCAGGCCGGAGCCGCGGGCCGTCAGGGTGAGCCCTCGTGTACGGGCATCCATCATGGCCTCTGCAAGCTCGCCGCCGTCGAGAGGCCGATACACGAGGGAGCGGGCCCAGTTGGCCATGCCCCATCCGCGCAGGACGCGGGGTGCCGGCGGCCTCATGGGGGCGCCATCCTCTTGAAGAGGGGCGTGGGCATGCTCTGAATGACTTCGGAGATGAGCCACCACCACCGGGGCACGTAGAACTCGTCGCGCCCGGCGTCGAGCCGCCTCACGATGATCTCCGCGGCTCGGGCCGGAGAAATGGAAGGGGGAAAGCCGGGGACGTCGCCCAGCATGCGCGTCCGCACCCACCCGGGCTTGATGGTGGAGACCCCCACCCCCGATCCGTGGAGGCGATGGCGCAGGCCGTCCAGGTAGGCGTGGAGCGCCGCCTTGGTGGCGCCGTAGACGGGATTGCCCCTCCGGCCCCGGTCCCCCGCCACCGAGCCGATGGCGGCCAGGCGTCCATCTCCCACCTCGGTGAGGTAGGCCGCGCCCCATTCCAACACATCGACGGCACCGCGTACGTTGACCGCCAGCATACGCTCCACGTGCGCCGGTCCCGTCTCCATGACGCCGGCGCAGTAGATGAGCAGGTCCATCTGGCCCAGGTCCACGAGGGTCGCGTCAAGCGCCGGGCGGATCGTGTCGCGGCGCGTCACGTCCAGAATCCGTCCCACCACCACACCCCCGGGATAGCCCTCCCGCAGGGACGCCAGGAGGCTCTGCACCTTGCGGCTGTTACGTCCCACCACCGCCACCCGCCAGGACCGTTCCAGGTAAGCGCGAGCCAGCGCCGCACCGATTCCATCCGTCGCCCCCACCAGGATGACGTGTCTCATGCCGCCAGCCAGAGGGTGAGTCCGAAGGCCGCCACGACCACGTAGCTCGCCGGATCCCTCAGCGCGAAGACCACGGGATCGTCGTGGACCTCTCCGCGCAGGGCCAGAAGCCAGGCCCGGGTGAGCCAGTACAGCATCACGGGGAGGCCGATCCAGAGAAGGTCGGGACGGGTGTAGAGCCGTACCACGTCCTCCCCGGTGATGTACAGGCAGTAGACCAGGGCGGCCGCCACGGCGCACGCGGCGCCCATGGCCATAAGGATGGGAAGATCCTCCACCCGCCAGCCCCGCCCCCCCAGCGTGGAGGTCTGCCGCTCCCTGGCATCCAGCGACTCCACCGCCCGCTTCAGCAGCGCCAGAGAGGTGAACACGAAGACACTGAAGGCCAGGAACCAACGCGACAGGGGTACCTGGACGGCCGCCGCGCCGGCCACCACCCGGGCCGTATACAGGGCGGCGAGGATGATCACGTCCAGGACCACCCGGCGCTTCAGCCCCCCCGAATAGGCGGACGTCAGTCCCAGATACACGAGCCACACCCACAGGAACTCCCGGGGAAGCCGCAGGGCCAGGATGAGGGACGCCACCGCCAGGAACCCCGCCATCCCCAGGGCCGCGCCCCGGGAAAGGGCGCCCGACGCTACGGGACGGTGACGTTTGGTGGGGTGGAGGCGGTCGTGCTCGGCGTCGGCCACGTCGTTCACCAGGTAGACCGCGGAGGCCAGGAGGGAGAACGCGAGCACCGCCGCACCCAGCGTAAGGGCGAGCGTCCCCGTCAAGGCGCTGTGGGCCGCCAGGGCGGGGACGAGGATGAGGAGGTTCTTCGCCCACTGGTGTGGGCGCAGGGCGCGGACGGCGGTCCCGTCGAGAATCATGAGGACATCCTTGCTCTCCAGGTAGTCCGGCAGACGGAAGGGAACGTACAGCGCAAGGGCAGGCGCCAAAAGGCGTTGGGGTGCCTACGGCTTCATCATGCGCCGCACGGGATCCGGGCCTCGCGCCGCCGCACGCTCCCTCTGCCGCCCCAGAGCCGCCCGGCGCGCCGAACGCACCGCGTAGTAATCGCGGAGTCCCAGGGCGCAGAAAATGAACATGAGAGGAAGGACCTGAGCCCGGTGCCGGTAGGCCGTTCCCACATTCGACTCGACGAGGGCGTAGGCGAAGGTGACCACCACCAGAATGGCCAGGGGCACCGTATACGCCCGAGCGTCGTGGCGCAGAGCGAGCCAGGCGCCCCGGAGCCCGAAGGGAACTAGGAGGTACCAGAGAATGATCTCCGGAAAGGTGATGGCCTGCAGGGCCGAGGAGATGGCCCACGGAAAGGGCGCAAGCAGGAAGTAGGCCAGTCCCAGGGGAAGGTAGAGAATCGCCGTCACGGGGTTGGAAACATCGATCCCCTGCCCGTAGGCGGACCGGGCGCCGAACTGGAAATCCTGGCGCAGCATCTGGACCCGCTCCAGCGTCGGCTCCGTCCCCAGGGAAGATCCCAGGCCGATGCTCTGCATGGTGAAGGTCACGGCGACCAACATGGTCGATCCCACGATGAGGGAACGTACCGGAGAACGGGACCTCCCCATGAGGATCCCCGCGGCTCCGGCCACGCCTACCAGAGACGTGAGATACTCACGCATGAGCGTCAGCACCACCAGCGACGACACCGTACCGGCCAGGGACGCGAGATCGAATTGCATCTGCATGCGGACGATGAAGTAGACGACGAGAACCACCGTCAGGATCGTGGGTGCTTCTCGAACGTTGAGGATGGACCACAGCACCAGGGAGGGAAAGAACACCGTGAGGCCCGCACTCCAGCGCGCCACGTCCCTGTTCCGGCGAACGAGGTGCATGGCCAGATGGTAGATGGGCACCGCGGTCCACACCGAAAAGAACATGTTGAGGACCGCCGGCGCCGCCTTGGCCGGGCCGAAGATGAGGTAGATGACGCCGTTGAGGACCGGATACCCGATCTGAAGCGTGTCGGAGAGCCGGTGGGGAAACGGACCCTGCCCGGTGAAATAGGCCGCCAGGGCGCGGCCCCATCCCTCGTAGGTGAACTGGTCCGGGGCGAAAACGTAGGGCCCCACCGACTGGTGGACCAGCGCAAAGGCCAGGAGGCGAACGCCGACGCCGAGAAGCATGAGGTCGCGCAGATAGCGCCCCGCCTCGGGATCCTTCTGGAAGCGGGCGATGATGGTCGTAACCACGATGCCCAGCGCCGCCAGGACGGCGACGGCAAAGCGTGACGAAGGGTCGGACACGCCCAGGGTGGCAGCCGCGACGCCGATGGACGCCAGCGCCGGACCCGACGTGAGAATTCCGAGGCGCCTACCCGCCATGAGGCCGGAAGAAAAGGGGTGAAGGCATGAGCCGAAGGTATCCGGCGGCGGGGGAGAGGGTCAACGGACCCGCGCTGCCCGGCTCATCCGCGCCGGTGGTTCAGCTTCCGGTTGAGGTAGCTCCGGGAGGCCGAAGAAAGGAGGCGATGGGTGTAGCGCAGCGCGAGGACCGCCGCTGCGCCCCTGAGCCGCCACTCGCCCCGCAGCAAGGCCTGGAGGAGGATGTCCAGGCGCTGCTCGTCCGCCACGGCTGTGATCTCCCCGCGCACCGCCGGGTGGGGCTCACGGTCCCGGAAACGCTTCCACAGGCGGTCGAGAAGACCGAGGCCGCAGGCCAGATCCGCCACCTGAGTGTCGTCGTTCATGCGGTTCACCAGAACCCGGAGCACCTGGGGAGGAGGTCGCAGGTCCGTCATGCGCTCCAGGTGGGCGCCGGCGCACCTCACGAAGTTCTCGATCTGGATGCGCTCGAAGGCCCGGGAGACGCTCGCGGCGTGGACCCGCATGTCGAGGAGAGGTTGAGGAACGTTGCGCAGGACCACCCCGGCCCTGATCATGCGCGAGAAGAGTTCGTAGTCCTCGGTGTGGAGCGTCTGGGCTGCGGCGTGGTAGGGGTGCTCCCGCAGGACCTCCCTCCGCGCTACACTCGAGGGATGGGCTATGGGCGTGGCGAAGAGGGAGAGGAAGCGAATCGACTGGGGTGCGGTGGCCCGCGGAGGTACCACGGCCAGGGGCCGGCGCTCCTCGTCCACCAACCGGATCCCGGATCCCACGACTCCGGTTTCGGGATCCTCCTGCAGCACCCGGAGCTGCTCCTCCAGCCGGTGAGGCAGCGCCACGTCGTCGGCGTCCATACGGGCGACGAATTCGCCGCGTGCCTCGGAGATGCCCCGGTTCAGGGTGAGGATCAGGCCCAGGTTCTCCGGGTTGGTGAGGACCCGCACCCTGGAGTCCTCCGACGCCATCTCGGCGAGAATGGCTCCGGTGCCGTCGGTGGATCCGTCGTCCAGCGCCAGGATCTCCAGATCCCCCTCCGTCTGCCCGAGGATGGAGGCCACAGCCTCCCTCACGTAAGCCTCCGCGTTGTAGCAGGGCAGCACCACCGAGACCTTTACGGCGCTCACGACGCGCCCCCCTCCGGCGGACTGTGCCCCTTCCCGGCCAGCAGGCCCTTGAGGTGATGACGGATCATGGGATTCCCGGGCCAGAGCGTCACGGCGCGGATCCAGGAAAGGAGCCGCGAGGGCGCCCCCCGCCCGTGGCGGGCCTTCCACAGAAAGAAGTCCGAGTATGCCCGCCGGCGCGCCCGCCCGCGGAGAAGGGGATAGCGATCCGGCGACCGCCCCAGCGCCGCCAGGCGCCGCAGCCGCCCGAAGGGCTTTCCGTTGGTGTGGTGTGCCGAGAGCGTGGTCACCGGAAAGAAGGTCAGCTCCTCATCGATGAGTTCGCGCTCCATGGGCGTGAGCTCATCCTCGTCCGACGGGATGGATTTGTGCACACTCACCGGGGGCGGGGCATGCCAGATGCAGCTCTCGGAGAGGTCCTCGAGGACGTTGAACGGCGCCGGCGCCAGCCCGGCGCGCCAGAAGCGGTAGCTATGTTCGGTGTGGCCCCAGCGGCGAAACTCGGCGAAGCGGGGATGCCATCCCCCCACGCGGCGCAGGCCCTCGCCGGTGAAGAAATTGAACTGTCCCCCGCCGAACATCCCGTGGACGACCCGCCATCCCTCCACCGTGGACTCCCCGGTGGGTTTGCGCACGCCTCCCCGCTGGAAAAGGGAGAAATGGTGGATTCCTGTGGCCCGCGCCGCGTCCACATGGGCCGGAAAGACGGAGCCGTCCAGGAGCTCAACGTCGTCGTCGAGAAAGAAGTAGTAGTCGAAGTCGGGATGCCTCTCCAGCACCCGGTTCTTGGAGATCCCCACCCCCTCCCGCTCATCCGAATAGACCAGGGGCACCTCCCATTCGTCGCAGAAGCGGAGGTAGGCAGGGTCAGTCCCGTCCAGAGCCACCAGGAGGTTGAAGCGGGGGTCTTCGTCACAGAACGCGGCGAAGTGGGGAAGGAACCCCTGAAGGCTCTCCAGCCGGGCACACGTCGTGATACAGATCAGGGCCCGGTAGGCGGCGGGGCGGGGCCGCGCTCGCTCCTTCGCATCCTCGGTCTGCTCGCCGTTCATACAGGGTCCATGGCACCGTTTTCACCCGGGGCGCGGAATCCGACATTCTCCGAGACCCGCTGCGCAGCCTCCAGGGTGGCGAGGCGCCGGGTCACCCGCAAGGGACCCCATCCCCTTAGCCGGCAGGATTGACAGTGGCATGCCTTCCCGGCACTCTATCGCTGTGCGACCATGGAAGCTCCCGCTCCACCCCCGATCCGGGATCGTAGCGGAGTCGATCATGGGCCGGATTCCGGTTTCAGGACCAGTTGATGAGCGGGGGTAGATGTGGACGCGGCGCACATTCGACCGCTGGACTGGGACTCGCGCCACTTCGGGTTTCCCGTGGCCGAGCTCGCGGCTGAAGTCGGCGACGAAGAGGAACTACGCGCCGTGCTTTCCCGGGCGGCCGACACCGGCGTTCATCTCCTGTATTGGCTGGCCCCCGAATCGTTCCGCCCGACACAGGACACGTTGACCCGCTTCGGGGGGCGGCGCGTCGTCGGGTACCGCCGGTACCGACGCGATCTCACCCACGCGGACGCCCTGGCGGAATCCGACCCCCGGTGCGTCTCGGTCCTCGGAACTGAACCCGACGACGCCATGTACGCCCTGGCCCTCCTGGCGGGAGCCCTATCCCGGTTCAAGCTCGACGATCGGATCTCCGACGAACGATTCGAGGCAATGTACCGCATCTGGCTGGAACGATCCCTTGCAGGCGAACTCGCCGCAGACGTCCTGGTCCTGCGTGCGGGCGACGGACGCCCGCTCTCCCTCGTCTCCTACCGGATCCGAGACGGCATGGCCGAGATCGGCCTGGTGAGCACGGCGCCGGAGGCGCAGAAGAAGGGATACGGATCCGCCCTCCTTACGGAGGTCCACCGCAGGGCCCGCGGAGCCGGCTGCCGGGCCGTGGAAGTCGCGACCCAGACCGAAAACCGCGGTGCGTGCCGCCTTTATGAGCAGGCCGGATACTCGGTCGTCCATCGGGGCGATCACTACCACTTCTTCCTTGCGTCGGCCCTCCCGCGGGGGCGCGGGAAGGCGGAGCCGGAGAGCCCATCGTGACCATCCGCATCCCGTTCAACCGGCCGTACCTGGTGGGCACCGAATTCGCCTACATGCAGGACGCCGTGCAGGGCCTCACCATCTCCGAGGGCGGTCCTTATACGCGGCGCTGCGAGGAGCTGCTGCGCCAGGTCCTGGGAGCGCCCGAGGTGCTCCTCACCTCCTCCTGCACCCATGCCCTGGAGATGTCGGCTCTTCTCCTCGAGCTGTCGCCCGGGGATGAGGTCATCATGCCGTCGTTCACCTTCACGAGCACGGCCAACGCCTTCGTCATGTTCGGCGCCCGACCGGTGTTCGGCGACATCCGGCCCGACACCCTGAACCTCGACGAACGCCGCCTGCCCGACCTGATAACGGAACGGACCAGAGCCATCGTGGTCGTTCACTACGCCGGAGTGGGGTGCCACATGGAGCCCATCCTCGATCTTGCCCGCCGCGGCGGGATCACGGTCGTCGAGGACAACGCGCACGGGCTGCTGGGGTCGCAGAACGGCGTGCCGCTGGGGCGCTTCGGCACGATGGCGACGCAGAGCTTTCACGAGACGAAGAACATCACCTGCGGCAAAGGCGGAGCGCTGGTCCTCAACGACCCGGAACTCACGGATCGCGCCCACCACATCCGGGAAAAAGGAACGAACCGCAGGGAGTTCATGGCGGGAAGCGCCTCCAGGTACACGTGGGTCGACGTGGGCTCCAGCTATCTTCCGCCCGACCTCCTCTCGGCGTTCCTTCTCGGGCAGCTCGAAGCACGGGACACCATTCAGGCGCGCCGCCGGGAGATCTGGACCCGCTACCACAACGAGCTGGGCGAGTGGGCCGCCGCCAACAACGTGCGCCGACCGGTGGTGCCGGAGGGAAATGAGCAGGCCTACCACATGTACTACCTGCTTCTACCAACCGCCGCGGACCGTACACGCTTCCTGGATTTCCTCGCAGAAAGGGGGATCCTGGCCGTGTTTCATTACGTACCCCTCCATTCCTCGCCCATGGGCCGCCGGCTCGGCACCTCCGACGCGGACTGCCCCGTAACCGAGGACATCAGCCGGCGAATCGTCCGGCTTCCCTTCTTCACCGGCCTTTCCCGGGAAGCTCAGGCCGAGGTCATCCGGGCGGTTCGGGAATTCGAAGCCGACGGCTCCGCCCTCGTCGTATGACTCCCGACATCAGCGTTCGGATCATCACGTACAACCAGGTGCGCTTCATCCGCCAGACCCTTGAATCCGTCCTCGCGCAGCAGACCGACTACTCCTATGAGATCGTCATCGGCGACGACTGCAGCACCGACGGCACATCAGAGATCATCGACGAATACGCCCGGCGCCTGCCCGACGTGATCCGCGTTCTGCGGCCAGAACGGAATCTTGGAGCAAACCTGAATGATATCCGCACGCGGGCGGCGTGCCGCGGACGGTACATCGCCTGGCTCGACGGCGACGACTACTGGACCGACCCGCACAAGCTCCAGAAACAGGTGAGCTTTCTCGAATCACACCCGGACTTCATTCTGGCTTTCCACAACGCGCTGGTGCGGGATGAAGCCAGCGGAAAGCAATGGCTTTTCAATGGAGACCTCCCGGAGGAGGTGACGGGAAAGGAGGTCCTGGAAGAGTGGCTGGTGAGCAACTCCAGCCTTGTCTACCGCAATCCGCACCGGCCCGACCCGGACTTCTTCTACGGCTCCACGCTGACGGACCTCGGAGTGATCATGCTTCTCTCCGACATGGGCCGTCTGCGCTATTTCCCCGAGGTCATGAGCGTGTACCGGCTGCATCCCCGGTCCCTGAGCTCCGTGGGGTTCCGCGGCATCCGTCACAACAAGAAATCGGTTCGTCTCTTTCGGGAGCTGGATACGGCCCTGGGGTTCAAGTACCATGCGATATTCAGGAGGAGGATCGCGCAATACACGCTCTCCACGGGGGTCCTCTACGCCTATGAAGGCCACCGGGCGCTCACCCTTCGCTACCTGTGCCGTGCCCTCAAAGCGGATCCCCGGATCGCCGTGAGCGAACCGCGCTATATCCTCATCGCTTCGCTGGGGGTTCTCTCACCCGGGCTCCTGGGCGCCCTCCGGCGTCTCAAGCGCCGTCTCGCGGGAAAGGAAGGGGCCGCTCCGGGTCATCCCTCGCACTGAGGCGCGTCACCGAATCTGTCCAGCAGCTCGACGGTGACCGGCTGGACGAACAGCTCCTGCCGGGCCCGAATCTCCTCCACCGGCCAGCTCCACCACGCAGCCTCCTCGATCCTGCGCCGCACCTCCTCGGGAAACCGGAAGCGCACCACCTCGGCCGGCACGCCGGCGGCGATGGCGAACGGCGGCACGTCCCGGGTCACCACGCTCCCCGCTCCGATGACGGCGCCGTTGCCGATGCTCACCCCGGACATGATGTGAACGCCGGCCCCGATCCATACGTCGTGGCCGATGCGGACGGGCCCCTTGGCGGTGATCTCCTCCTCCAGGGGGCGTCCCAGGATGTTGCGGCCGATGAAGTGGGTGGAGATCCGGCGCGCGTCGTGAAAGTATCCGTGAACGCTCACGTTGCGCGCCACGGAGCAGAAATTTCCGAAGACCACGGGGTGAATGCGGGTCAGGACATGGATGTCCGGGCCCCACAGGGAGGAGTAGCGCCCGATGCGCACCTCTCCGGAGATCTCTGCATGGTGGATCCGGGCTCCCTCCTCCACCTCCACCGGTCCATAAAGGCGCGAGGCGGTGATGCCGGCGGTGGGATGCACGACGGCCGCCGCATCGATCCGGTTGGGGCGGCGGACCGCCCAGATCAACCGGTCGAGGATCCGGTTACGAACGCTGCGAAAGATGGATGAGGGCATCGGCGAATGCATTGAAGTTGGTTTCGGCGTCGAAGTGCGCACGCTGAAAGTCCTGAATCGCCCGCCGGTCGAAACGCCCGGGCGTCAGCGCTTCTTCCACCGCTGCGGCGGCCTCCTCCATCGAGGCGTCCGGCGCCAGGAGCTTCCCCGTCGTTTCCGTCACGATCTCGGGAATTCCGTGCACCGCTGCGGCCACCACCGGAACCCCGAAGCTCATGGCCTCCATCATGGAAACGGGGAGCCCTTCAGAAAGACTGAGGGAGAGCAGCACGTCCACACGGTTGCGACGGTAAAAGGCATAGACGTCTTCGTTTTTCACATGTCCGGCCAGGGTCCACTCCACCTCCGGAGGAAGACGGCGCGCCGCCTCCACGACTCGACCACGCTCGGGCCCGTCTCCCAGATGGACCCATCGCAGGGGTCGGCGCAAGGCCGCCAGCACCTCCGGCACCCGGTGGGTCCGCTTGCTGGGGATGAGACTTCCACAGGTGAGGATGAGGGGCAGCGCGGCGCTCCGGGAGCCGTCCTGCGCATCCGCCTGTGACGGAACACCAAGATAGGCGGTTGTGACCTTTCCGGCCTGAGCGGGCACGCGCCGCCGGAGATAGTCGGCTCCGAAGCGGGACACGGCATAGACGGCGTCCAGCCCCTCCGCCTTATATCTGCGGAAAGGGATCGGGAGCCCTCCCCACCGCTCGTCGTAGATATCGAAGCCGTGGGCGCGGGAGACGGCCGTGCGCACCTTCCCCTGACGTCGCAGCAGGGAGAGCGCCACCGTCGAGTTCTCGAACCAGTAGTCGTAGAAGATCGCCTCGTGGAGTGCGCGCTCCCTGATGAAGACCTCGAGCATCCGCGCCTTCATGAGGTTCCGTGCCAGGATGTCCCCGTACATCTTCCACTTCCCGAGGTACGCCCGGCGTTCCCGCGGGTCGGCGCCCGGCCCCACCACCGACGCGGCGATCCGGATCCCCGCCCGGGAAGCGAGAGCCGCGATCTTCTGCGGCGGCGAAGTGTCCTGGAGCCAGGGCATCTCCACCAGCTCCACACCCGGAGGGAGTTGCCGCACACCCTTCTCGTGGTGGGAGGGCAGGATCAGGATCCGTGAAAAGCGCCGGGCCAGTACCTCCAACTCCACGCCGAGGAATGTCTCGCTCTTGTCCCCGAAGGGGTACGTGGCGGTAAGGAGGACGAGGTCGGGAGGCGATGTCATCGAGGCAACCCCTTGAGACCCCGCCACACGAAGGCAAAGTCGGCCGGGCGCACGAGCATGCACCGGAGCGGCGCAATCCCTCCCACGCGGGAAAAGGCCGCCACGGCCACCGCAGTCGTCGCCAGATACGACGCCGACGAGGCCCACGCCGCACCGGCGATCCCGTAGCGGGGGATCAGCAGGAGGTCCAGCGCCACCGTCACCACCAGGCCGACCAGAGAGCCCGCCAGGTTGAGCCCCACCCGGTCGACCCCGGCCAGCACCGACGCCAGCACGATGGAGAGGGCGAAGGGCGCCCCACCCACCAGAAGCACCGCGAAAGCCCCGGCGGACGGCGCAAAGTCACGGCCGTAGAGGAGGGGAATCCACCATGCCGCGGTCACCGCCAGCGCCACGGCCCCGGCCACCGTCACCGCCAGGACCACCCGGGCGAGACGAGCGGCCTCGGCAAAGCCGACGCCCTCCTCCTCCGCCGCCACCGCCGGCAGGAGAACGGTGGCCGTGGCCCGCGGCAGGATCCACAGCATCATGACCAGACCCGCGGCCAGGGAATAGAGTCCCAGGGCCACCGACCCCAGGAAGAACTGGACGATCCAGATGTCCGCCCGATAGTTGAGAAACTGGGCCAGGTTGGCACCGTAGGCTTTGGCGGCGTAGCGGACCATGGCGGCCAGAAGCGCTCCGTCCAGGAACGACGCGGAGAAGCGCAGCCCCAGCCGGCGGTAGCCCAGCCACACCAGGATTCCCGCCGAAGCTGCCTGGAGTGCCATGTAGGCCACGAAGACCTGACCGCTCCCCAGGTCAGCCCTTCCCGCCCGCTCCAGAAAGAACATCCCGCCGTACACCGCCATGGCCAGGGCGGTGGAGAAGAGGGTCATGGCATTGATGACGCCGAAGGAGCGCATCCCCGCGAACACCGAGGAGATGTTCCCGAAGAGGAGCGTGAACCCCACCGCGGCGGCCAGCACGCCCTCATAGAGCGGAGTCTGGCGGGAGGCCGGCAGGAACAGCTCGCTCCCGAACCAGACGTCGTTGGCTCGCGCCGCGGCGAAAACCAGCAGAGAGGCCGCCCCGACCCACAGGACCAGAGAGGTGAGGATCCGCTCCCGTGGAACGTCGCCCCGGGCCACGAAGTAGCGCACGGAAACGTCCAACCCGAACCCCAGGACCAGCGCCAGGAGTCCCAGAGCCGCGGCGAAAACGGCGAACTCCCCCCGCCCCTCCACGCCCAGCACCCGGGTCAGGAAGATGGAGTTCCCCAGCGACAGCACGACGTTGAAGGCGTTGGTGGTAAACACCCCCAGCGTGTCGCGGCCCAGCTTCATTCCGTCTCAGCCTCGGGCTCGGTCCCGCCCCCGCGTCTCCCGCCCCTGCGTCTCCCGCCCCTGCGTCTCCCGGCCCCGCGTCTCCCGGCCCCCCCGTCGCCCCTGCCCACCCCCACGCCCGCCGCGCCCATCACGCCCATCACGCCCAGAAAGAGCCAGAGGTGGCGCAGGTCCTCGCTGGCCATGAAGAGGGCGTCCGTGCCCAGGGCGAGGAGCGCCGCCGCGAGGCCCCGTCGGAGGGGCGCGCCTCTCCCGCCTGACAACCCCTGAAACGCTCCCCTTGCCGTCCAGATCAGCCCCGTACCCAAGAGGAGCGCCCCCACCAACCCGAACTGCCCCAGGACCGACAGGTAGGCGTTGTGCGCATCCCAGAGGGCCGGAGCCCCTCCCTGAAGGGGGTCGGGCACCTCAGCAAGGAAGGGCGCCGCGCCCACCCCCAGCAACGGTGCGTTCGCCACGGCGTCCAGAGCGCCCCGCCAGATGGCCGGGCGCACGCCGCTGGTGACGAGGTGCATCCCGCCCACCTTTACGTCCACGGGAAGCAGGACCCCGGCCAGGGCGGCTCCCGCCAGGGCAGCTCCGCTCAGGCGCAACAGCCACCCACGGGCCGCATCCCGGCTTCCGCCCGCACCGCCGCCGGCCCCGCCACCCGCGGCCCCGGACCGTCCCAGGTACATCATCACCACCCCCGCCGCAATCCACGCCGTGGAGGCCGAGAGGAGGAGGAAGAGGGCGATGCCGACGCCCAGAATCAGAGTCACGAATCGCCGGACGCCGCCTCGCAGCCAGAGAAGGACGCCGGACAGCACCAGGTAGTCGCCCAGCATGCTGGGATGCAGAAAGGGCCCCCGCACCCGCGGCAAAGGAAGGCCCGCCACGCCGCCCTGAGTGTAGATCATGCGCTCCCGCAGCGCATGGGGTCCGAAGAGGAGGACCACCGCCGTGAAGGCCAGTACGAACCCGGTCCCGGCGAGCCAGGCGTCCACGGCCCGCTCCCACCGCAGTCGCACTGTGGCCAGACCCAGCGCCGTCAGAGCCAGGGCCGCCACCCCCAGGCCCTTGGCCAGGGCGTATCCCGGATGGAATCCCCAGACGCCCGAGGCCGCCACCCAGGCCCCGAAGGCTGTGAGGAGAAGCGTCCCGAAGACGAATCCCCTGGGCGGCAGCCCGGGCACGGCATCCCCGGAAAAGAGGCGCCGCCAGGCGACGGCTACCTCGGGGAAAGCCAGGATCTCCAGCATCCACACCAGGAGGAAGACGAACACCGCCACATCCGTGGCGGTGGCAACCGCCCCGCCCACCGGGACGTACAGGAGATGCCCCATGGGAAAGAGGGCCAGAAGGGCGGCGCCCACCGCCGCTGAGGGGCCCGGCGACAGGGCCATACCCGCTTCCTCCCCTCCCGGAGATGTGGAAACCGCCATGGCGTCTCCCTGGATCGTTCGTCGGACCTGCGGGCGGGGGGCGAAGCGTGCGCCCCGGGAAATGCAAAGGGCCGCCGCAGCACAACGTACCGCGGCGGCCCGCATGGCCACAACCGAGAATGGGCGGGTCGGGCCGCGAGCGGCCGCCGCCCTTCAACCTATGGGCGTCAGCCGCCCGCCCGGGCCTTCATGGGTGGCGCCTTGCGGATCTTCCCCGAAGAGATGCACGAGGTGCACACCCGAACCCTGCGGCGCGTGCCCTTCTCGTCCACGATCTTCACCGTCTGGAGGTTCGGGAGCCAGCGGCGCCGCGTCTTGTTGTGGGCGTGGCTGACGTTGTTCCCGCTCGCGGGACCCTTGCCGCACACGTAGCACACTCGAGCCATGGTTCAGATTCCTGCGTTGATCGTCGTATTCAAAGGAGGCGCCCTACGGGCCGCCCTCTCCACCGGATTCTCCACCGGGCCCACCGGGCCCACCGGCCCCAGCGCCGCCCATCGTCGCCCCGTCGGGCAGAAGAACCTTCTCCGCCTCCAGGAAGTGGGTGGCGAACTCCGCCGCCAGCCGGTCCCCTTCCCCGATGCTGCCCGACTCGGTCCACGCGTTGAGCACCGAGTCACTCATGGCGTGCACCACGCCCGACACCGTCGGCTTCATGCCCGCCTGAATGTCCAGTCCCTCGGCCTTCACGGCCTCGGACAGGGACACCAGGAAGGGATTCTGGTTGGGCAGCTCGAGCCAGAAGCCCTGCTGGCCCAGCATGCTGGCCACGGGTAGATCCGACACATAGATCTTCTGTCCCTCGTACTGCGCCGGATTCATCTGGAGGTCCTCACCCGTCACCTCCGTGCCCATCTCCTCCAACGCAGCCGCCGCGGCGGCCGCCTCCTCCGCCTCCTGGATCCGCAGCGCCTTCTCGGCGGCGGACTGCTGGTAGAGCCAATACAGGAAGCCCGCCATGGCAATGAAGGCGAGAATCATCAGGGTCATGCCCAGATCTACAGCACCGCGCCGGGAAGCTTTGTCGCGCATGTCCGTCGTCCTGTGGGATAGCGTGATCGGTTTCTGCGAGAGGGGCAAACTAATCCACCAACTCGATTAGCGACATCTCTGCCGCGTCTCCCCGGCGCACCCCGAGCTTCAGGATGCGGGTGTAGCCGCCGGGACGGTCGGCGTACCGGGGAGCGATGTCGTCAAAGAGCACCCCCAGAACCTGCCGGTCGGCGATCTTGCGTGCCGCCAGGCGACGGGCGTGAAGATCACCCCGCTTGGCCAGCGTGACCAGACGCTCGGCGTAAGGACGCAGCTCCTTGGCCTTGGCGGTGGTGGTCTCGATGCGACCGTGCCGGAAGAGAGACGTGGCCATGTTGCGCAGCGTCGCACGGCGGTGCGCCGCGGTCCGGTTGAGCTTCCTGCCCTTCTTACGGTGACGCATGGCTTACTCCTCGCCGCTCCCAGCCGTCTCCGGCTCCTCTTCCACGAAAAACAGGCGCCCGTCCTCCCCCTCGCGGAGCACCATTCCGAAGCGCAGGCCGTGTTCCTCCAGGAAGTCGGAGATCTCCTTGAGAGACTTCTTGCCGAAGTTCTCGATTCCGAGCATGTCCTCTTCGCTGCGCTGCACCAGGTCGCCCAGAGTACGGATGTTCTCCTTCTGCAGGGAATTCCGCGAGCGGACGGAGAGCTCGGCCAGGTCCTCGATGGGCCGGACGAAGAGATCCTGCAGGCGCTCGGGCACCGCCACCGCGCCCGGAGGCGCCACCTCGGGAATGCCTCCCTCGCCGAAGTACAGCATGTACTCCAGGTGCTTGCGCACCAGCTCCGCGGCGTAGGCCACGGCGTCTTCGGCGGAAATGGAACCGTCGGTGTCCACCTGCAGGGTAAGGCGGTCAAAGTCGGTGCGCTGACCCACCCGCGTCTCCTCCACCGTGAAATTCGCCCGGCGCACCGGGTTGTAGGTGGAGTCGATGCGCACCAGATCCACCGGAGCGCCCCGGGGCAGCTCGTGCTGCTCCGCCAGAACGAAGCCGCGGCCCTTGTTCACGTGGAGTTCCACGTGGATGGCCCTCGCCTCCTGCAGGGTAAAGAGGTGGTGCTCAGGGTCCAGGATCCGCGCGCCCGCCGGAGGATCGATGTCCCCGGCCGTCACGGGACCGGCCTCCTTCTTGTGGACCTCCAGCACGGCCTCTTCCACGTCGTCGTCCAGAACCACCACCAGGGACTTGAGGTTCTGGATGATCTGGTGGACATCTTCCACCACGCCGGCCACGGTCTGATGCTCATGCACCACACCATCAATGCGGAACGCCCACACGGCCGCGCCGCGCAGGGAGCTGAGCAGAACCCGGCGCACCGAATTGCCCAGGGTATGCCCGAAGCCCCGCTCCAGGGGCTCGATCACGAACTGGGCAGACCGCCCGTCTTCGGAAGCGCTCACGGCTTCCACGCGCTCCGGCAGCACCAGCCCGGTCAGATCTATGTTCACTTTTTCCTCCTGCGTGTCTACGGCGTATCCGGCCAGACCGAACCCGGGATCCCTCGGATCCCGCCTTCGGGTTTACTTCGAGTAAAGCTCGACGATGAGCTGTTCCTGCACCGCCAGCGGGATGTCTTCCCGTGTGGGGCGGCGGACCATACGGCCGACCCGCTCCTTTTCGTCCAGGGCGAGCCATTCGAGAAGCTGGGGACGCGTGCGCGCCTCCAGGCTCTCCTGAATGGGGAAGAGATCCTTGGACCGCGGCTTCACGGAGATCTCGTCTCCGGGGGACACCCGGAACGAGGGCACGTCCACGATGCGCCCGTTCACCTCCACGTGACGGTGGCGCACGAGCTGACGGGCCTGGTTCCGGCTCTGGGCGAAGCCCATGCGGAAGACCACGTTGTCCAGGCGGGACTCCAGGTAGATGAGAAGGTTCTCACCGGTGATGCCTTCCACCTTGGCCGCGTCCTCGAAGAGGTTGCGGAACTGCTTCTCGTGGAGCCCGTAGATGCGCTTCACCTTCTGCTTCTCGCGAAGCTGGAGCGCGTAGTCTGACTGCTTGCGGCGGCGCGCCTGGGCCGGGCCGTGCTGTCCCGGGGGGTAGGCGCGGCGCTCCACGGGGCACTTCTCGGTATAGCACTTCTGCCCCTTCAGGAAGAGCTTCTGTCCCTCCCGGCGGCAGAGTCGGCAAACGGGTCCTGTATGACGAGCCATTTCTTTGTCGTTTCCTTACACGCGGCGCTTCTTGGGCGGACGGCAGCCGTTGTGCGGCAGCGGCGTCACGTCCTGAATGGATTTGATGAAGAGGCCGGCGGCGGCGAGGGCCTGAATGGCCGACTCACGCCCCGATCCGGGACCCTGCACGAGCACGTCCACCCGCTTCACCCCCAGGCTCACGGCCTCGCGCCCGGCCTGCTCGGCGGCCATGGTGGCCGCGAAGGGCGTGGACTTCTTCGAGCCCTTGAACCCGGCGGTTCCGGCGCTGGCCCACACCACGGCGTTGCCGGCGCGGTCGGTGATGGTGATGATCGTATTGTTGAAGGTCGCCTTGATATGGGCGACGCCCTCAGCTTCAACGACCTTCTTCGTGCGTTTCGTGCGAGTCTTCGGCTTGGCCACGTGTCATCAACCTGAAACTGGTCACCTACAATATGGAAACGGCGCGTCGGGGCTCACGCCCGCGAAAGACGCCGTGTCATCACTCCTGTCTCCCCGCAGGGCGGCGAGGCGCCGGCCTACTTCTTCGGCGCCTTCTTCTTTCCTGCGATGGGCCGCCGGGACCCCTTGTGGGTCCGGGCGTTGGTGTGGGTGCGCTGCCCCCGCACCGGAAGTCCGCGACGGTGGCGGAGGCCCCGGTAGCACCCGATGTCCATGAGCCGCTTGATGTTCATGGAAACCTCGGTGCGCAGCGCGCCCTCCACCTTGAACTTCTCGATCTCCCGGCGAATACGGCTCACGTCGTCGTCGGAGAGTTCGTCGGTCCGGGTATCGGGATTGACCCCGCAGGCTTCGACGATCTGCTTGGCTCGGGACTGCCCGATCCCGTAGATGTATGTAAGAGCAACCTCGATGCGCTTGTGACGCGGGAGGTCTACACCGGCGATACGTGCCATGGAACGGGCTACCCCTGCTTCTGCTTGTGCTTTGGATTCCGCGAGCAGATGATGCGGACCACGCCTTTGCGGCGGATCACCTTACAGTGCTCGCAGATGGGCTTTACGCTGCTTCGGACCTTCACGATTCTATCTCCACATCCGTTTGTGGCAGAGCTTAGTAGTATAACCCGCCTGAGGGACGGCTTCAAGCGCCTCCCGCCCCGCCTCCCGAATCCGCCCGGGCCGGCGAGGCGGTGAGGATTCGCGGCCCGTCCGCGGTGATTCCCACCGTGTGTTCGAAATGGGCCGAAAGGGCCCGGTCCACCGTGACCACCGTCCAGCCGTCCTCCAGAGTGCGGATGTCGGGGGATCCCGCCGACAGCATGGGCTCGATGGCCAGGACCATCCCCTCCCGCAGGAGGGGGCCGAAGCCGGAGCGCCCCACATTGGGCACCTGCGGCTCCTCATGGACGTCGCGCCCCACCCCGTGACCCACCAGGTCCCGGATGATGGCGTAAGGGGACCCTTCCACCGTAGCCACCACCGCCGCACCGATGTCCCCCACGTGGTTACCCCGCACCGCGGCGGCCACCGCCGCGTCCAGGGCCGCCTTGGTGACCTTCATGAGGGCGCGCGCCTCGGGGGCCACCTCGCCCACGGCGAAGGTCCACGCCGAGTCGGAGCACCATCCGTCCAGTCGCACCCCCACGTCCACCGAGAGGAGGTCCCCTTCTTCCAGGGTCCGCTCCGGGGAGGGAATCCCGTGCACCACCTCTTCGTTGAGGGAGACGCACACGCTTCCGGGAAACCCGTACAGGCCCTTGAAGGCCGGAACGGCGCCCTCGTGGTCCTGGATGTACCCGTCGCAGAAGATGTCAATCTCCTCGGTGGTGACTCCGGGACGGATCACGCCGGGGAGCTCCGCCAGCAGGTCGGCGATGATGGCCCCGCCCCGCCCGATGGCTTCCATCTCGTCGGGAGTGCGCAGGTGGATCACAGCCCCACCGCCCGCCGGAAATCCTCCTGAACCTCGTCCACGGGCCGGTCCGCTTCAAGGGTGACCAGATCCGTGCCGTGCTCTCGGTACCACTCGATGAGAGGAGCCGTGAGCTCCTCGTAGACCTGCAGCCGGCGCCGCACCGTATCGGCCTCGTCGTCGGGACGCTGCACCAGGGGCGTACCGCACCGGTCGCAGACCTCGTCGCGCCGGGGGGGATTGAAGTAGATGTTGTAGACCGCGCCGCACTCGGGGCAGCTGCGCCGGCCCGAAAGGCGCTTTACCAGTACCTCCTCCGGAGCCTGGAAGAGCACGACCCGGTCCACCCTCCGTCCGTTCTCGGCCAGAACCTTCTCCAGACCCTCGGCCTGGGGCGTGGTCCGGGGAAAACCGTCGAAGAGAATCCCGGCCTGGGGCGCCACCCCACGCAGGTGCTCCCGTACCAGGTCCAGAATGAGGGAGTCGGGCACCAGCTCTCCGGCATCCATGAAGCTCTGGGCCTTCCGCCCCAGCTCGGTACCGTCGCGGCGGGCGGCCCGCAGGAGGTCTCCGGTGGAGATGTGTTCCCACCCGAAGCGATCCGCCAGGCGGATGGCCTGGGTGCCCTTCCCCACCCCCGGAGGCCCGAGGAGAACGACGACCATGATGCAGTCCGTTTACATGTAGCGCTGGCGGCCCCGCATCTTCACCCGACCCTTCTTCATGAAGCCGTCGTAGTGGCGAAGCAGGAGGAGCTGCTGAGCCTGTTGGACCGTGTCGAGGCCCACGCCGACCACGATGAGAAGGCTCGTGCCGCCGAAGAAGAAGGTCTGGATGTTGAAGATGTCGAAGATCCAGAAGGGCACCATGGCGATGATCGCCAGATAGATGGAGCCGGGCAGCGTCACCCGGGTCAGCACCCGGTCGATGTACTCGGCGGTGCGCGCCCCGGGCTTCACGCCGGGAATGAAGGCGCCCTGCTTTTTCAGGTTCTCCGCCAGATCGATGGGATTGAAGATGATGGCGGTGTAGAAGTAGGTGAAGAAGAGGATGAGGAGTCCGTAGCTGACGTAGTACGCCGTGGTCTGGGGCTGGAACATATCCGCCAGGAACTGGAGCGGCCCCAGGTTGAAGAAGGCCGCGGCCGTGCCCGGAACCACGATGAAGGACTGGGCGAAGATGATGGGCATGACGCCGGCGGAGTTGATGCGGATGGGGATGAAGCTCTTCTGCCCCTCCTGGATCCGCCCCCGCCCCACCACCTTCCTGGGGATCTGCACCGGGATCTTGCGCGCCGCCATGGTCATGGCCACCACGCCCGCCGTGACGCCGATCACCACGAAGCCCAGCGCCACCAGACTCAAGGCCCCGATCTCGTCCAGCATGAAGGCCTCCCACGTGCGGCCCAGGGCCGCCGGGAAGGACTCGATGATGCTGAAGAAGATGAGAAGGCTCATCCCGTTGCCGATGCCCCGGTCGGTGATCTGCTCACCCAGCCACATGACGAAGACGGCGCCGGTGGTCAGCACCAGGATCGTGGTGGCCGCGAAGGCGAAGCCGGGCAGCCGCACGGCGCCGGGGATCGCCTGCAGGAAAGCGGCGTATCCGTAGGCCTGCGCCGCGGAGAGAACCACGGTGGTATAGCGGGTCCACTGGGTCAGCTTCTTGCGCCCGTCCTCGCCCTCCTTCTGCATCTTCTCGATGGTGGGGAAGACGGCGGCCAGAAGCTGAAACATGATGCTGGCCGAGATATACGGCATGATCCCCAGGGCGAAGATGGTGGCCCGACTGAGGCCGCCGCCCACGAACATGTCGTAGATCCCGAAGAAGGTGTTCTGCAGCCCGGCGAACTGCTGACGCAGAACGCCCACGTCCAGGCCCGGAACGGTGATGTGGGCACCGATCCGGTACACCAGAAGGATGAGGAGCGTGAAAAGGATCTTGTCCTTCAGCTCCGGGACCCGGAAGAGGTTCGCGACCGGATTGTTCGCCATGGTCTAGTTCATCTGAGCCGTTGGGGCCGTGCCTCAGGCGCTCAGGAGGCTCACCGAGCCTCCCGCCGCCTCGATCTTTTCACGCGCGCTCTTGCTGAAAGCGTGCGCCTCCACCTGGAGCGCCTTTTCCACCTCACCGACACCCAGAATCTTCACGGGCTTACGCAGCGATCCGATGAGGCCGGCTTCCTTGAGCGTGGCCACCGAGACCTCACCCTCGAAGCGGGCCAGCTCGCGCACGTTCACCACCTGGTACTCCACCCGGTTGATGTTGGTGAAGCCCCGCTTGGGAATACGCCGGTGCAGCGGCATCTGGCCGCCTTCGAACCCGGGGCGAACGCCTCCGCCGGAGCGGGAACCCTGCCCCTTCTGGCCCCGGCCCGAGGTCTTGCCCAGGCCGGACCCGGGGCCGCGCCCCACCCGCTTCCGATTCCGCCGCGAGCCCCCGGAGGGGCTCAGATCATGCAACTCAGCCATATCCCTGTCGTCCTTGGAAGAGCAGACCCGCCGGGCCTACTGATCGATCTCCCGTACGCGCACCATATGGGAGATCTGGTTGATCATCCCGCGAATGGCAGGCGTGTCCTCATGAATCACGCTCTGCTGATGCCTCTTGATGCCCAGGGCCCGCAGCGTGCGGCGGTGCTTCTCCTTGCGCCCGATGACGCTGCGCACCTGGGTGATTTCCAGCATGGTCGCCTTCTTCTTAGCCACGTCGCACCCCCAGAGCCTCCACCGAAATGCCGCGCTCCCGAGCCACCTGCTCCGCCGTCACCAGGCTGGTGAGACCCTGCATGGTGGCGCGCACGACGTTGATGGGGTTGTTGGTTCCCAGACTCTTGGTCAGGACGTCCCGCACGCCGGCCGCCTCCAGCACGGCGCGGACCGGACCGCCGGCGATGACACCGGTACCCGGAGCCGCCGGACGCAGAAGGACGCGTCCCGCACCCCACTCCCCCACGATCTCGTGGGGCAGCGTGCCGTTCTCCACGGGCACCTTGACCATGGACCCCTTTGCCTGTTCGAACGCCTTGCGAATGGCCTCGGACACCTCGTTGGCCTTGGCCAGCGCGATGCCCACGTTGCCCTTCTGGTCGCCCACGGACACCAGGGCGGAAAAGGAGAACCTGCGTCCGCCCTTCACCACCTTGGCCACCCGGTTGATGAAGATGACGTTCTCGACGAGATCGCTCTCCCGGCCCCGGGGACCCCCCTGCTTTCTGTCTCTGGCCATCAGAACTTCAGTCCTCCCTCACGGGCGCCGTCGGCGAACGCCTTCACCCGGCCGTGATAGCGGTAGCCGCCGCGGTCGAACACGACGGACTCGATTCCCTTGGCTTTCGCCTTCTCGGCCAGGCGCTTGCCCGCCTCGAAGGCCTCTTCCACACGGCGGTTCTTCCCCTCGGGCTTGAAGTCCGCCATCTCGGGAGAGACGGTGGAAAAGCCGATGAGCGTGGTGCCGGCATCGTCGTTCACCAACTGCCCTTCGATGTTCTTCAGGGAACGGAAGACCACCAGACGCGGCCGCTCGGCCGTCCCGGACACCTTGTTCCGCACCCTGTAATGCCGGCGCATGCGCTGCAGCCGCCGGCTCTTTCTCAGCTTGCTCTGTTTGATCATGATCAGGCTCCAGCCGTCTTCCCGGCCTTGCGCCGGACATGCTCACCCTGGTACCGGACCCCCTTGCCCTTGTACGGCTCGGGGGGCCGGAAGGCGCGGATCTCCGCCGCGGCCTGTCCCACCTTCTGTTTGTCGGCGCCCGAAACCACGATGGTGGTCTGGCTCGGGCATTCCAGCTTCACACCCTCCGCCGGGGTGTACTCGATGGTGTGGGAATATCCCAGATTCAGGACGATCCCCTTCCCCTTCACGTCCGCCCGGTAGCCCACGCCGATGATCTCCAGCGTCTTCTGGAAACCCTCCGTGACGCCGGTGACCATGTTGGCCACCAGGGAGCGGGTCAGTCCGTGGAGCGCCCGGTGGCGCTTCTCGTCGGAGGGCCGCTCCACGCGGATCCGGCCCTCTTCGATGACCACCTTCATCTCCGGGTGAACGTCCAGGGAGAGCTCTCCCTTGGGGCCCTTCACCATGAGCGTTCCGTTCTGCTGCTTGGCCTCGACGCCTTTGGGCAGATCAACGGGTAGCTTTCCGATTCGCGACATCGTTCGTTCCTGTCCTACCAGACGAGGGCCATGAGCTCGCCACCCACACCCTGCTCACGCGCGGTGCGGTCGGTGAGGAGCCCGGCCGACGTCGAAAGAATGGCCATGCCGAGACCGTTGCGGACCCGAGGGATCTCCGATACCCCCACGTAGCGGCGGCGGCCCGGCTTGGAGACCCGCTCGAGATGGCGGATCACGGGCTTGCCCTCGTAATACTTGAGGTAGACTCGAAGAACCCCGTGACGACCGTCGTCAAGAATCTTGAACGAATGGACGAAATGGTTGTCGCTGAGGATCTTGGCGATCTCGATCTTCTGTTTGGACACGGGTATGTCCACCCACTTGTGACCGGCGCCTGCGCCGTTCCGGATGCGGGTGAGCATGTCCGCGATGGGATCCGTCATCATAGCTGTATCAGTCCCCTACCAACTCGACTTGCGGACGCCGGGGATCTCCCCCCGAAGAGACATCTCCCGGAAACAGATCCGGCAGATCCCGAACTTGCGGATGTAGGCGCGCGGACGTCCGCAACGCTGACACCGATTGCGCTGCCGCACCTGGAACTTGGGCGGCCTCTTCGACTTCTCGATCAGGGCCTTTCTGGCCATGGGTTACCTCTCGCTCTCTAGCGTCATGATGCGTCAGGCTCCCGCGGTGATGGCTACCGGAACCGCGCCGCGGAACGGGAAGCCGAGTTCGCGAAGAAGCGCCAGCGCCTCGTCATCCTTGTCGGTGGTGGTCACCACCGTGATGTCCATACCGTGGATCCTGCTCACCCTGTCGTAGTCGATCTCCGGGAAGATGATCTGCTCCCGGACCCCCAGGGTGTAGTTGCCGCGACCGTCGAAGGAGCGGGTGTTGAGCCCCCGGAAATCACGCACCCGGGGAATCGCCGTGCTGATGAGGCGATCCAGGAAGTACCACATCCGGTCCTTGCGCAGCGTCACCGAGGCCCCCACCGGCATCCCCTCCCGGAGGGAGAAGTTGGAGATGGACTTGCGCGCCCGATTCACCACCGGCCGCTGGCCCGTAATGACGCCCAGCTCCTCCACCACGCTGTCCAGCAGCTTCTGGTCCTTGGACGCCTCGCCCACGCCCACGTTCACCACCACCTTGGCGACGGTGGGGATCATGTGCGGGTTCGTGTAGCCGAACTCCTCCTGGAGCTTGGGCTTCACGTGATTCTCGTAGTGCTTTTTCAGCCTCGGTTCCATTGATCTCAGCAATCGCTAATGGGGCCTGGGGACCGGATTCCCGGACTTCACCGAGATCCGCTCCTTGGTTCCGTCGTCCTCCACCCGGATGCGCACCCGGCTCGGCTCTCCCGTAGCCGGGTCAATGAGCATCACGTTGGAGATGTGAATGGGCGCTTCGAAGGTGATGATCCCGCCATCGGGATCGGCCTGGCTGGGCCGCGTGTGGCGCTTGCGCATGGCCACGCCCTCCACGCGAACCCGGTCCTGGCCCTTCAGGACCTCGAGGACCGTGCCCTCCATGTCCCGGAAGTTGCCCCGGATCACGCGCACACGGTCTCCCTTGACGATCTTATGCTTGGGCGCGGCCATCAGAGCACCTCCGGCGCCAGCGACACGATCTTCATGTACCTCTTCTCACGCAGTTCACGCCCCACCGGCCCGAAGATACGGGTCCCGCGCGGCTCCCCCTGGGGGTTGATGATGACGGCGGCGTTGTCGTCGAAGCGGATGTATGTGCCGTCCTTGCGACGTGTCTCCTTCGCGGTACGCACCACCACCGCCTTCACCACGTCGCCCTTCTTGATCCCGGCGTTGGGGATGGCATCCTTGACCGTGGCCACGATGACGTCGCCCACGCCCGCATATCGCCGCCGCGACCCTCCGAGCACGCGAATGCAGAGGGCCGACTTGGCGCCGGTGTTGTCAGCGATCCTGAGGATCGATTCCTGCTGGATCATCTCACTCTCTCACTTCGGTTGTTTGTGGCGGCGTGGCCCAACGTCTCCGGACCCCCCGCGGGGCTCCCCGGCGGCGTCACACCGCGTCTCGTCACTCTACTCAGGCCGCTCGACCAGCTCGATGACACGCCAGCGCTTGGTCTTGGACAGGGGCCGGGTCTCCATGATCCGAACCGTGTCCCCCGTGCGGTACTCGTTGTTCTCGTCGTGCGCGTGATACTTCTTGGTGCGCTTGACCTGCTTCCCGTACAGAGGGTGCGGGAACTGCCGCTCCACCTGCACGGTGACGGTCTTGTCGGCTGCGTCGCTCACCACCACGCCGGTGCGAGCCTTGCGGCTCTTTCGCCCGGTGCGGCTTTCTACTGCCTCGCCCTGCTGGGCCTCATTCTCGGTCATGGCTTCCTTCTTCACCCTTTCTGGGCGAGCTCGCGCTCGCGAAGCACCGTCTTCAGACGCGCGATGTCGCGCCGGATGGTGCGGAGTAGACTCGGGTTCTCCAGTTCCATCATGGCGCTCTTGAACCGGAGCTTGAACTGCTCTTCCTTGAGTTCCTCGATACGCGTCTGGATCTCCGCGTCATCCCACTCACGAATGTCTTCGGCCTTCATATGATCTCCTAGGAGCCTGGAGCCTAGAGCTGCCGGTCGCGGACCACGAACCTGCACTTGATGGGCAGCTTCGCTGCCGCCAGTTCCATGGCGCGCTGGGCCACCTTCTCCGGCACCCCTTCCAGTTCGAACATGATTCGGCCGGGCTTGACCACCGCCACCCAGCTCTCCGGGTTCCCCTTCCCTTTCCCCATCCGGGTCTCGGCCGGCTTCTGGGTGATGGGCTTGTCGGGGAAGATGCGGATCCAGACCTTCCCACCACGCTTGATGTGCCGCGTCATGGCCACACGAGCGGACTCGATCTGGCGGTTGGTGATCCACGAAGGCTCGGTGGCCTGCAGCCCGTACTCACCGAAGGCAACCTTGTTGCCCCGGTAGGCCTTGCCGCGCATCCGTCCCTTGTGGGTCTTCCGGTGCTTTACCCTTTTCGGCGCTAGCATCGTGTCGTTCCTTGCTCAGTTGCGGCTCAGCCGCCCGTGGAGTAGGTCCGGCCCCGCCGGTCTTCGACGACTTCCCCATTGAAGATCCAGCACTTCACGCCGATGACGCCGTAGGTGGTGAACGCGTCCACCTGGGCGTAGTCGATGTCGGCGCGAAGCGTATGGAGGGGAACCCGTCCTTCGTTGTATCCCTCGGTGCGCGCGATCTCGGCTCCGCCGAGGCGTCCGGCGCACTGAATCTTGATGCCCTGGGCCCCGGCCCGGATCGCCGACTGCACCGCGCGCTTCATGGCGCGGCGGAAGGAGATCCGCTGACGGAGCTGATGGGCCACGTTCTCGGCCACGAGGCGCGCGTTCACCTCGGGCCGCTTGATCTCCTCCACGTTCACGGAGATCTCGGCGTTGGTAAGCACCGCCAGCTCGTCACGCAGTTTGTCCACCTCGGCGCCCCGCTTCCCGATGACAACGCCGGGCCGTGCCGTGTGGAGCGTGATGACGATCTTGCTGGGCTTACGCTCGATCTCCACGTGGGAGAGGGCGGCGTGGGAAAGCCTACGGTGCAGGTACCGTCGGATCGTCTCGTCCTCCTGGAGGAGGCGGGGAAAATCACGCTCGGCGTACCAGCGAGACTTCCAGTCCTTGACGATCCCGAGGCGGAACCCGGTCGGGTGAGTCTTCTGTCCCATGCTCTATGCTTCCTTGGTGTCCACGATCACGGTGATGTGGCTGGTCCGGTGCCGGCGGCGTGCCGCGCGTCCCTGGGCGGCTGCGCGCCACCGATGGAGCGTGGGACCCTCGTCCACGTAGCACTCCCGAATGATGAGATCGTCCACGTCCACGAATTCGTCGGCCTCCTGAGCCTTGACCTGGGCGTTGGCCACGGCGGACCGCAGCGTCTTGCCCACCGGCTCGGCGGCGCGCTTCTTCGAGAACTGGAGGATTCCGTATGCCTCATTCACAGATTTGCCCCGAATCTGGTCCACGACGAGCCGTACCTTGCGGGGGCTCATGCGGACGTGACGGGCAATCGCTCTTGCTTCCATGGTTCTCCCCTACCGGGCCTTGGACCGCTTGTCGGCCAGCTTGCCGCCGTGGCCGCGGAACAGCCGCGTCGGCGCGAACTCGCCAAGCTTGTGGCCCACCATGTTCTCCGTGATGTACACGGGAATGAACTTGTTGCCGTTGTGCACGGCCACCGTGTGGCCGACGAACTCCGGAGAGATCGTTGACGCACGGGCCCACGTCTTGATGACCTTCTTCTCCCCCGTCGAGTTCATGATCTCGACTCGCTGGAGGAGTTTCTCGTCGATGTACGGACCCTTCTTTACGCTACGCGGCATGCTTTTCCCTCAGCTCCTGGAGCTTTCCGTTCCCGCGATCACTGTGTCGCCTTGCCGCGCTTGCGGCCGCGCACGATGTACTTGTTCGACTGCTTCTTCCTGTGACGGGTCTTCTTCCCCTCGGGCTTGCCCCAGGGGGAGACCGGCGGCCGTCCGCCGGAGGCCCGGCCCTCACCACCCCCGAGGGGATGGTCCACGGGGTTCATGGCCACGCCGCGCACCTTGGGCCGGCGTCCCCGCCAGCGGTTCGCGCCCGCCTTGCCCACCACGGTGAGCTCGTGGTCCGAGTTGCCCACCTCTCCGATGGTGGCCATGCACTCCTTGCGCACACGACGCATCTCGGTCGAGGGCAGACGCAGGGTGACGTAGTCGCCCTCCTTGGCCATGACCTGGACGCCGGCGCCGGCGGAGCGGGCCATCTGCCCGCCCTTGCCCGGCTTGAGCTCCACGTTGTGGACCACCGTGCCCAGGGGAATCAGATCCAGCGGCATGGCACAGCCCACACGCACGTCGGCGTCGGGACCCGCCATGACCTCATCCCCCACCTTCAGGTTGCGGGGATGAAGGATGTAGCGCTTTTCCCCGTCGGCGTAGTGAATGAGGGCGATGTTGGCCGAGCGGTTGGGATCGTACTCGATCTCGGCGACCACGCCGGGCACGCCGACCTTGTTCCGCTTGAAGTCGATCTTGCGGTACCGCCGCTTATGGCCCCCACCCCGGCGGCGCACGGTAATGTGGCCGTGATGGTTACGGCCGCCCTTGGAGCTGAGCGACTCGGTGAGGGACTTCTCCGGGCCTTTCCGGGTGATGACCTCGTTGTCCAGCACGGAGCGGAACCGGGTCCCCGGCGTCATGGCCTTGAACTTTCTGATACCCATGGTCAACCGACCTCGTAGAGCTCGATGTGGTCGCCCTCGGCGAGCTCGACCACAGCCTTCTTGAAGGACGGACGGCGCCCCTTGCTCCAGTTCTTGGCCATGCGGCCCAGGAAGGAGCGGCGTGCCTTGCCGGGATAGCGCATGGTGCGGACGTCCTTGACGGTCACGTCCCAGATGCGCTCCACGGCCTGTCCGATTTCGATCTTGTTGGCGTCTTTGGCCACGATGAAGGTGTAGACGTTGCGCTCCTCCATCTGGTCGGCGGTCTTCTCGGTGACCACCGGGGCCAGGATGAGATCATAGGGGTCACGCATCGTCGGCCTCCTCTGTCTCGGCGGCGCTTCCCACCGCATCCATGGCGCTGCGCTCCACCACCACCGTGTGGGCCCACAGCACGTCGTAGACCGACTCCTGGCCGAAAGGCAGCACGTGGACGTTGGGAAGGTTTCGGCTCGAGAGATACACGTTCTCGTTCCTGCCGTCGGTGAGAATCAGCACCTTGCCCTCGCCCAAATCCATGGACTCGAGGAAGGAGCGCACCTCACGGGTGCGAGGCTTCTCCAATTCGGGAAGATCCACCAGCACCACGCGGTCGTGCTCCGCCCGGTCGTTCAGGGCCGAGCGGCGGGCCAGGGTGCGAACCTTCTTGGGAACGCGCTGCCGCCACGAGTGGGGGATGGGCGGGAAGGCCACACCTCCGCCCTTCCACTGCACGGCCCGGATGGTTCCCTGACGTGCCCGCCCGGTTCCCTTCTGGCGCCAGGGCTTCCGGCTTCCGCCGGCAACCTGGCCGCGGCTCTTGGCCGCGGCGGTTCCCTGCCGCTGGTTGGCGAGGTACGCCTTCACCACCTGGTGCATGACGCTCTCATTCACGACGCCGTCGAAGAGGGAGTCAGGCAGGGCCCGGGCTCTCCCCTTCTTGCCGTCGGCTTTGTAATAGCGCGCCTTATACATGGCTCACTTCGAGATCAGAACGTAGCCGTCACGGGCGCCTGGAACGCCGCCCTTCACGAACAGCAGGTTGCGCTCGCCGTCCACCCGGACCACCTGCAGGTTCCGGATGGTGGTACGCGTCCCGCCCATGCGTCCGGGGAGCTTCTTCCCCTTGATGACGCGCGACGGGTCGGTGCCCGGCCCCAGGGAGCCCGGGTTGCGGGACATGGGGTGGCCGTGGCCGCCCGGGCGTCCCGCGAATCCATGGCGCTTCACTACGCCCTGGAACCCGCGCCCCTTGGAATGTCCGGTGACCTTGACCCGGTCCCCGGCTTCAAACTGCTCCACGGTGAGCTCCTGGCCCACCTCGTATTCCTCTTCGCCGTTCACGGTGAACTCCCGCAGCAGACGGGGGGCCTTCTCGAGGCCGGCCTTGGCCGCGTGCCCCGCCAGCGCCTTGGTGGTGCGCTTGGGCTTGCGGGCGCCGAACCCAACCTGAATGGCCTTGTAGCCGTCCTGTTCCTGCGTCTTCACCTGAACGACCGGGCAAGGACCGGCTTCGATGACGGTGACGGGCACCTGCACCCCGTCCTCGTCAAAGATCCGCGTCATCCCGATCTTTCTTCCGATCAATCCGGGCATATCCGGAGTTCCTCCGTCAGTCGACCTTGATCTCCACGTCTACCCCAGCCGGAAGATCCAGCTTGGTCAACGCGTCGATCGTCTGAGGGCGGCTGTCCACGATGTCGATAAGCCGCTTGTGCGTGCGCTGCTCAAACTGCTCCCTGCTCTTCTTGTCGATGTGCGGGGAGCGAAGCACGGTCCAGCGCTGCCTGCGCGTGGGAAGGGGGATGGGCCCCCGTACCGTTGCGCCGGTCTTCTGCGCCGTCCGCACGATGTCCGCGGCGGTCTGATCGACCACCCAGTGGTCGAACGCCTTCAGTCGGATTCGAATTCTGTCAGCCATCCTCTTGCCTCGTATGGGTGGGGCCGTGGGCCCTCGCCGTCCTCCAACCCTACTCGATGATCTCGGTGACGACGCCGGCGCCCACCGTGCGGCCGCCCTCGCGGATCGCGAACCGCAGCTCCGTGTCCATGGCGATGGGCGTGATCAGCTCCACCTCCATCTGCACGTTGTCGCCCGGCATCACCATCTCCACTCCCTCCGGAAGGTGCGCCGCCCCCGTCACGTCCGTCGTCCGGAAGTAGAACTGCGGACGATACCCGTCGAAGAACGGCGTGTGGCGACCTCCCTCTTCCTTCGTCAGCACGTACACCTCCGCCTTGAACTTCGTGTGCGGCGTGATCGTGCCCGGAGCCGCCAGCACCATCCCTCGCTCGATCTCGTCCTTGCCCACTCCGCGAAGCAGCAGCCCCACGTTGTCTCCCGCACGACCCTCGTCCAGCAGCTTCCGGAACATCTCCACTCCCGTCACCACCGTCTTGCGGTCCGCGCCCATCCCCACAATCTCCACCTCTTCGCCCGGCTTGATCACGCCCCGCTCGATCCGCCCCGTCGCCACCGTCCCCCGGCCCGTGATGCTGAACACGTCCTCCACCGGCATCAGGAACGGACGATCAATATCCCGCTCCGGCTCCGGTATGTACGTGTCCAGCGCCTCCATCAGCTCGTCGATGCACGCCGTCGCCTCGCTCCCCGGCGTCCCGTCCTCCAACGCCTTCAGCGCCGACCCCTTGATCACCGGAATGTCGTCGCCCGGGAAGTCGTACTCGCTCAGAAGCTCCCGAACCTCCAGCTCCACCAGCTCCAGAAGCTCCTCGTCGTCCACCATGTCCGTCTTGTTCATGAACACCACGATGTACGGCACGTTCACCTGGCGTGCCAGAAGAATGTGCTCCCGCGTCTGTGGCATCGGTCCGTCCGCTGCACTCACCACCAGGATCGCTCCGTCCATCTGCGCCGCGCCCGTGATCATGTTCTTCACGTAGTCCGCGTGCCCCGGACAGTCCACGTGCGCGTAGTGACGGTTCTCCGTCTCGTACTCCACGTGCGCCGTCGCAATCGTGATCCCACGCTCCCGCTCCTCCGGCGCCTTGTCGATCTCGTCGAACGCCACAAACTCGCCCAGCCCCTTCTGCGCCTGGACTTCCGTGATCGCAGCCGTCAGCGTCGTCTTCCCGTGGTCCACGTGTCCAATCGTTCCCACGTTTACGTGCGGCTTCGTCCGCTCGAACTTTTGCTTGCCCATCTGTGTCCTC
>JBHHWB010000011.1:0-59202 GCA_046756305.1 Gemmatimonadota bacterium
CAAGGAGGAGAGACGACGTATGAGTCCGCAACACCCCTGCGCCCAACGCCATGACGGACATCATCTTACCTGCTCGTGGGTTGGGGCGGCACGGCCCCATCCCGGTCGTTGGCGCCTCTCGACGTAGCCTGGGCTATGCCTTCGAGTCGCCGCCTACGGCCTGGGGCCGTGGCGTCCCCAACGCGGCCCGCTGCATTACCCGGACAGGCTCCTCGCGCCTGTGTGAGGTGCGACGAAGTCGCTGATGAGCTCCGCTTCATGGAGGTTCGCTTGAGCAGGATCATGACCGTTCTGTCGGCTGCGCTTGTCCTTCTGGCGTCAGCCGGACAGGCGGTACAGGCCCAGGACTCCGACGCCGACGTACCCACGGTGGCCGTGTTGGACTTCACCGGCTTCATGCTGGGGCAGGCCGGCAACTCGGTGAATCTGGGGAAGGCCGTGTCGGCCATGCTGGTGACCGAGTTCAGCGGGAGGCCCGGGATGAGGGTGATCGAACGGGCCCAGCTCAACGATCTCCTCACCGAGCAGAAGCTGGCGCTCTCGGGACGCGTGGAGGAGTCCAGCGCCGTGGAGATCGGAAAGCTCCTCGGCGCCCAGTACGTGTTCTATGGCCAGGTGGCCAGCATCGCCGACAACCTCCGCATGGACATCCGCGCCGTGGACGTGGAAACGTCGGAGGTTGTGTCGGTGCTGAAGAAGATGGACAAGACCTCGGAGCTGCTTGGAGTGGTGGTGTGGATGGCGGATGAGTTCTCCAAGCAGCTACACCTGAGCGCCCCCTCCCAGCGTCCCGCCGTGGAGCCCATTCCTGTGCGGGCCACCATCGAATTCTCCCGGGGCGTGGACTTCGAGGACAAGGGCGACACGGCGCAGGCCATCGAGCACTATCGCAAGGCTCTTGAAATCTATCCCAACCACCGGGACGCTCAGCGGGCGCTGGAGCGTCTTGGCGGAGGTGAAGCATGATGGGGGTTCGACGTTGGCATGGCGGCGTGATTGCCGCGTTCGCCGGTCTCTTGCTGTCCCTGGGTTCGGTGACTCCTGGGGCACTGAATGCTCAGGAGATCGCCTTCAAGACGGATCTTCCCCGTACCCTGGTCTTCATCCAGGAGGAGGGTCGGGGACAGATCGCATCCCGGGAGATGACCTCGTTTCTCAGGGAAGCCGGATTCCCGGTAATCGATCCCGCGCTGGCGCATGAGGCGGCCCAGCGCGAGCTGGTAAAGGCCGCCATGGCCGGCGACGAAGGCGCCGCCACCGAGCTGGGCCGGGATTTTGGCGCCCAGGTCCTGATCCTGGGAGTGGCCGACTGGGGCGCTCGCCCCGATCCCGTGGATGGATCGCTCATCACGGGCACGACGGAGGTGTCCATCCGGGCCCTTCGCCTGGACTATGGGACGGTCGTGGCCGATGCGGTTGCCGACGCCCGGGTTATCGAGGTGACGGAGCAGGCGGCGAAGGCGAAAGCCATCCGGAAGGCCACGCAGGAGATCCTCACCACCTCGCCCCTCATCGGCCGTCTCATGAACGACTGGGACAGCCGCCCATGGCAGGAAGCCATGTACTGGAAGCCTGATCCGGGATCCATCCCTGCTGAGGCGAGCAAGACGGCCGAGGCGGGGCAGGCGCCCGGCGTGGCGGTGCTGCGCGCCGACGTCCTCCCCATGGAGGGCACCGCCACCCGGGGTATCGGCGTTGTGAAGAAGGGTGGCAGCGCCCTTTCGGGTGTACAGAACCTGGTGCGCCTGGAGGGTGTGGTCGTGGGTGACGCCGAGGAGGTCGAGGTGGACGGTGCGCCCGCCATCGTGGAGCCCATGGATCCGGGGGAGGCGGCCCGGCTGGGGTTGCAGGGCGGGAACATCCGCCGGTTCCATCGGGAGTTCACTCTGCCCATCAGCCAGGACTCGGTGCGGATCGTGGCCAGGGGGAAGGGAGGGGCGACCACCGAGGCTGTGGCGGCCCCCCGCATCGACAAGCGTTGGGCGGTGGTCATCGGGGTGGGGGAGTATCAGTCGCCCGACATCCCCGACCTGGAATTTGCCCGCTCCGACGCTGAGGCTATATACGAATTCCTTACCAGCGATGCGGCGGGGCCCTTCGACGAGGTCCTCTTCCTGGCAGACGACAAGGCCACGGGGTCGGCCATGCGGGAGGCACTCTTCGTATTCCTACAGCAGGCCGACTGGGACGACCTGGTGGTGATTTATTACGCCGGCCACGGGGCGCCCGACCCGAATCGCCCGGAGAACCTGTATCTCCTCCCCACGGATGCCGACATCAACGCGCTGGCGGCGACCGGTTTCCCCATGTGGGACGTGAAGACGGCGCTGCGTCGCCAGATCGCCTCCGAGCGCGTTCTGGTCATCGCCGACGCCTGCCACTCTGCGGGTACCGCCGACGGCGATGTGGTGGGCGGCGCGTCGTCGAACCCGGTGGCCGGCGGCTTCGCTCAGCTCTTCACGCCCTCCCGCCGCCTCATGATGACGGCGGCCGACACCAACGAGTTCTCCCTGGAGGACGCGCGGTGGAAGGGCCACGGCGTCTTCACTTATTTCCTGCTCCAGGGCCTCAAGGGAGAGGGGGATGAGAACGGTGACGGGATCGTGACCTTCCAGGAGCTCTACAACTACGTGTCCGACAACGTGCGTACCGCCACCGACGGGAGGCAGAATCCCCAGCGGTCGGGATTCGGAGACATACCCCTGGCGGTGGTAAGCGGGGGCTCTTAGAACTCCCGCCAGTCCCGCTCCAGGACCTTGCGGTACACCTGGCTCTCGGTAAAGAGCTTCACGATGTCCGGGTCCAGGGCCCCCTCTTCGGCTTCCCACTGGAGGATCTGGAGGGCCTTCTCCACCGGCATGGCCTTCTTGTAGGGCCGGTCCGACGCGGTGAGAGCGTCGAAGATGTCGCACACCGTCATGATGCGCGTCTCCAGGGGCAGCCTGTCTCCGGTGACGCCGTCGGGGTAGCCCTTCCCGTTGAGCTTCTCGTGGTGGCCCCGCACGATCTCCGCGATGCGAGACAGCTCCTCGGTCCAGGGAATGTTGAGGAGGAAGTCGTAGCTGTGGATCACATGGGACTCGATCTGCTTGCGTTCCGCCTCGTCCAGATTGCCCCGCTTGATGCTGAGGTAGTGGAGTTCCTCCGGCGTAAGGTAGGGCTGATCCTCGCCCTCCGGCGTTACGAAGGTCTGGGCGGCGATCTCCTGTAGGATGCCGGCGGCCTCTTCGTCCAGGACCCTGGGGATGTTGGCCTCTCTGACCGCCTCCAGGTATCGGTCCACCCGCTCCAGGTCTTCGGCCAGCTTGGCCGCGATCTCCTCCAGCACCGGTTTTGCCTCCTCGGGCCCATGCTCCGCCAGTGCCCGGGCCCGCGCCCTTTCGGCGTCGGCCTCCAGCGTCTTCTTGATGAGTTCGAAGCGGGCCTCCACGCGCGCCTCCATGACCGGCGGAAGCTTACGCACCTTCACCAGGACTTCCTCGCGCACGCCCACCTTGCCGAAGTCATGGAGGAGGCCGGCGTAGCGCAGCTGCTTCAGCTCCTCGTCGGAGAAGTGGACGTCGGCGAAGGGGCCTTCGCTCTGCTCGTTCATGAGCTCGGCCACGTCGCAGGTGAGCTCCGTGACCCGCACCGAATGACCCGAGGTCGCGGGGTCCCGTCGGTCGATGGCGGTGACGGCGGCCTTGATGAAGCCGGCGAAGAGGTTTTCGATGTCCTGATAGAGTTGGCCGTTTTCGATGGAGACGGCCGCCTGCCCCGCCAGCGAATGGACGATGTCCACCTCACGCTGCGTGTACGGCAGGACCCAGCGGTCGGCGTCTTCTTCGGTGCGGATGGCCGCCTCCGGGTCCGACTTGCGGTTGATGAGCTGCAGCACCCCTACGACGCGATCCTTGTGGTCCACCATGGGGACCACGAGCATGGACTTGGCCCGGTACCCGAACTTTTCGTCGAAAGCCTCGCGGTTGAAACCGAAGGGGAAATCCGACGGGATGTGGTAGACGTCGTCCAGCACAAGGGGCTCCCCCGAGCTGGCCACATACCCGGCGATGCTCGTCTCATCCAGGGGAAGGGTGAAGTCGGGCGACGGAAGGTCGGGTAGGGTATCGTTCTGGGAACGTAGGAAGTGGAGGCGCTCGTTTCCTTCTTCGTCGGTCTCCACCAGGTAGAGGCTTCCGGCGTCGGAGGTGGTGAGACGGCGGGCCTGGGTCAGGATGAGGCCTAGCAGCTTTTCCGGATCGCGCTCGCTCATGAGCGCCATCCCGATCTTGTTCAACTCGCGGAGTTCGGATCTCGCCTGCTCCAGTTGTTCCCGGAGGTTGAGGTCCGCGGCGGCCTGCTCGGTGGTACTCATCGCATCATCGCATCGGCTTTGTCGAAGGCTTCCCGGGCGCGTTCGGCGTATCCGAGACGATTGAGGATTTCGCCCTTGAGCAGGTATAGATCCGCACTCAACTCCCCTGTCTTTTCCATCTCCTCCAGCGCGTGGTCCGCCTCATAGAAGAGGCCCATGTCCCGGTAGATCACGGCGGTGAGAAAGAGCCCGTCGCCGTGGGGGTCGAGGCCGAGGTCGGAGATTTCCTGGATGGTGGCGTTCAGGTCGGCCGCCGTCATGCCGTCGATCACCTGGAACTGCTGCTCGCGGGTGGGGCGGCCTCGTGCCGGCGCCACCGTCCAGGCATAGACGGCGCCCATCTCCAGCTCGGGAACCGAGTCGGGAAGGGTCCACTCGTGGGTGCCCGTCACCTTGAACCGCATCGGCTTGCCTCCATCCACCCTGCGGATCTGGATCCTATAGTCGTGCGCGCCTTCCACGGGCATCCATGAGAAGGTGGGCCGGGTGGTGGTCACGGTGAGCCCATTGCGCGGCGCCACCAGGGTAGGCTCGCCCGGGATGGGCCGGATCATGCCCTGGCGCCCGCCCGCCGTGCGGGCGTCGGTGGTGGCGGCCTGGGCCAGCGTGCGGACGGCGCGGGCGAACATATCGGGGTTTCCACCCCCGCTGGGGGCTGTCACCGTGGTGGGTCCGGTGACCACCTGGGTTGCGCCTGTACGGGTAATGAGAATGGCTCGACTCCCGTTTTCCGGCACGACCCGGTCTCCGGGGACGAGGCGGGCGCCCACGGTGGCGGGAGCTGCCGGAGCGCCTTCCCGAATGACCTGGACCTCTCCCTGCACCCGCACGACCAGCGCGGCAGGGTCTTCCTGCGGTGCGGCCGCCATGACGGCGAAAGCCGCTGCGAGTGCGAGCGTGTTGACGAGCTTCCTCATAGTTCTCTCCGGAGTGCGGGCGGGACCTCCGCAACCATGGTCCCCATCTATCCAATCTTCTACTTAACCGTTCTTCGCACCACAAAATCCCAATCTGCGGGTGGCGGCTCCGCCACGTATTCTTCGGCCCGACGGCGGTAGACTGCGCTGGGCCCGTCGGTGGGATCGGCCTCGCAGGCGGCCCTGAAGTACTGGAGTGCCAACGCCCAGTCCCGGTTCCGGTAGGCCTCCAGCCCTTTCTCGTAGAACGCAAGGGCTTCCTCCTTCTCAGGAGGGAGGGCTACGCCGGCCATCTCCATGACCTCATACACCTTGACCGGTTCCACCTTTCCTTTGACCGCGATGAGGTCCAGTTCCCGGGTGCGAAAGGCTCGGGCGTCGGCTTCCTCCAGAGTGAATTCCGACGCCATCACCAACGTGTCGTAGGATTTGTTCGCCGGTTCCAGGCGGGCGGCCAGGTTGACCGCGTCGCCGATGGCGGAATAGTCGAAACGCTCCTTTCCACCCACGTTCCCCACCACCACCGTGCCCGTATTGATGCCGATGCGTACCACCAGAGGCTCGGCGTCGGGGTCGGTTTCCCGCCAGTGGGTGTTGAGTTCCTCCATGCGGCGCTGCATGAGCACGGCGGTCCGCAGGGCTCGGTCGGCGTGGTCCGGAACCTCACGGGGGGCGTTCCAGAAAGCCATGATGGCGTCGCCGATGTATTTGTCGAGGGTGCCCTGCTCGTCCATGACGATGCGCGTCATGTCCGAGAGATACTCGTTCAGATGGGAGAGAAGATCCTGAGGGTCCATCCGTTCCGAAAGGGTGGTGAAGCCTGCCAGGTCGGAGAAGAGGATGCTCAGGTGGCGCTTCTGCCCCCCCAACTGAAGCGTCTCGGGGTGCTCAGCGATCTCGGCCACGACTTCGGGAGAGACGTACTTTCCGAAGGCGCTCTTGATGAAGCGTTTTTCCTTGCCCTCCACCACCGAGACGTAGCCCACCGCGCCCACGTAGGCCAGGAGGGCCGACAGGGACGGCGTGACGATGGGCATGGCGAGAAAGCGGGCGTGGAACTGGAAGTACGTTCCGCCTGGACCGTAGGCCTTGCCGGCCCACAGCCAGAAGGCCAACACCACGATGCTTCCCATGAGCAGAAGGGTCGCCGCGCCGCCCCAGGTCGCTCCCTTGCGGAAAGCGACGGCGGCCGAGAGGGCCGCCAGCAGAAGCATGAGGAGGAGCTCGATACTCATCCTCATGGGCCGCACGTACTCACCGTCCAGCATGTTCTGCAGTGCGTTGGCGTGGATTTCCACCCCATACATCCAACCGTAGGGGTGCGCCTCCCGCCCCGCCGACGTGTCGGCGGGAGCGGTCACACCGAAGAAGGGTGTGCGGAACTTGTCCTCGTTGTGGAACCCCGTGCCCATGAGGACGATCTTGTCCTGAAAAAACTCGGGGCTGAGCATGGCGGTGATGGGCGTCGTGGTCGCCGAAAACGCCTGGAACGTTCCCGGCGGCGCCGCAGCGTCGGAGCTGGAGGGCGGTCCCACGTAGCGGAGGGTAAAAGGCATGATGACCGACGCCGCACGCGCGCTTGCCTCCCGCCACTCCCGGGGGATTTTCCCTACCTGGGGAGGCAGGCCCGGCAGGGTAATGTGTCCTGCGGCCCGGCTGGCCCGCAGGAGGGAGTCGGGATCGACGCCGGTGGCGTGGCCGTAGAGGGCCAGAGCAAAGGACGGCTCCAGCCCGCCGCGGGTGCGTACGGCCAGCGTGCCGTCGCGAAAGGTTTCAAAGGCGCTGGGCAGTTCCGCCGTCCCCACATCCAGGGACACGTCGGCGAAGAAAGGATGGGGCTGGCCTACCACGGGTCCCGAATCGGTCTGAATCACCGGGCCCACCAGGATCACGTTCCCCGCCCTGGCCATGGCGTCGCGCAGGAGCGTGTCGGCGGCGGCCTGCTCCGGAGTGGCGCGGTAGAGCCTGTCGAGGTAGACGTCCAGCCCGATGGTCCGCGCCCCCGCCATGGAGACAGCGTCGATGAGCTCGGCCAGGACCGTGCGGGGGAAGGGCACGAGGTAGGGCCACTCCTCCACCGAGAGGGAGTCGAAGAGCACCAGGACGATATCACTTTCCCGCTCCCCGATTCCCGCCTGGAAGGACTCGGCCGTAGTGGTCTGGCGCCAGTCCAGCGTGCGTAGCTCCAGATCCCGGACACCGGTCAGGCCTCCGAAGACATCCGCGACACGGGCCACGCCCACCGCCGCCGCCGCGATGACTGCAAAAGCGAGGAGCCGCTTGGAGGTCATGGGCGCGCGCTTCCGCTCCTTCCGGCCTTCGGCCTTCCGCCGGGGTGCGTGCTCACTCCATCCTCAGTTGTGGATGTCGTATACCAGCGACGCGGTGCCCCACGTGTCGAGACGGACGGCGCCCTCCACCGTGCCGGCGGCCTGCATGACCGCCTGAGCGATGGTTTCGGCGAAGCGCTCATCCCCTTCCGGATACTCCCCGGTGATCTCGATGTCGAGGGGCCGGGGAGTGACGAAGGCCCGCACCATTCCCCTTCCCGCCGGGGGGAAGATCTGGAGCTCGAAGTCCATGTCGTCGGTGGGGAAGGAGAGGGTCTCCCCGGCGCGGATGGGCGTGGCCGGCTGGTGTTCGTTGGGAAAGAGCATCACCACCTTCCCGTCGGTCCCCAGATCCACCAGGGTCAGGTATCCGTCCTGCTGAGAGGTAGCGTGGAAGGAAACCTTCTCGCCGATGCCGAAGGAGGTCTTGCCGCCTTCCATTTCGATGGTGACGCCGAAGGGCTGGGCGGGATTTTCCATATCGGCCAGCCGCTTAGCGGCGGCCTCCTGGCGCAGATATGCCGCGACCTTCCGGGCTCCCTCATCCGTGGCGGGGAGGCTGTCGTGGCGGACGAACCCGTCGGATCCCACCACGCGCAGGAACCCGCCCCGGCGCCTCAGGAGGAGGTGGCTGAAGGCGTCAGGCTCCTCCACCAGGCGGATCGCGTGCGTGCCGCCCAGGTCCTGCGCCAGTGCCTGAGCAGTTCGGGTGTCGACGCCCGCCACATTGACCAGGAGGGGGGTGATGGCGTAGCGGTACCCGACCAGCCGGGCCCGGTCGCCAGCCGCGACGTTCCCGGAGGCGATGCGCGCGGTGCTCGCACCCTGGGTCACCGATTCCACCAGGAGCGTAGCGCCGGATTCGGTCCGGAATACGGAGCCGGAGGTGATGCCCAGCGTCTGGCCTCCCTGCAGCACCGCCATCCCGTTTTCCACCGACTCGACGGGGAGGGTGGCGTCGGCGGATTCCACCGCTCCACCCTCGACGAAGAAGAGGGAGAGGTCCTTGAGGGGCACGTCCTCGGACAGATGCGGGTCCTGCTGAAAGCGGTTGCGCTTCAGCGCCTCGCGGACCTGGGAGAAGACATCCTCGTAGGTGGCGTCACCCGGGGCCCGCCACAAAGTGCGTACCAGGAAGGTGGTGAACGCGCCGCCATGGAAGGGTTCGCCTCCGTTCTCGGCTGGGAAGAAGGCGTCCACCGCGGCCTGATTGGGCTGGGCTGCGGCCAGCTCCAGGACCTGGGCTCCCATGGCGTTGAAGCCCGTCCGGTCTTCCTGTCCGGGCAGGGCGCGCCGGGACACCGTGGCCGGCTTGGGAATGGCGTTGATGTCCCGTCCCAGGCGGCGAGAGCGGGAGAAGGGGGTCACGTCCCGCGTGCCGGTTCCCGAGTTACAGTTGTCCAGCACCACCACCACGTTGTTGGTGGGCAGTTGGTTCAGCCACGATCCGAAGGTATCGTCGCTGATGTCAAACTCGGTACTGGTGGGCAGGACGTCTGCCGGCGCCAGAGTCTCGTCCAGCCCGTCGTCCTCGTCGCCGCTCTCGTCCCACATCTGGGAACCATGTCCGGCATAGAAGACCACCACGTTGTCACCTGGCCGGGCGCGGGAAGCGAGCCACTCGGTGATGCCCTCCTGGATGGCTGCGCGGGTGGCGTCGCGGTTCAGAATCATGCGTACGTTTTCGGCGGGAAAGCCGAAGCGCCCCACGAGGACGTCACGGACGGCACGGGCGTCATGCTCCGCGCCCGGAAGGTCCCCGCCTTCCACGTCGTCGAAGTTGATGTAGTCACTGATGCCGACGATGAGGGCCCAGTGAGTCGGCGCGATGCGTTCCGCCGGTCCGAAGGCCAGCAGGGGAAGCAGGGTAGCCATGAGGGCAATAGACGGGAAACGGCGCACGTTACTTCTCCTCGATCGTGAAGTCAGTACCTTCACGGGCGGCGTCCATGTCCACGGTGGAACCGCGGGCCAGGGCTTCATCGCGCACCCGGTTCACGATCTCGTCCAGCGCGTCGTCGGTGCGCTCGGGATCGTGGTGGAAGAAGAGGAGGCGCCTGGCCCCCGCTTCTTCGGCGAGCTGAAGAGATTGGCGGAAAGTGGAGTGCCCCCAGCCCCTGTGGGCCGGGTACTCTTCGTCGGTGTACATGGAGTCGTGAATGAGGAGGTCGGCTCCGGAAACGAACTCCACCAGTGCGTCCCGCCAGCCGTTCCTTACCTCATACCCCTCCCCGTCCAGTTCGTTGTCGGGGATGAAGCAGATGACCCTCTCGGCCGCCTCGATGCGATAGCCGATGACGTAGGAGGGATGCTTGACCCTCATGGTGTGCAGCGTCACTCCCTTTCCCTCCCAGCTTCCCTCGTTCAGATGCCCGAAGGTGAGATTGGCGGAGAGGGCGCTGAAAGGAACGGGGAAGTAGATGGGACCCATCTGCCCGGCAAAGAGGCTTCGCACGTCGATGTTCTTCTGTTTCGGCCCGATGATCTGCAGGTCCTTGCCGGGCGTGTACAGGGGGAGAAAGAATGGGAAACCCTGGATGTGATCCCAGTGGAAGTGGGTAAGAAAGATGGGCGTGTCCATGGCGCCCTGGTCCGAAAGAAGATCACGTCCCAGCGGCCGGATGCCGGATCCCGCGTCGAAGACGATCCGATGTCCCCCCGTTCGCACCTCAAAGCAGGTCGTGTTGCCGCCGTAGCGAGCCGTCCTGGGGCCCGGGCTCGGGATGGAGCCTCGAGTCCCCCAGCACCGCACGGTTACGGTCGCGTTCTGCCCGGCCGCCGGGTCGGCCGCCGGTGATGAAAGACTTTCGGAACTCAAGTGCTTCTCCCGTGCGGGGGGCCGCAAAAAAGGGCGCTTCTCTACCCCTCCAATCTATATCCCGCCCCCGCCGGGGTGCGAGGATTTTCCATGGAGAGGCGGGCCGGACGGTGGCATTCCGTCCGGCCCGTTACACTCCACGCCGCCGTAGGAGCCTGTCCGAGTAATGCAGTGGACCGCGCCACCCGTGACTCCGTCACGGGTACCCGGGTCTTGCGTGTGCTCATGGTAGGAACGACGACGCGTCGTAGCTGTAGCTACGGCAAGGAGGAGAGACGACGCATGAGTCCGCAACACCCCTGCGCCCAACGCCATGACGGACATCATCTTGCCTGCTCGTGGGTTGGGGCCGTGGCGTCCCCAACGCGGCCCGCTGCATGACCCGGACAGGCTCCTAGGCCTCCCTGGACGCTGCTACCCTATCCTCCGCACAGCGGGATACTCCACCCTCCCGGGAAGGCCACGTTCCAATCGCCTCCGTTGCGGTCGGCCATGATCTGGAGAACTCCCTGCACGTGGCACCCGTCCAGCGCCGCGTTCCCTGAGTCGATGGTGATGCCGTTGGACACAGCCGGGCTTCCGTTCGTGACGGTGCCGATGCCCGAAAGTCCTGAGATGTCGGCCAGGACCGGGTTGCCCAGGATCTCTACCGTGACCAGGGACGAGGTGAGGGCAGCGAGCGCGCTGAGGTCGGAGACCGCGCCGGTGTTGATGATCCGCAGATCGTCGAGGGTGGTGATGGAGCTGAGGCCCGAAAGGTCTCCCAGGACGGGGTTGTTGTTCAGGTTGATTTCTTTGAGCTGGGTAAGCCCGCCCAGACCGTCGATGTCGGTGAGGGAGCTGTTCCCGTTTACCAGCACCGACGCATTTGCGGCCAGGCTCGGCAGTCCCGGCAGGCTTGTAAGTGCCGGATTGGACTCCACCAGAACCTGATTCACCGCGCTCAGACTGGAGAGGTCGAAGCTGGTCAGGACCGCGTTGTTCGTGATGGTAAAGTTGGCAGCGGGTGCCGGCGGCATCTCCAGAGCGACGAGGCTGGGAAGGGAAAAGGAAACGAGCTCAGGATTGTCGGTTACCCAGGACCCGTTCGCGACATACCCCAGGTTGGGGAACGTGAAGGACTGGAGCCCCGGATTGTTGTAGATGTTCAACTCGCTCCCTACGGTGACCAGACCCGGCATGGCAAGGGTCCAGGGTGAGGCGCTGGAATTGTCCCAGAAATCGACGTCGAAGCCGACGTCGAGATCACTTTGCGTCGCCATCTCCACGGAAGCTAAATTGCTGTTGTTCCAGATGGCGATATCCAAGTCCACGCTGGCGAGCCCCGGCATGGAGATCTTCCACGTGGCCGATGACAGGTTGCCCCAGAGAACCACGTCGTCGCCGACGGACAAGTTTGTGGTGGTGGCCACCTCAACCAGGCGCATGTCTCCGTTCTCCCGGAGGGTGATGTCGTCGTCCACGAATGCGAGGCCGGGAATACGAACGGTCTGCAGCGACGGGTTCTGCCACATGGCGATGTCGCCGTCGGGGATGCTGAGCACGGAGGTCTCGGCGGCGACGAACTCCTGCAGGGATGTGTTGAACGACAGGATCAGGTCCCCGTCTTCGATCTCCTCGAGAACGGGCACCGAAAAACTCGCCATTTCCGGCTCTCTGGAGATGGTGAGGTCACATCCTACTCTGGTCAGGGCCGGAAAGTTCATGTTGATCAGAGACGGGTTCTCCTCGAACCAGATATCGCAGCCTACCGCGTCCAGAACCGGCACGTGAATGAGACTGAGATCCGGGTTTCTGTAGATCTCGAAAGAACCCGCCGTCTGGAGCGAGGGGAAGCGAGCCTCCTGGAGGTTGGGAATCGACCCGAACCATATTGATCCACCCACCGTCGTGAGAGCGGGGAAGGCGAGTACCGTGAGGGCGGAGCCACTTTCGTAGGAAAGGTCGTACTGGACGTAGCTGAGGCTTGAGACGTTGAGGCTGGACAGCGAGGGGTTCCCGTAGATGTCGAAACTCCCACCGCCGTAGACCCGTTGAGGTCCCTGCGCTTGTGTGCGCCGCGGCCCGGGCTGTGTGCGGGCCTTCCCGTCTTGGCCCTCGGGTCGTGCAGCGCCCGTGCGGCGGGATGCGACCTTGGCTTCCAGAGCCGATTTGGCGGTCTCCTTCGCCTGGCTCGCCGCGGCTTTCCAGGCGGCAATCCCGGCATTGCGTTTCTCGCGCAGAGCGAGGCGGGCCCGGCGCAGCTCCCGGCGGAGTGCATCGGCATCCCGATCCGGCTGCCAGCGTTCGCGGATGTGGTCCAGCGTCTCTCGGGCCTGCGCCGAGAGACGGGATTTGGCGGAGCGAGCAGCCCGGGCCTCTGCACGCTGTGGCGCAGGCCCTACGGCCGGAGCTCCGCAACCCGACTCGATTCCGTCCAGGGCGCCCAGATCCAGGGTCGAGAGGTTCGGGTTGGCGTAGACGGAGAGGTCTCCCACACAGAGCAGGGCCGGGAAATAGGCCTCCTGGAGGATGGAGAGGTCGAAGCCCGACTCCCCCCCGATCTGCAGGGCACCGCCCACGGCCTCCAGGGCCGGAAAGCCGAGAATGACTCCGCCGCCCTCGATGATGAGATCGCCGCCGGGCAGGGCCATGAGCGCCGGCAGGTTGCCCAGGCTGGAGAGAGCGGCGTTTTCGCGTAGAATGAGGCTGCCGCCGATGAACTCAAGGCCCGAGAGGCCGTCGAGGTCCTGGAGCAGCAGATTGCCCGTCACCTCCACATCGCCCTCGACGGACACCAGGTTGCCGAACATATCCAGGGTTGTGAGGGCGTCGTTGTCCAGAATGCGGACGCTGCCGCCCACGTGCTCCAGGAGCGCCGCGGGTAGGCCGGCGGGCGTGGCCAGCGCAGGGTTGCCTTCAAAGATGACGTCGCCTTCGACGTTGCCCATCTGGCCCAGGGCAGAGACGTCGGAGAGGTTCGCGTTGAAGCGGACAAACACACCGCCGCCCACTTCGAGCAGGGATTCGAGGCCCGTCAGATCGGTAAGTGCGGTGGACTCGACGAAGAGCGAACCGGTGATCTTTCCGTAGGATCCGCCGGCGAAGGTGGCAAGATCGGCCGGGCCGGATACCACGAAATCACCGATCCAGGAGTCCAGTACGTAGACGATCAGGACGTCGCTTGCGCCGTCCATTTCCGCCGAGATTTCCACCCGGCCGGGGGCCAGGAGCGTGACGAACCCCGAGGCGCTCATCGAGGCGAGACCCACATCGCTGGAAAGGAAAGTGGGGGTCTTGTGGGTGATCTTGAACCCGTTGGCGTCCTCGGCGTACCAGCCCACCGTTCCGGTGTCGGCCACGAATCCGCGCAGAGAATCGGGCTGCTCCTCACCCGTTTCCGGATCGAGAAGCACGACCCTGACGGCGCGCTGGTCTACCGTAACCATGACCGAGTCGGTCACCGACTCCACCGTCACCCGGATCCACGCGGCGCCGTTGTCCACGGCGCGCACCACGCCCTTAGCGTTTACCGTGACCACCGCCGGGTCCGACGACTCAAAGCTTGCGGCGCGACCCGGCAGCGCGTTGCCCAGCGAGTCGCGGGCCGTGACCTTGATCGTCTCCCGCTGCTCCAGGGCCACCAGGGTATCCACCAGCTCCAGCTCCACGCTGTCCACCGGCGCCAGTGACATGAGGAAGTCGGCGGTGCCGAAGGGGTTGGCCCGGTTCAGCTCCACGAGTCGGGAAGCAGGCGTGGGGAAGCGCGTGTCGGTGGGCAGGGGCGCTACGGTGTACTCCTCGGCGTACAGTCCGCCCAACCGGTAGATTCCCCGACCGTCGGTGGTGGCGTAGCCCACCGTTTCACCGTCGTAGAGCACCCGCACCGTCACGTTGGCGGCTGGTTCGAGTTCGGCCGCGGCCACGGCGCTCCGGCCGGCGGGCAGGTCGAAGCTCACGTCCGATACCGGCGCGGGGGAGACGCGGTCGGGCGAAGTCGCCGGATCGGGGTCCTGGGTGACGGTGCCGGTCACGTAGGAGGTGACCACCACCGGGAACTCGAAGGGCCGGCCGTTGACCGAGACCTCCAGCAACGGTGGCGGTCCTTCTGCGGGGTCGTCCATGGGATGGACACCCCTGAGTGTGCCTGCCAGCCCATCGAAGGTCACGGAGAAGTTGGAATGGCTCGCAGACCACAGGACCGTGGCGGGCCGGCGGATCGTGTCGCCCGCTGAGGTGACGGGAATCAACTCCACGTCCAGGCTGCTCCCCACCTCGAGGGAAAGCGCCTCGGGCCTGACGAACACCTGGGCCACGTCGGGCACCACCTCCACCTCCACTTCCTCGATGCCGCCTTCGATCTCCACCGTCCTGCGGGCGTCGTCTTCCAGGAAAAAGTCCTGCGGAGGCGTCAGATCCAGGAGGTAGGATCCGGGAAGGAGATTCGCGAAGGTCACTGCCCCGGCGGCATCGGTCGCACCCCGGCCGACCTCGGTTCCGTCGGCGTCCAGGAGCACGGCCTGCAGTCCCTCGACCGGCTGTTCATCGGGCGTTTGGGCCCGCACGATCAGCGACGACAGTGCAGGCTCGAACGCCAACAGCGCCTGGCCGCGTCGGGTCTCCACCCGCACCTGCCCCGCTACCGCGGTGCGCGGCACACTCACCTCCAGCGACGTCGCCGTCACCTCCCGGATCTCACCCTCTACCGTGCCGTCCTGCGTCGGCCACGTCACCCGGTTGTTGGCCGGGATGATCCAGTCGAACCCACTGCCCAGGATCCGCGCTTCCTCACCGGGCACGGGAGGGTCCGGATCCAGCGCCGTTACCGCCAGGTTCGGCGGAGCCTGCAGCGCACCCGAGGGCCGAAACGCCGGATCACGCCCTCCCTTCAGCCCCGGAAGAGGGACCGGCGGTGCTCCCCGGTCCGCCGGCACCGCCACCAGCCCGTCCTCGGTGGTCTGCACGACCAGCCAGCGCCCGTCGGCGCTCCATGTGGGCCGACCCACCGCGCCCGTCACCATTGCCGCCGCCACGCCTTCGGCGCGCAGCGCGCCGTCCGCCACATACGCCACACGCCCTGACGCTGAACGCGCCGGCAGTTCGGCCGCACCTTCCGCCACCGTGGCGCGGTTCCGACCGTCCGCCCGCACCCGCTCGATGCTGCCGCCCGCCACCAGGACGTCGGCTCCTCCGTCCCATACCGGGCTCTCACCCTCCGGGCCCTCCGTCACATTGCTCCCGTCGTCGTTGGCGAAGTACACCCGGCCCGCGCGCTCCACGGCCAGCTTCGTCCCGTCCGGCGACAGCGACGGCCACGCCCCGTCCAGCAGAGCACCGCCTACGCCCGTCTCACGCACTGCGCCGCCCAGGACGTAGAAGAGTCGGCTTCCGTCCACGCTCCACGACGGCTGTGCCGCACCCGACGCCGACTGCTGCGCAACCGGCCCGCCCGCCGCCGGGCGCGTCTTCAGGATGCCGCCCTCTACGTACGCTAGCTCACCGCCGATCACATACACCCAGGCACGTCCTTCCAGCCCCGTCGGCGTGGCCACGATGACTTCCGTCGCACCGTCGCCTTCCGCGCTCACAGCACCGGACGCGTTCACCGTGACCACGCCCCCGGCCGCCACGGTCCACGCCAGGGGGACGTCGGCGACGACGGCGCCCGCGCTGTCCTGCACTTCGGCCGTCAGCGTGCCCTGCCCTCCGGGACCCAACACCAGATACGCCGGGGCCACCTGGACCGTCGCCGCCGTCCTTCCCGGACCCGCGTACCGCATGGTGATGTTGGTAGGCGTCGGCTGCGCTCCCGCGCCCCCTGCCGCCGGCGTCACCGCCTTCACCTTCGCCGGCTGGGCCGTGAACAGGACCGTATCCCCTTCGAAGGCTGTCATGCGCACTTCGAACGTCTCGTTGGGCACGGCCTGCACCGGCAGCGTGAAGTCGTACTCGTCCTGGCCCGGCGCCACCGAGACGATGGTGTCCAGCGCCAGCGATCCGTCTTCGCGCCGCACCTGGATCCGGAACCGGTTCACCCGATCGAACGCCTCGTTCAGCGCGTCCTGCTGTGCTTCCGTGGCCGCAGGCGCTCCCGTCGGACCCACCAATGACAAGGACGGTGCGAGGAGGAACGGTGCGGTGGCGCCTTCGCCTGCGGGCGCTGCGGGTCCGTCTACGCACGACGTCGAAAGGAGGATGAAGGAAAGGAGAAAGAGGGCGGAGGGGGTGGTGAGGAAGCTGTACCTGTCACGCATGAGAAACGACTCCAAGCATGGCGCCGACAAATCCGGCCGCCGTCGCCAGGGATGCCTGAAAAAGAGGGGAGGGGCAAGGGAGGCCGGGCTCCCCATGTCCAAATCTGGCAGAGGAGGGGAGGGAACTGCAAATGAAAAAACGTGGAAGGGGGCCGGGTCCCTTCCGGAACCCGGCCCCCCGGGTCACGCGCCGGATCCGCTCCCGTGCGAGGTCCACGTCGGGGGGGCGCACGGTGCGGCCAGGCCGCATCAGTGGCGACGCACGACCGGCTCCTTTCGCGACTCCGGCGCGTCCACCCTGGAGGGCGGCAGGTCGCTTCGCAGGGATGCCGGCGCATCCGCTGGCGCCCTTGCCGGCGCGCCTGCCGGGGCCACGCCCCCCGGCGGCGGCGTGGCGTCGGGGCCCATGATGGTCCACCAGAAGTGGTTGCGGATATTCACGGAAGAGTTGCCGCCCCACTCCAGCGTCTGCGTGGAGACAACCACCCGGCCCGTACCGTAGGTGTAGGTTGCGTAGGTCGGTCGATTCGCACCGCCCTGCTCGATGAGGATGACTTCCGCGTTTTCCGGAAGAATCCCCTCTAACGATCCATGGTTGTCGTAGCAGCCGGATACGTTGTCCACGTTGTCGTTGGTGGCGTCATCTTCGGTTCCCAGAACGCCATCGGGTCCGCGGATGAAGGGGTGGTCCGCCGGCACCAGGGTGGAGCCCGTGCACACGAGGATATCATCGGCAATCCCCAGTAGGCCGGGCACCTTGTATCCATCGTAGCTGACGTTGTCACCCGCGTGCACGATGAGCCACCCGCCGCCCTTCACCCACGCGTCCAGATTCGCCTGGGCCTCAGGAGAGTTCACGTTGACCAAGGGACTTCCGCTACCGGACAGGGACGTCAGGATGATGATGGATGTGGTGCTGGGGATAGGCTGCTTGAGATCCACCGTGGGCCGGACGAAGTAATCCACGTCCTTCGTGAAGTTGAAGGGCCAGGCCTGAAGCGTGAGCTCATCCTTGTTCGTGCCGAACCACGCATTGTAGTCCTTATAGATCACGATGTCGCCGGGCCGTCGGCCTCCGCTCCTGGGAGCGACGGAGAAATCGGCCTTTCCCCTCAAGTTCGTGTCGTCAATGGTGACGGTGACGGACCGTGGCGTCGCGGCTGCATCCACGGGGATGGTGGGCTGGACGACATAGGTCCCCTGGAAAAGTCCATCGAAACGGAACTTCCCGCCCGCCGCTGTCTTCGTTTTCTGCAGGACCTGGCCGTTTTCGTTCTTCAGAACGATCTCCAGCCCCTGCGGCCCGGGCGCGGCGGCGTGAATCCCGCCTGCTGCGAAGGCGGCAACACCGGCCGGGCCCGGGGTAGCCTCAACGCCTTCGGGCAGAGTCCCCGAGACGGTCCCCGTGATGGAGGTGGTCACGGTGGCACCCAGAGTGAAGACCTTGTTGTTCAGGGCCACGGTATAGCCGGCATCACCTTCCCGGGCGCTGGGCACCACACCTTTGATCCTGCCCTGGACGCCGCTTCCGCTGACCTGGAGCTTGGTTCCCGAGCGGACCCAGGCCGTGCGCGTGAACTGCAGGATGGGATTCCCGTTCACATCATAGACGCTCAGAGTCACATCCATGGCTTCTCCCAGCTCAAGAACCGGGTCGGAAGGGTCTGCCACCACGCGGTCGGGTTGGGGGGTAAGGTCGATCTCGAAAACCGTGACAGCGGCGCCCACCTCGAGGGTGCGCGTGCGGGTGCCGTCGAAGGCGAAGCCTGAAGGCGCCGTCAGCGTCATCGTGTATCTCGCCGGAGTCAGCGCACTGAGGACGAGGAGGCCGTCGGCGTCGGTCTCACCCGTCGCCACCTGGGTTCCGGCCGCGTCGGAGAGGATCACCTTCAGACCCGGGACGGGCGTGTCCCAGGGCGTCGCGGCATGGATTTCCAGGGACCCCAGAGTGGGAACGAAGTCCAGCACCGCGCTGCCGTTGCGGGTCGCCACGCGAATCTGACCCGCGGCGGGATCCACGGGAACGTCCACCGTGAGAGCGTCGGGGGCCACCCGGTCCACGTCCAGCTCCCTGCTTCCGTCAGAAGTGGGCCAGAATACCCGGTTATTGGCCGGGATGAGAACATCGAATCCCGACCCCAGAATGCGAACCGGATCTCCCGGGAGGGGAGGGTCAGGGTCCAGCCCGGTAAGGTTTACCGAGGGAGGGACGGTGAGGGGACCGTGGGGCTGCCACGCCGGGTCGGAAGCATTCTCCAGCCCCGGAAGGGGGACAGGGGGCGCGCCGCCGTCCGCCGCCACCAGCAGGATTCCCGAATCGGAGGCCACCGCCAGCCAGATGCCGTCGGCGCTCCACGACGGGCGCCCGCGCACGCCGGTGGCCAGCGGCGCGGCCCGTCCCTGGACCATGAGGGCGTCGCCGGCCACGTAGGCTACCATGCCGTCAGTGCGGACCGCCGGATAACGGGCGTCACCGGAAATCAGGGTGGTGCGGCCGGACCCGTCGGCCTCCATCTCTTCGATGCTGCCTCCGCCCACCACCATGCGGGTGCCGCCCACCCACACCGGAGTCGTTCCGGGAGGACCCTCCGTGGGATGGGTGCCGTCGTTGTTGGCCAGCCAGACGCGGCCGTCCCGCTCCACGGCGAGCATGGCGCCGTCGGAACTGAGGGAGGGCCAGGATCCCTCGGTGAGGCGCTTCCCGTTGGGCGCCTGGAAGACATGGCCGTTGTCTGCGTAAAGCAGGACGTTCCCGTCCCGGCGCCATGCCGGAGCCGATGCGGCGGTGCCGCCCTGGGGCAGCACCTGGCCTCCCGCGGCGAGCCGGGTACGGAGGGCTCCGCCCTCGACGTAGGCGAGATTGCCCGTCACCACGTACACCCAGGCTCTGGCCTCGAGGCCGGTGGGGGTGGTCACCACAACCTGTGCCACGCCGTCGCCGCGCGTCGCCGCTTCTCCTGAGTCGTTGACCGAAACCACCGAAGGGTTCGTGGATGACCAGACAACGGGCGAGCCGGCGATGACCGCTCCGTCTCCGTCCAGGACGCCAGCGCCGAAGGTGAGCGTGTTGTTGGCCGCCGCCACCACCGTCTCGGGAGCGAGTTCAACGGATACCGCGTCGGCGCCCGGGCCCGAGTAGGTGAGGGGAACGTTTACCGGAGCCGGGTTCTGGCCTCCCGCCGCAGCGGCACCGGCGGGCCGGGCCTTCACCGGGATGTTTTCGGCCGTGAAGAGCTCCTGCTGGCCCTTCATGGCGATGATGGTTACCAGGAAGGCCTGGTTGGCCACGGCGCCGGGGACGTCCACGCTCAGGTCGTATTCATCCTGACCGGGCTTGACCACGAGCACGGTGTCCAGAAGCAAGGCGTCGTCCGCCTGGCGGCGGATCTTCATGCGGAATCGGTTGACCTGGTCGAAGGCCTGATTCAGGGCGTCGTTCTGCGCTTCGGTACGTGCGGGACCGTCGGGTCCCACCAAGGAGAAATTGGGAGCCAGGACGAAGACGCCCGGCACACCCACGTCGGTGGGGGCGTAGGGAGCATCAACGCATGCACCCAGCAGAAGCGATCCGGCCAGAAAGAGCGCACCTGAAATGGTGGGGGCGCCGTTCCGGGTGGGGGGAGTCGGAACAGACATAATCTTGCTCTAGGGCGAAGAAACCTCGGCCCGCTCCACGGTGGAGCGGGACCGCGATTCCAAAGACAATCGTTGTTCGTCCAGCGGATGCAGGCGCTCCTGCCGGGAAAGGTGGGGCCGGGGCGCGTCTATTCAAATGTTCTTACCAGGATTCGGGAACACAAGAAAAATTTTTGCCTCCCGGGCAGAGGTCGCGTCCCTTTACCCCCGGCTTCGCATGGCTCTACATTGGGATTTCTTGCCGGGACCATGACCGCTCCACTTCAGGGAGCTCGACCCTTTCCGGCGACCCGGTGCAGAACCGCGAGAAATGGAGGCGAAGGCCCGTGTCCGAAGAAGCTCAAAGTTGGCCGGCCGAACAGGTGGTTCCCCTTCTTCAAAGGGTGGATCTATTCGAAGGTCTTCCCGAGGACGACCTCCACCGGATCGCGGCCATTGTGAAGGGGGTGTCGGTGGGGGAGGGCGAGGTTCTTTTCGAGGAAGGGGACCTGGGCGACGCCTTCTATATCGTCTTCGACGGTGCCATGGAGATTCTCAAGCGGCGCCCCGACGGGAGTGACGAGAAGCTCGCCGTGCGCAGGGCGGGCGAAGCATTCGGGGAAATGGCGCTGCTCAACGATGCGCCCCGCTCGGCCACGGCCAGGGCGCGCCAGGCGTCCCAGCTCATGATGGTCTCCCGGGAGGATTTCCAGCAGCTTCTGGGCGGCGATTCCCTGGCTCTGCGCATGATGCGGATCCTCTCCAAAGCGCTGCGGGCTCTGGGGATCCGATTCGCCAGCACCGAGAAGCTTCGGGATCGGGGGTCGAGTTCCCGCCTGGACGCGTTGGGGGTGAGCCGGATCATGCAGGCTGGTCTCCTTCCCGATACGGCTCCTCGCCTTGACGGATACGATGTGGCCGCGGGTACGACGGTGGAGGAGACGGGGCGCGGCGGATCGGTATGGGACTGGTTGGATCTGGGCGACGACCGCATCGCCATCTACTCGCTGGATGTGCGCCAGGACGGCTTTCCCCCCGCATACCACCTTGGGGTGACGCGGGCGGTGGCGCGGGCCGTCGCCGAACCCGGCATCTCCCTCAAGGAGCTGCTGGAGCGGACCAACAACGCCGTGGCCGAAGCCGCCGTCGAGGAGCTGGATCAGTTCGTCGAGATGGGTCTCCTGGTGGTCGGGCCCGATACGATGGAGTGGGCGAGCGCAGGAAGGGTTCCCGCCGGCATCATCCGTCGCGACGGCACCTTCCAGGAGCTGGGGGCGCACGGTCCTCCCCTGGGGATGATGCCCGGCTTTCGGTACCAGGTGGAGGAAGGGTCTCTGCAGGCGGGGGACACGGCGTTCGTCCTGTCTCACGCAGCCCCCGGCCTCTTCATGGGGGCGGCGGACCTGGTCGCCCAGCTCCACGGGAAGCCGGCGGGCGAGATCGTCTCCACGCTGCACCGGGCGATCCGCAAGGCTCAAGGGGAAGAACGCACCGAGACATCGGTGCTCTTTGTGCGGAAGCATTAGGCGAATGCGGGGTAGTCACCGGCGTAGCCCGCAAACGTTCAGGAAACGGGAGCTCTTATGGCGGTAACCGAAAAGGATGTTCGGGACGCGTTGAAGACGGTGAAGGACCCGGAGCTGGGTCTGGATCTGGTGGTGCTGGGCCTGGTTTACGACATCCAGGTGGATGGGAACAAGGTGAAGGCCATCATCTCCCTTACCTCGCCCCTGTGTCCCGTGGCGGGCCAGATCGTCGACGACGCCCGCAGGGCGGTTCTGGACGTGGACGGGGTGGAGGACGCCGAGGTGGAGCTCACCTTCGATCCGCCCTGGACCCCCGAGAGGATGAACCCACTCATCCGTTCCTCTCTCGGGCTCTGACCCCCCTCCTTCCCATCTTGCGCGGGAGGGTGCGCCGGTCGAAGGGAGGTTCGAGCTTTTCCGGCGCTTCCGCCCTTGAGGAAAACACCGCTGGCGCGAACCGCTCCAGTACGTCTATATATGTGTCTCTTTCCGCGTGATCGGAACGATAACGCTACACGCCATGGGGTATCGCATGACGCCATCCAGCGAAGATCAACTCAGAGCTGAAGAGCAGCTCAAGGCCAAAGTCCAGAACGGGTACATCGTCGAATCTCCAGAGGAGATGACCCCCGGGTATCGAAAGGCCCTGGTGGTCCAGCTCACCGTTCAGGCCGACACGGAGCTCATGAGCGCTCCGGCCTACTGGATGGCGGCACGTTACGCTCCCTCCACCAATACGCAGGTGAGCGCCCACGCCATCATCCAGGACGAGCTGGCTCACGCCAACATCGCGTACCGGATCCTGGAGGATCTGGGGGAATCCAAGGAGCGGCTCGTCTACGGGCGGCAGCCTCACGAGTTCAAGCACCCGTACGGGTTCGATCAGCCGCTGGACAACTGGGCTGAGCTCGTTGTGGCCACGGGCTTCTTCGATCGGGCCGGCATCACCCTGCTTTCCGACGTGCACGAGAACACCTCCTACGGGCCCCTCAAGCGGGCTCTGGTCAAGATCGGGATGGAGGAAACCTTCCATCTCCGTCACGGCGAGGTGTGGATGCGGCGCCTGGCCCGGGCCGGCGGGGAGGCGCGGGAGATGGTGCAACGCGCCGTGGACTGGATGTTCCCCATGACGGTGGAGTGGTTCGGTCTTCCCGACGACATGAAGCGTCACTCGGGGCAGCTCGACTACCGCTTGAAGGGGCTCACCAACGACCAGCTCAGGCAGGTATGGATGTCGTCGGCGGTGCCTCTCTGCGAGGAACTGGGCCTGAAGGTGCCGGCCCACTGGGACGAGGGGAAGGAGGAGTACGTACTGGACTATCCCTTCCCCTGTCGATATGACGCCGAAGAGAAGCACTGGCTCTTCGAAGACGGAGAGATCTCCTGGGACCAGGTCTTCGAACGGTGGAAGGGGCGCGGACCCATGAACGAGGTGTACGTGGAGGCCATTCAGCGGTCCCGGGGTCAGGTGGGGGGATGGCTGGGAGCGGCGGCGTGAAGCCGGCCGCCGCGGGCCTTCCCGCGCCCGTAACCTCTCACGCCAGCGGCGGGCGCGACCTGTGGAGCGCGCCCCTGGCCGAGGCGCCGGGCGATCCGGTGGTGGCGGCGTGGGCCGTCCTGGAGGAGGTTCTGGATCCGGAGCTCCCCATCAGCCTGGTGGAGTTGGGCCTGATCTACCGTCTCTCCTACGAGGACGGGGTGGTGACGGTGGATCTCACCTTCACGGCCACCGCGTGTCCCTGCATGGAGTTCATCCGCGAGGACATCACGGACCGCCTGGAACGGGAGCACTGGGTCCGGGAGGTGAGGGTGCGGGAGGTGTGGGATCCGCCGTGGACCGTGGAACGCATCAGCGAAGAAGGGCGCGCCAAGCTCTCCTCTCTCGGCGTGGGGACCTGAGGGGCGCCGCACGCGGGGAGCGGCGCTCGGCGCCGGGAGCGGAACGGCAGCGCACTGGAAAGGGAGACGGATGGTGGAAGTCGTGTACGACGTGTTCGCCCGCAAGGGCCGGGGTGATCCTCTTTGCCACATCGGGTATGTGGACGCCCTGGATGACGAAATGGCGCGGATCTACGCCTGGAAAACGTACGACGAGCAGAACTGGTTCGAAATGTGTGTGGTTCGCAGGTCGGCCATCATCCCGGTGAACCGCACCGACGGGATCTTCGCCGCCAACGCGCCCGACGCGCACAGGGGAATGGAGGAGGAGCGATGAGCACCGGAGAGGAGCGGCAGGACTTCCTCCGCGTGGGAGGCATGGACGACGAGACGCGCAATGCACTGCGTCGGCTGGTCGTGTCCCTGGCGGACAGCAAGCGCCTCATGGGGATCCGCTACTCGGACTGGATCCTGGGTGCGCCCTCTATCGAAGCCGGGATCGCCGCTTCCTCCATGGCGCAGGATGAGTGGGGTCACGCCCGCCTTCTCTACGCCATGCTGAAGGATCTGGGCGAAGATCCCGTAGCGGTCGAGCACGAACGCCGGGCAGACGCCTACGCTTCGGTTCCCCCCCTGGATGAAGCCTTCCCCGACTGGGCGGCGGCGGTCGCCGGGATGGTGGTGGTGGACGGAGCCGTCACCGTTGCGCTCCAGTCCTTCTGCGAGGGGGCCTTCGAGCCCGCCTGTACCCGGATTCCCAAGATGCTGGCGGAAGAGGAATTCCACCGCAGCCTGGGAGAAGCGTGGTTCCGCCGGCTGGCCGAGGCTCCATCCGGTGAGGCGGCCGAGCTCCTTCGCTCCGCCGCCCTGGGGGCTCTTCCTTCGGTGCTGGCATGGCTGGGGGCTGAAGACGCACCTGCCCGGGCGCTGGCCGCTGCCGGCCTCACCCGCCCGGGTGCGGAGCAGACCGCGGCCTTCCGGGATCAGGTACGGGAGGTGCTGGCCGCGGTGGACATCGCCGTGGACGACGTTCCCCTGGACATGGAAGGGTGGAGCGAAGAACGGGGCCGGGGCCCTGGCGCCCCCGCCGAGGAAGCAGTGGAACGGGCCCGCGGAGACCGCAACCGGATGCTCTTCGTCGAATGAGACGCGAACCCTCGGACGCGGCGCCGGAACGGGCGCGTGAGGCTCCCTCCACCCTCCCGGTGGCGCCCGCCTGTCCCTTCTGCGGGTCCGGCGAGACGGAGCTCATGAACACGTTCGGCTCTCACGCCTCGTTGAGCACCTACTGGTGCCGGGCCTGCCGGAGCCCTTTCGAGGTCATGAAGTGGCGGGAGGAGCGGTGAGCCGGCTGGAGGAATTCCGTCGCTTTCGCGAGCGGATGAATCGCCGCATCCTGGAAGAGGAGAACCTGACCCTTCGGCGTTTCTTTCGCCTGGACGGGCAGGCCTACGAAGATGGGGCGCTGCCTGCCCGCACCAAGGAGCTTCTCGGGCTGGTTTCCTCCCTGGTGCTCCGCTGTGACGACTGTATCGCGTACCACCTCATCCGCTGCAAGGAGGAGGGGGTGAGTGACGACGAGCTCTTTGAGACGTTTTCGGTGGGGCTCGTGGTCGGCGGATCCATCGTCATTCCGCACCTGCGTAGGGCGGTCGCGCTCCTGGACGAGCTTGCAGGAGGTGAAGGGACCGACGGCGGAGAAGACGGGTAGGATTGCTCGGGTGGGTCTTCCTCAGCCTACCAGTTCCACGTCCTCCAGGAAGTCCCGCAACGGATTGGCCACGGCGAGGGCGCGTTCCGTAATGGCCTCGGCCAGCTCCGTGCAGTACTCCGGCGTGCCGGCGAGGTGGTGGCACACGGCTTCACCCAGACGGACATCGGAGGCGGACGCAGCCTGATGATATTCGGCGTACCGGGCGCTCACCTGTTGCTCGAAGATGGGAAGCTGCTCCGGCGGCGTCCCGTGCTGGGCCATGTCTTCGAAGACGGCCCTGTGGAGGGCGTCGAGTCCGCTGCGGATGAGATGTTCGGGGGCCCGGCCCAGAAAGGCAAGCTGTACTCCCCGCGTATGGGCCCACATGAAGAAGATGAGCGCTTCCTCGGCGGATGTGGTGTCCAACTCCTCCGCGTCGGCGGGATGGGCGCCGGGAAGGGGCGTCTCCACGTCCTCCCTGGAGATGAAGTCGGAGAAGGTCTCCCACACCAATGTGGCGAGAGTATCTCCCAGCTCCTCCGGGGTCATGGTGCGCGGAGGCCGAAACTCGCCGGTTTCGCTCATGACTTTCGAGAGCATGTACCACCCCTTTCCGGGATACGCGTCCGTGCCTCAATTCCCACCCGAGGCGGTCAGGTGTCAAGGTTTTCGATCAAAGCCGCGAGGATTATATGAAAAAGGCAGGTAGGGGGAAGGCGTTCAGGAGCCGGTCGACCGGGAAATCCATCTTTTTCCTTCTGGCGGTCCTGGGTTTCGGTGCGTGCAAGGCCCCCGAGCCGCAAATTCCCAACCCACGTCCCATCGTCATTCACTCCGGTGCGCGCATCCGGGCTGACAAGGAGCGGTTGAAGGCCATCAACGAATGGGTGATGCGGGAGCAGAAGAACATCACCGAAGACCCGTCGTTCTGGGTCATCGATCAACTCGCCACCGATGCCGTCTACCCGTGGGAGGGGATGCGCATCTCCAACGACACGGTGTGGGTCAAGGTGGACCCCAGAGCGCCGGATTCACGGCTGCCCCACCAGATCTACGGGCACCTGCATCTCATGGCGAAGATGGGGCGCCAGGCTGAATGGCTTCCCGAGGCTCCCGACGCAAAAGGTTATGAGTTGGAGCGCGCCATTCTGTCGCGGGTTGCAGACGCATGGCTTCTGGGGCGCACCGTCTTCGATACGGCGCCCTACGGCCCCCTGGACGAGCTCATGTTCGCTAAAGATGCGGGATACCTGGACGCCTTCATCTTTACGGCCCGGCCCAACGAATTCACCGAGGAGCGACGGGAGTGGGCCCGGGCCCATCCCGACGGGGCGGAGCGCTATCGGCAGTGGTTTCTGGAAACCTTCAACCGGGAACCGCCGGGACTACGCACGTCGTGATGCGCCAACGACCGGGATGGGGCCGTGCCGCCCCAACCCACGAGCAGGTAAGATGATGTCCGTCATGGCGTTGGGCGCAGGGGTGTTGCGGACTCATGCGTCGTCTCTCCTCCTTGCCGTAGCTACGGCTACGACGCGTCGTCGTTCCTACCATGAGCGCACGCAAGACCCCTGCGTGCGGCCCACTGCATGACTCGGACAGGCTCCTAGGCGAGAGACACCAACCAGCGCGCGCCCACAGGTCCTTCGCCCTCTTCCTCGACAACCCGCACGTCCACACGGCCCGTCCTGGCGAGGCGATCAGTGGACGGTTTACCGAAAAAGGTGGGGAAGTCCAGCACGCGCAGCGTCACCGTCCGTCCATCGGGAGCCGTGGCGCGCAGATGCCCTCCTTTGAGGGCTTTGAGGGAGGGAGGCTCCCCCGATTGAAGCCGAAGCCGTAGAATACGCCCTTCGTAGGGCGCATCCATCGCGTCGAGGACGCGGAAGGTGGTGCCCTGAGTCGCTGCGGTCATGGTAGCCATGGCAGAAAGAGTACCCGCATGACGCCTTCAACGGAAGATGGGGCCGGGGTCCGGCCCGTGAAGCAGGCCTCTCCCCTGGAGATGTCGACCGAGGAGATGCGGGCGTTGGGCCGGCACGTTACCGACCTGCTGGTACGGCGCCTGGAAACGTTGGCGACCTCGGCTCCCTGGAAGGGAGCTCCCCGCTCAGAGCTTGAGCCGGTCCTCAGGGAGGATCCACCCGAGGAGGGGCGACCGGCCCGGGAAGTGGTGGACCGGGCCGTGCGGGAAATTCTTCCCGTGGCCGGAAGGGTGGACCATCCCCGCTTTTTCGCCTTCGTGCCTTCATCGCCCACCTGGCCGGGTATTCTGGCCGACTACCTGAGCGCCGGGTTCAACATTTTCCAGGGTACCTGGCTGGGATCCAGCGGTCCGAGCCAAGCGGAACTGGTGGTCGTCGACTGGTTCCGGAAGTGGCTCGGGTATCCAGAGACCGCCGGCGGCCTCTTCACTTCCGGAGGGTCCGCAGCGAGCCTGGACGCTCTCGTCGCCGCCAGGGAGGCGGCCGGGGCGCCGGCCGGCCCCACCGTCTACATGAGCGACCAGAGTCACACGGCGCTGGTGCGTGCGGCGCGCATCGTGGGGGTTCCGGGCGAAAACATCCGCATGGTACCCAGCGACGACGCCTTTCGCCTGCGCATGGATGCCTTGAAGGAGGCCGTGGAGGCGGACCGGCAGCGGGGATTTACGCCCATCGCGGTGTGCGCAAACGCGGGGGCCACCAATACGGGAGCCGTGGACCCTCTGGAGGAGATGGCCGGGTTCTGCGCCCGGGAAGGAATCTGGCTGCATGTGGACGCGGCCTACGGCGGCTTCGCCATGGTGACCGAGGCGGGGCGGCACCTCCTGAGAGGCATGGAGCGGGCCGACTCGGTGACGCTGGACGCCCACAAGTGGCTCTTTCAGCCCTTCGAGGCGGGATGCCTCATGGTCAAAGATGTGCGGCGCCTGGAGTCGGCCTTCAGCGTTCGCCCCGAGTATCTGCAGGACACGGAACTGGGGATGGAGCATGTGAACTTCGCCGATCGCGGCCTGCAGCTCACGCGGAGTTTTCGCGCTCTTAAGGTGTGGATGTCCATTCAGACCTTCGGGATGGCCGCCTTCCGGTCGTCGGTGGCATTGGGGATTGAGCTGGCGGAGCGGGCCGCCGCGTTCGTGAAGGCCTCGTCGGTCCTGGAGCTCCTGAGCCCGCCTTCGCTGGGCGTGGCGTGCTTCCGGTACCGTCCCCGGGATACAACGCTGGACGAGGAGGCCCTGGAGCGCGTCAACGCCGGCATCCAGGCCCGCATCATCGGGGACGAGACGGCTATGATGTCCTCCACACGTCTGCGGGGGACCTATGCGTTGCGCCTCTGCATTCTGAACCACCGCTCCACCTGGACCGACGTGGAGGATACTCTGCGGACCATCGAGCGGGTGGGAGCGGAGGAGGTGGCCGGGAACGGAGGGCGCACCGCCGCGGATGGCCCCGAGGCGGGGAAGGCCGGCGCGGGACCGGCGCGGCAGTCCTGAAGGGTGGCGCCGTCCATCGGGATGAGGCTTTCGGGAAATACGAGGCTCGGGGGCCGAATGAAGATCCCGGCCCGGGTGGCGTTCTGGGTTGCCGCCGGGGCCTTCACCTCCGCCCTCATGCAGGCGGGATGGGGGTGGCTGGACGCCCTGGGCATGACGGCGTTGGTCTTCGTACTTCCCGCCCTGGCCCGAGTCCAGGCGCTCCTGGTGGACCGGCACCTGAAGGAGGAGGGGGTGGACCTGGAGGCGGCTCTGGACCGCGTGGCCGTCTACGCCGGCTCCATGGCCTCTCTGGTGGTCCTCGCGGCACTGGCCCTCCTGCTGGCGGGGCGGGGAGGAGGGCGCGTGGCGCTGGAGCTGGGCCCGCTTCCTGCGGGCAGGCTGCTGGCGTGGGCGGCGGCGCTCACCCTGGGAGTCCTGGGGGTAGTGGTTGTTTTTCGCTGGGCGGGCGCCCGTCTGGGGGCCGAGGAGACGGAGTTGGTGCGGGCCATCCTTCCCCGCACGCGACGGGAGCGGGTCTGGTTCGTGGCCCTTTCGTGCTGCGCGGGGTTTGCTGAAGAGGCGGCCTACCGCGGGTACGTGCTCGGGGGCCTGACGCTCCTCATGGGCACCGGCGCCGCGGTGCTGGTGAGCTCGGTGGTGTTCGGCTTCCTCCACGCCTATCAAGGCGCTCTGGGCGTGGCCCGCACCGCGGCCATGGGACTGGTTCTGGCCCTGGGGGTGATCCTTTCCGGGAGCCTGTGGCCCGCCGTAATCGCCCACGCCCTCCTGGACATTCTTCTCGGACTCTTTCTCGGCGAGCGCTTCATGGTACCCCGGGCGCCCCCCGGGGTATAGGACCCTATGGACATCGATCTCGCCCTCCTGGCCGACGCCGCCACCGTGGATTCCTCGGGAAAGCTGAACATCCTTGGCATTTTCGACCGCCTCGGCGCGGCGTCTTTTCCCGTGCGGCATCCCCGCCTGGCCCTGGTCCTTCGCTTCTTCGCCGGGATGAACGAGGCGGGCCGCCACGAGGTGAGCATCACGCTGCGTGACCCGGACGGCGGCGAGGTCATGAAGATTGACGGAGAGCTGGCCCTGGGCGGAGGACCCGCCGGCGCGGCGGAAGGCATCCGGGTGCCCCACGTCCTCAACGTGGACGGGCTGATCTTTCCACGGGCCGGAAGGTACGCCTTCGATGTGGCGGTGGACGGTCGCCACGAGGTCAGCATCCCTCTCCTGGTAAGCGGGCCGACGCCGGCAGGGCCGGGGGGCGGCGCGCCCGCCCAGGCGTAGGAGCCTGCCCGCTGCATGACTCGGGCAGGCTCCTGGGAGCGACCGGAAATCCATGAGGCGTGCGGCGCTGACCCTGGCAAGCCCACCCGTCCGGGCGTAGGGGCGGCCTCGGGTGGCGGCGGGAAGACCCGTGAAGCGGGGGAGTCCCGCGGAAATGTGCAATCCCCCGATCCACTTGCCGAAACCTGAGGAGAGGGGATAAGTACTGTATAGGGGGGGAGAGGTAGGGCACGAAGCTGTGTCCGTCCCCGGGTGGATTCTCCCGACCTGGACGCCGCGGGCGGCGTCCAGGAGGAGTCGAACCGTGATTCTGCACGTCAACTTCGAGGAGCTGAAGGCCCTGCGGGCCGGCGCCCAGGCCGTCCTGGGACGCGACCGGGAGGGTGCGTCGCCCATTCTCGCCCCGGCGGAGAGCCGCGCGAGGGTCGAGGCCCTCCTTCCCATGCTCACCGGCGACCTGGAATTCGGCACCCTCCATGAGATTCTCGGCGCCGAGGCCGCCGTCAGGGCCATCGTGGAGTGTCTGCGGGCGGAAATGGAGTCGGTGGTGGTGGCGACCCATGCCGCCGGCGAGGAGGCGGTGGCGGCCTATTTCGACTTCGCCCACGCGCTCACCGTTTCCCACCGCCTGGCGGAGATGGCCGGCGAGATGAGGGCCGTCATCGAGCTGGTCACCGGCGCACCGCCCACCGAAGAGACGGAGCGCACCTTCCGGTTTCCGGATTGAGGTACGGCGCTCGCGAGGCGGCAGGATGACCGCCCCCCAGATCCCCGGACGGCCGTCCGGAAGGATGAAGCCGTGAGCTCGAAACGCATCGACGCCCTTGTGGGCATGCTCGAGAAGCGTCCCGACGACCCTCGGCTCCGCTTTGGCCTCGCCCTGGAGTACCTCAAGGCCGGCCGCCTGGAGGAGGGGGTTCGGGAACTCCGCAGGTACCTGGAGACTTGGGAGGGCGAAGGCAACGCCTACGGCCGCCTGGGAGCCGCATTGCGTGAGTTGGGGCGGGACGCAGAGGCCCGGGAGGCTTATGCGCAGGGCGTGGAGGTCGCTCTTCGCCACGGGCATCCCACCATGGCCGAAGAATTCACCGATGTTCTGGAGAACTGGGACGCGTGAAGCCGAATCAGGGGGAAGGTGCGGAGCGGACTGGGCCTCCGAATCCTGCGAGCTTCGAAGATGAAGCCCTGCCGCATCTGGATGCGGTGTACCGGTTCGCCCTCAGACTCTCCGGCGCGCCCGATCAGGCCGAGGATCTGGTCCAGGAAACCTTCCTGCGGGCGTTCCGTTCCTGGGATCAGTACACCCCCGGGACCCGGTGCAAGAGCTGGCTCTTCACCATCTGCCGCAACGTGTTTCTTCGCCAGCGGGAACGGGGACAGCGCCACGACGAAATCGTATCGGCCAACGTGAACCGGGAGGGACCCGGCCCCAACCCGATCAACCCGGTATGGACTTCGGTTCTGAGTGTGGATCCGGAGGGGAGGTTCTTCGATTCCATCGTGGATGACGAGATCATTCACGCCATCGACGAGCTTCCGGAAGAGTACCGCACCGCCGTGGTTCTCTCCGACCTGGAAGGCCTTCCCTACGCGGAGATCGCGGAGCTCATGGGCGTGCCCGTAGGGACCGTGAAGAGCCGCCTCTTCCGGGGACGGCGCCAACTGCAGGAAGTTCTTTATGAATATGCCGTCGAGATGGGGTACATCCCGGCGCGCACCGGCACGGATGAATGATCGCCATGTCCCTGTTCGATAGGCTCAAGCGCTTTTTCGGGTCTTCCAACGGCCGCAGCGGACCAGCCGCCGCCTCCCGCGAGAGGGAGGGGACGGGGGCCATGATGAGCGGAGATATGATCTCCTGCGAGGAGGCGTTGGGGTTCATCCACGAGTTCCTGGACGGAGAGCTGGAAGGGGTCACCCAGGAGCGGGTGGAAGCCCATTTCAACGCGTGCCAGCGCTGCTATCCCCACCTGCACCTGGAGGAGACGTTTCGCACTGCGGTCCGTCGCGCCGCGGCGGGGGAGGAGAGCCCTCCGGAGCTCCGGGATCGGGTCCGGAAGCTCATCAGGGAGGCCGAGAACCAGGAGTAGTCTCTCCTTTGCGCTTGCCTCCGCTGCCCCAAGGTGAGAACCTTGGGCCGCGGAGCGGCCCCTCCCTGTACCCCGGTGAAGGCAAGGCATTTCAGCCCGCCACCGGTATGCCGTGAAGCCTGCTTCCGCCATCGTTCCGGCACCCCTGAACAGTACGTCTGGAGAAGGAATGGCAACGGCCCGCAAACGGGAACGGATTCTTCCCCGCCTCATCGAAGAAGAGCTGCGAGAGTCCTTCCTCGACTATTCCATGAGCGTCATCGTCCAAAGAGCGCTCCCCGATGTCCGCGACGGACTCAAGCCCGTACATCGACGCATTTTATACGCTATGTACGAGCAGGGACTCCTTCCGGACCGGCCCTATAAGAAGAGCGCTACGGTGGTGGGTGACGTTTTGGGCAAGTATCACCCCCACGGCGATTCGGCGGTCTACGACGCCCTGGTGCGTATGGTCCAGGACTTTTCCCTGCGCTCTCCCCTGGTGGACGGGCAGGGCAACTTCGGGTCCATCGACGGCGATTCGGCTGCGGCGTATCGGTACACCGAAGCCCGCCTCTCACCCCTGGCGGTGGAGCTCCTGGACGACATCCGCAAGGAGACCGTGGACTGGCAGCCCAATTTCGACAACCGCCTGGAAGAGCCCCGGGTGCTGCCGGCGCGTTTTCCCAACCTTCTGGTGAACGGATCTTCCGGAATCGCCGTCGGGATGAGCACCAACATTCCGCCCCACAACCTGCGGGAGGTGGCCGCCGGGGTGAAGCAGCTCGTGGTGGACCCGGATTGCAGCGTCCAGGACCTGATGCGCCACATCCCCGCCCCCGACTTCCCCACTGGCGGATTCATCATGGGCCGGGAGGGCATCGAGTCCATGTACGCCACGGGACGCGGCCGCATCGTCATGCGGGGCAGGGTGGTGAAGGAGGCGCTGCGGGGCGGCAAATCCCAGCTCGTGGTCACTGAGCTGCCGTACACCGTCTCCAAGTCCAAGGTTATCTCCCAGATCGCCGACCTGGTGCGAAAGGGAACGGTGCAGGACATCTCGGACCTGCGCGACGAGACGGATCGGGACGGCATCCGCCTGGTCATCGAGCTCAAGCGGGGCGCCAAGGTGGGACAGATTCTGCGCACCCTGTACAAGAAGACCAGCCTGCAGCAGACCTTCGGTGCCATTCTTCTGGCCCTGGATCACGGCCAGCCCCGGGAATTCAACCTCAAGGCGATCCTGGAGCATTTTCGGGATCACCGCCTGGAGGTCATCCAGCGTCGCAGCCGGCACGAACTGGAGAAGGCGGAGGCGGAGCGCCACATCGTCCAGGGCCTCCTGGTGGCCCTGGACAACATCGACGCCGTGGTGAAGCTCATTCGCAAGTCCAAGGACCGGACCGAAGCTTCCGAGCGGCTCCAGGAGCGATTCGGTCTCAGCGAGGTTCAGGCCGATGCCATTCTCAAGATGCGGCTCTCCCGCCTTACCGCCCTGGAGCGTTCCCAGCTCAAGGGACGCCTGGCCGAGCTGGAAAACAGCATCGCTGAACTGCGTGAGATCCTGGCGTCGGAGGAGCGCCAACTCGAGGTGATGCTGGAGGAGCTCAACGAGGTCGTGGCCCGGTATGCCGACGAGCGCCGGACGGTGGTGCTGGAGGAAGGGCGGGAGGAAGAAGCGCCCGTGGAGGCCCAGGTCGCCGACGAGGACGTGGTGGTCACCCTCACCCACGAAGGCTACGTGAAGCGCATTCCCATGCATCTGTACCGGCGCAGGGTGTCTTCGGGGAAAGCGCTGGCGGGCATGGAGCGATACGAGGACGACTATCTGGAGCGGGTCTTTACCGCCCGAACCCGTGGGTGGATCCTCGCCTTCACGGAGGGGGGACACTGTCACTTCCTTCCCGTTCTCGACGTTCCGGAAAGCGCCCGAGCCTCGCGCGGGCAGTCGGTCTACGCCCTCATCGAGTCGGCGGATCGGCGCGACCGGATCGTCTCCATGATTCCCGTCGACGACCTCGAGGCGGCGGAACAGTATCTCCTCTTCGTTACCCGGAAAGGCCTGGTGAAGCGCACCCGGCTCTCCGAGTTCTCCCACCCCCGCGCTGGAGGGATCATCGCCGCCGGGCTGAAGCGCGGCGATGCGGTACGGGACGTGGCCCTCTCCGACGGGGGGAGCGAGGTCATGCTTCTGGCCAGGGGAGGACGGGCGATCCGCTTCACCGAGAGCCAGGTGGGGGTGGTGGGGCGCACGGCCCAGGGCGTGAAGGGCATCGAGTTGAAGGGGGACGACGAGGTGGTGGGGCTTCTCCTCATCCGCCGGGACGCCTTTGTCCTCACGGTGACGGAAGACGCCATGGGGAAGAGGACGCCCGTGGATGAATTCCCGCTGCAGAGGCGCGGAGGAATGGGAACGCTCGCGGTGCCTTCCGGCGAAGGAGGCGGCTCTCTGGTAGCCGCCATGGAGGTTCTGGACAGCGACGATCTCATGCTCATTACCGCCGCAGGGAGGGTGCAGGTCGTTTCGGGAGGGGATATACCGGTACAGGGCCGGCGGACCCAGGGCCGCCGCCTCATGAAGCTGGGCGCCGGCGACAGGGTGGTGGAAGTTACCCGGGCCCAGGGCTCGGGATCGCCTGGTAGGGCAGGGGGTGGCTCGTCCAGCTCGGCGGGCGCGGACGGCGGCCGGGATGCATCCGGGACAGGGCCGGCGGGAAGGGCGACGCCGGAAGGAGCTGGAGCCGGGGAGGGGGAAGGGCAGCTGGACCTGCTGGGTTCCTGAGGCGTCACCCCTCAGGCTAGATTGAGGCGTGCGTCAGAACGCCTTCCCGCGGTGGGCGGGCGCGGCGTCGAGGCAGGGTGAACCTTCTTGAAAGGTGAATGATGTGAACAACCGGGTGTTGCGGTCCACGGGGGGGTGGAGAGATGCCTTCGCGGGAATGCTTGTCGCGGGGGTGGTCCTGGGGGCATGGGCCTGCACTCCGGCCTCGGACCCGCGGGGCGAGGGGGGCGATGGCGCCGAGAGCGCTCAGGCCGGGGAGGACCTCATTCTTCCCGAGGAGACCCACTTCTCCAACATCAAGCAGCTCACCTTCGGGGGTGACAACGCCGAAGCCTACTTCGCTTTCGACGGATCCAAGCTCATCTATCAGCACCGCAATACCACCGAGGAGTGTGACCAGATCTACATCCTGGATCTGGCCACGGGCGAGAGTTCCATGGTGAGCACGGGCAAGGGTCGCACCACGTGCGCCTACTTCTACCCGTCTGGGGAGGAGATTCTCTATTCCTCCACCCACCATCATGACCCCTCCTGCCCGCCGCCGCCCGACTACTCCATGGGGTACGTGTGGCCGCTGAACGAGACGTACGACGTCTTCCGCGCCAACGTGGACGGCTCGAACCTGCGTCAGTTGACCGACACCTGGGGATACGACGCCGAGGCCACCTTCTCGCCCATGGGGGATCGCATCGTCTTTACCTCCGTTCGTGACGGCGATCTGGAGCTCTATTCCATGGCGCCCGACGGCTCGGACGTGCGCCGTCTCACGAACCGGCCGGGGTACGACGGCGGGGCGTTCTACTCTCCCGACGGCACCCAGATCGTGTGGCGGGCCCATTATCCTGAGGAGGGCGAGGAGTTGGACGACTACCGCCGCCTTCTGGACCAGGGCCTCATCCGCCCCGGCGAGCTGGAGATCTGGGTCATGGACGCCGACGGCTCCAACAAGCGCCAGGTCACTCACCTGGGAGGCGCGAACTTCGCCCCCTACTGGCATCCGTCGGGGAAGAAGATCCTCTTCAGCTCCAACCATCTGGATCCTGACGGCCGTGAGTTCGATCTCTTCATGATCAATGTGGACGGGACGGGGCTGGAGCGCCTCACGTACACGGAAGGCTTCGACGGATTCCCGGTTTTCAGTCCCGACGGACGCTACCTGGTATTCGGCTCCAACCGCAACAACGGTGGGACGCGGGACACCAACATCTTCATCACCGAGTGGGTGGAGAAGCCTGCGGGGTAACCGACCCCTACAACGGCGGACGCTCCCCTTCCTCGAGCGAACGGTTGAACTCCTTCTCGGGCAGGCGCTCCAGGAACTGGGTGAGGATGCGGTAGGTGAGGCCCCAGACGGGCTCGCCTCCCACCCGGATGCAAGGGAAGGAACGGGTGCCACCGGGGAGCGCGATCTCCACGTCGCTGATGTTCGCCGGATCCTGCAGGTAGGCCAGGGGCACCCAGAAGACGCGGTCCACCTCTTTGCTATCCGCCGTGGCCCGGACCTCGGGGCGGGTCCCGAAGACGAAGGGTGTGATGATCAGGTGCGGCAGCCGCGTGCTCCCCGGTGCCACCGGATCCAGGTCTCCCAGCTTGACGGCGTAGCGTTCCAGGTCGAGCCCCACTTCTTCCCGGGTCTCCCGCACGGCGGTGTCGAGGAGGGATGCGTCCCCGGGGTCACGCCGGCCGCCGGGCAGGGCCATGTGCCCGGACCACGGATCTCCCTCGGCGCGCGCCCGCTGAATGAAGAGGAGCTCCAGCGGGTCGGTGCCGCGCAGCACCAGGGAGACGGCGGCTTCCAACACGTCCTTCCCGCTGATGGGAGGGTCCTGGGGATCGGAAGCGTAGGAGGCCAGGGCTTCGCTCAGGATCCAGAAGCGGGGGTCGGTTTCCAGCAGCCGTTCGGGCACGGGCAGGCTCCTCAGGCTATACGCCTGCGCGGTCGGGACCCCAGATGAGCTTGTGGAGCTGAAGCTGGAAGCGCACGGGCAGAGCGTCCTCCAGGATCCATTCGGCCAGATCGTTCCACTCCACCATGCCCCACACCGGCGACAGCAGAATGGCGCCCAGGGTTCCGGAGCGCACCCGTTCGTCGAGACCACGCTGCCGGACGACGTCCCGGGCCCACAGGTAGTCGTCCCTGTCCGCCACCACGAACTTCACCTCGTCACGGGAAGTGAGGTGGTCCAGGTTCGTCCACAGGTTGCGCCCCGATTCGCCGGATCCGGGGCACTTGAGGTCCATGATCTTGTGCGCGCGGACGTCCAGGGGCGATACGTCCATGGCGCCCGAGGTTTCCACCAGAACGGTGTAGCCGGCGTCGAGAAGGCGGGTGACCAGCTCGAAGGCGCGGGGATGCGCGAGGGGCTCGCCTCCGGTGAGCTCCACGAGCCGGCACCCGTGGGCGTCCACGGCGCCCACGATGGCCTCCAGGGTCATGAGGGTTCCGCCGCTGAAGGCGTATGCGGTATCGCACCACACGCACCTGAGGGGACATCCGGTCAGGCGCACGAAGGTGCAGGGGAGACCCGCCCAGGTGGATTCCCCCTGGATGGAGTGGAAGATCTCGGTAACGGGGAGCCGGGCCGAAGACGCATCCGGGGAGAATGTGGACGCCGTCACCCCTTCGATCCGTCCCTGCCGCGGGGCCAGAGGAAGCCCACGGGCGATTCCTGGAGGACGCTTCCGGCGAAGAAGAGCATGTTGGCCGGCCGCTCCGCCAGGCGGCGCATGAGGTACGGGTACCAGTGGCTTCCGAAGGGAATGTAGACCCGTACCTGATATCCGTCGGCGACGAGCTGGCGCTGCAAATCCCGGCGGACGCCGTAGAGCATCTGGAACTGGAACGCTTCCTTCCCGATGCCCTGCTGTTGATGATAGTCCACCGTGGCCTGGATCATTTTCTCGTCGTGGGTGGCGATGGCGGGATCGGTCCCTTCGCTCAGGAGCATCTTCATCAGCTCCACGAAGTTGGCGTCCACCTCGTGACGCTTCTGGTATGCCACCGAGGGGGGCTCGGCGTAGGCTCCCTTGCAGAGGCGCACCGAGGCCCCCAGCTCGTTCATGCGCGCCACGTCTCCCGCGGTGCGCTTCAGATAGGCCTGAAGGACGATGCCGATGTTGCGCCAGCCCTTGGCCCACAGGTGCTCGAAGGCGTCCAACGTGCGCTGGGTGTAATGGGAGGACTCCATGTCGAAGCGCACGAAGAGGCCGTCTTCCCGGGCTCGCCGGAGAACGCGGCCCAGGTTCTCCTCCAGAAAGGCGTCGGAGATGTCCTGTCCCAGGGCGGTGAACTTGAGGGAGATGTAGGCATCCAGCTTCTCGGCCGCTACCCGGTCCAGGACGTCCAGATACACGTCGGCGGCGAGGCGGGCGTTGGTTTCGTCGTGCACCGACTCACCCAGGTAGTTGCCGATGGACCCCAGGCCCTCGGACGCTGCCGCCTTCATGGCCCGGATGAGATCGTCTACCGTTTCCCCGGCCACGAACCTGCGCGCCATGGCGCGCAGCGGGGTGCGGGTCACCACGGCCTTGGCCGTCTTCGAATGGCTCAGATGAATGAGGCCTTCGCGGAGCATGGATACCCGGGTTCAGGAGTGGGGGTCGTGGGAAATGGGAGCGTCGGGGTCGTCACTCAGCGCCACCGCGACGGCGGCGTCGAGGATGGTCTTCACCTCCACCAGCGCCAGGCCGCCGAGCGCGTCTACCACCTCCTGGGAGGTGCGGCCGCGATGGAGCGTGGGACTCTCCACGTGCCCCAGAATGCCCAGGCCCGATTCCGCCCAGCGGGGGAAGACCAGGTAGCCCTCGAAGGGCGTACGGGGGTCGGCCGTCTGCTCCACCTCGATGGAGACGGTGTAGGGGTGCCCGTCGGGCCCCGCGAAGGCCGGGGGCCGGTCGTGGGTATGGAAATATCCCGCCAGGGTGCCGTCCCCTACCTCTTCGGCCTCGTCCGCGCCGGCGTCTTCCAGCCGGGTGTCAGGTTTGGTCATGGAGCCTCCGTCGGGTGTCCCCCTGAAGCTAGGCAAAGGCGTACCGGGGGGCCACGGGTCGGCCGGTGGTCGCCGGGGATCTTTGTGGGTAGACTTGGATGCGAACTCCCGTCGTCATCGAGTTGCCATCGCAACAGAGGAGCACGTCGGAATGGCGAAAACCATGCGCGCCGCCGTCTTTTCCGAATTCGGCGGCCCCGAAGTCATCAGCGTCCAGAAGGTCCCCATCCCCGAGCCGGGACCGTGCGAGGTGCGGATCCGCGTGGAGGCGGCCTCCCTGAATCACCTGGATCTCTGGGTGCGCCGCGGCCTCCCTATCGAGACGCCCATGCCCCACATCGGCGGGTCGGACATCGCCGGAACTGTGGATGCCCTGGGCCCCGGCGTGACGGGCATTCCGGTGGGAACCCGGGTGGTCGTGGATCCCTCCCTGCGGTACGAATGGTACCTGGGAGAGGATCGCGGACCCTCCTTCGAGGACCCGCCGTTCCGCATCATCGGGGAACATACTCAGGGGGGGTTCGCCGAGTACACGGTGGTCCCCGCCGCCAATCTCCTTGAGATCCCCGAAGATGTGGATTCCTCGGTGGCGGCGGCGGCCGGACTGGTGTTCGTCACGGCGTGGCGCGGCCTCATGACGCGGGCCGGCTTGCGTGCCGGCGAGCGCGTCCTCATCACCGGGGGATCGGGCGGTGTGTCCACGGCGGCCATCCAGATCGCCAGACGGGCGGGCGCCCGGGTTTTCGTGGTGACCAGCGGCGCCGACAACGTCCAGCGGGTTCAGGATCTGGGAGCCGACGTCGTCTACGACCGCACCAAGGTTGATTTCGCCCGGGAAGTGTGGCGCGACACCCGCAAGAAGGGGGTGCACGTGGTATTCGACGCCGTGGGCGAAGCCATCTGGGTGGAGTGTTTGAAGGCGCTCGGTGTTGGGGGGCGTCTGGTGACCTACGGCGCCACCACGGGAGCCCACGGTCCCACGGAGATCCGCGTGGTCTTCTGGAAGCAGCTCTCAATCCTGGGCAGCACCATGGGGACGCCCCAGGAGTTCCGGAAGGTCATGCGCCTGGTCTTCGGGCGGGCCCTCGAGCCCGTCATTCATGAGGTACTCACGCTGGATGACGTACGCCGCGGCCACGAAATGCTTGAAGCGGGCCGGGTCTTCGGAAAGCTGGTGGTGCAGCCGTGAGCGGGAAATGCCCATGGATCTGAGGGAAGCCCAGCGCCGGGTGGATGAGTGGATCTCCCGGTTTGAGGAGGGCTATTGGCCGCCCCTTTCCAACCTGGCCCGCCTCACCGAGGAGGTGGGAGAGCTGGCCCGGCTCCTCAACCACAGGTTCGGCCACAAGCCCAAGAAAGAAGGGGAGCCCGACCAGGATCTGGCTCTGGAGCTGGCCGACATCCTCTTCGTCCTCCTGGTCATGGCCAACGAGCAGGGAATCGATCTGGACGAGGCGTTGGAGCGAACCCTGGAGAAGTACCGGGAACGCGACGGAGAGCGCTGGACCCGCAAGCCTGAGGGGCCCCGGGGGGACGGCACAGGCGCTTGAGGGCCGCCGCGGCCCGCGCCTTTCCCCGGGAGGCAGCCCGGCCGTACCGGAGGACGGCTTGTGCCACATCGCGCCGGACCCCCCGGCCCGCCGCGTACGGGTTGCCCAGGTTGTGGTGGGCCAGAACGTGCCCGCGTTCCGCGGCGCGACGGTGCCAGGCCGAGGCCTTCTCCCGGTCGCGGGGAAAACCCATGCGGCCCCGGGAGTAGGCGCCGGCGAGCCACATTCGGCTCAAGGGGTCACCTGTGGCAGCGCTCCTCTGCCCCACACCGTGGTGGACGTTTTCATACGCGTTCGGGGTGCGCGTGAAGCGGCGTCATCTCCGTGGGTGCTCTCAGCCCGAACCATATGCTTGCAGTGCATCCACGCACCGCTCCACCTCTTCCCGTGTGTTGTAGAAATGGGGGCTGATCCGCACCCGCCCGGGGCGGTGGTCCACGACGATTCCCTCCCGGGCCAGATGCGCCACCGCGCCGGCGGGGTCGTCGTGGCGCACCATGACGATGGCCGACCGTGCCCCCTCGTCGGGAAGGGCCAGTTCGAGACCGGCCCGGCGGCAGAGGGACACGAGGTGCTCGGTGAGGGAACGGTTCCGTTGGACCACGAAGGGCATCCCCACCTCATCCAGGATCTCCTGTCCGCCCAGCGCCGTATGCACCGTGGGAAGGGCCGGCGTTCCCATTTCGAAGCGACGTGCGTCATCCCGGAACTGAAAGTCCCTCACGCCGAAGGAGAATTGATCCCGGGCGGCGAACCACGAGGTGATGCGCGGCTCGAGGCGGGGAATGAGAGCCTCCCGCACGTACAGATACGCGAGTCCCGGGCCGCCGCACAGCCACTTCAGAGGTCCGGCCGTGTAGGCGTCCACCTCCGTTCCTGCGAGATCCAGGGGGATCTGACCGGCGCCCTGGTATCCGTCGATGAGGCAGAAGGCGCCGTGGCGGTGGGCGATCCGCGCCAGGGCGGCGACGTCCTGTACAAACCCCGTCGTGAAGAAGACGTGGCTGGTTGCGATGAGAAGCGTGCGGTCGTCCACCGCGCCCTCGAACTGCTCGAGGTCGATGCGAATGCCGTCGGGGCTTTCCAGGATGACGAGCTCCGTATTCGGCTTCACCGCCCACTGGTACGCCAGGGTGGGGAAATCCAGCTCGGTGCAGACGACCCGATTGCGCCGGGGATCCTCGGGGAGGCTCTCGGCGAAGACGGAGAGGGCCGCGGATGTGGAGGGCAGCAGGGCGACCTCCGAAGGCAGCGACCCCCAGAAGCGCCCCACCCGGCCGCGGAGCTCCTCCAGGGTGCCCAGCCAGTGCTCGTACCAGGCCGAGGCGCCCATCTCGTCCCACAGGTCCAGGAACTCCGCGAGACGCCGGCGGGCCCGGGTGGAGAGGGCCCCCAGGGAACAGGAGTTGAGATAGGTCTTCCGCGAGAGGATGGGGAACGCGTCGCGCAGGGAGGAGAGGTCCGAAGTCATGCTCTGGTGTGGGGACGGGAATCGCGTGTAAGGGGTGTCAATCTGTCCCGGACGGCATACTCACGCGAGGGGAAGGGCGCGAAGCCATGGCGGGGTTCCCGGAGATGACGGATCTTGAGAGGACGCTCCCGCAGGTCGTCGGTCTCGACGCCCGGGGTTCCTCATTCTGAACCAACGGTGATATCCGGACGTTTCATGCTCCTTGCGCTCCTTCTCGCTCCGTGGATCGGATTGATCCTCTTTCTTGCGCTGGCGGTTCGGCTGCCCGAGCCGCTGCCTGCGCTGGACGCAGGCCACGCCGCGCCCCCCGTCGAGGAGCACCCGTGGCCCAGGGTGAGCGTCATCGTCCCGGCCCGTAACGAAGCCGAGAACATCGCGGAGTGTGTCGGGTCTGTCGCCGCGTCGCGCTATCCCGATTTCGAAGTGATCGTGGTGGACGACGAAAGTGACGACGGCACCGCGGAGATCGCGGAGGAGGTCGCACGGGGGGTGGCGGCGTCCGTCCGTGTGGTGTCCGGTGCGCCTGTTCCGCCAGGATGGCTGGGCAAGCCGTGGGCGTGCCGCCAGGGAGCGGTTCTGGCGACAGGAGACGTTCTTCTCTTCACCGATGCGGATACCGTGCATGGCCACGATCTCATGATGCGAAGTGTGGTCTGCCTGGAAGGCGAGTCGGCGGATGCCCTGGCCGTGGCCGGACGCCAGGTCCTGGAGACCTTCTGGGAGCGGGTGGTCCAACCCCAGCTTTTCGTGGCCATGCTTATGCGATTTCACGGCGCCGTGAAGGCCATGCGCCGGGGCCGGTGGAGGAGCGCCATCGCCAACGGACAGTATTTCATGTTCACAAAAAGGGCGTATGATGCCGTGGGTGGCCACGAAGCGGTTCACGACGAGGTGGCCGAGGATCTGGCTCTGGCACAGCGGCTGGTGCGCATGGGTCGCCGACTCGAGCTGCGCATGGCAGAAGACGCCCTCGCCACGCGCATGTACCGCTCCCTCCCCCATCTGGTGGAGGGCTGGTCCAAGAACGTGGTCATGGGAGGAATGCAGACCCTGCCCCGTTGGGCCAGACCCTTCATGCCGCCGGTGACCTTCGCCGTCCTGGTCCTCCTCTGGGTGGTTCCGCCGGTTTTTCTGCTGACACCCGGCGCGCCCCCTCCCCTGGGTACGTGGAGCCGGCTGACCGTGGCGATCTCGGCTCTTTTCTGGGCCGGGGTGAGCCGGCGTTCGGGGATCTCTCCGTGGTACGGACTCGCTTATCCGCTGGGGGCGGCCATGACCGCCTACATCTTCCTGCGCGCCTGGATCCGGGGACGGCGGGTGGAGTGGAAGGGGCGGGAGTACCTCCTCCGCCCGGCGAGGGAGCGTCCGTGACCCGGGCTGGAGGGAAGGAACTCGCCCGCCGCATTCGCGAGGCCGCCGCGACTCAGGGACTGACGTGGGTCGGGATCACCGGCGCCGAGCCTCCGGCCCACGAGGACGCCTATCGTCGCTGGATCGCCGAAGGGATGCACGGGACCATGGAGTACATGGCGCGCGCGGATGCGGTGGAACGGCGGTTTCATCTCGACAGGACGCTTGCGGGCGTCCGGTCGGTGGTGGTGGTGGCCGATCCGTACGATCCCGGCGGGGAGGGAAACGAAGGCGTGGATGCGTCCAGGGGGATCGTGGCCCGCTACGCGCGGGGGACGGACTATCACAGGGTTCTGTTGAATAAGCTGCGCGCCATACTCGACGCTATCCCCGAGGTCAACGGCACGGCGTATGTGGACACGGGGCCGATCCTGGAACGGGAGCTCGGGCAGCGGGCCGGTCTGGGATGGATGGGAAAAAACACTCTGCTCATCCATCCGCGGCGGGGATCCTATTTCTTCCTTGGCGTGCTTCTCCTGGATGCCGAAGTGGCGCTGGACCCGCCCTTCGAGGCGGACCGGTGCGGTACGTGCACGGCGTGCATCGACGCCTGTCCCACGGGAGCCCTCCTGGGCCGGGACGAGGAAGGCGTGGCGGTCCTGGACGCCCGCCGGTGCATCTCGTATCTGACCATCGAGCTCCGAGGCCCCATCCCCGAGGATCTGCGGCCCCTCATGGGAAATCGCGTGTTCGGATGCGACATCTGTCAGGAAGTGTGTCCCTGGAACCAACGCTTTGCGGCCCGCGAGACGGACGAAGCGTATGTGCCCCGCCCCGAGCTTCAGGGCCCCGACCTGGTGGCCTGGACACGGCGCCTTCTGGAGATGTCCGGGAAGGAATACCGACGCGTCTACGCCGACTCGCCCCTGAGTCGTCCCGGCAGGAAAGGGATGCTCCGCAATCTCTGTGTGGCGTTGGGGAATGGGCCGGAGGGCGCGGAGGCGGGGCGCGAGGCCGTCCTGCGCGACGCCCTCGCTGAGGATTCGCCCTTGGTGCGGTCGCACGCGGCGTGGGCTTTGAGAGAGGTGGGGACCGAGGATGCACTCGAATTGCTGCGGGAGCGTGCGGAGCTGGAGTCGGATTCGCTGGTGCTCGGCGAACTTCGCGGCGCCCCGTGCCGGGTGGAATCCAGCGAGACGTAGGAGCCTGTCCGGGTAATGCAGTGGGCCGCGCGCAGGGGGTCTTGCGTGCGCTCATGGTAGGAACGACGACGCGTCGTAGCTGTAGCTACGGCAAGGAGGAGAGACGACGCATGAGTCCGCAACACCCCTGCGCCCAACGCCATGACGGACATCATCTTACCTGCTCGTGGGTTGGGGCGGCACGGCCCCATCCCGGTCGTTGGCTCCTCTCGACGTAGCCTGGGCTATGCCTTCGAGTCGCCGCCTACGGCCTGGGGCCGTGGCGTCCCCAACGCGGCCTGCTGCATTACCCGGACAGGCTCCGAGATTGGTGCGCCCGGCAGCGTGCAGACGTGAGCCTGTGCAGCCTTGGCCTTTGCCCGGCCGGATCCCTCGGGCTGGTCTACGACGATCCGCACCTCGTCAATCCAGGCGTTGATGACAATCGCTCGGGACCTGACATCCAAACTGTCCTCGACCTTCCCGGCGATGTGGGAGTCTGAAACGACTTGAAGCGTTATCTCGACACGTTCCGCGTCTGCCACCGAGTCATGGTGCAACGCATGGCTGACCTGTGCCGCCACCCTCGCTCGCCGAGTATGACCACGCGCCCGGACGTGTCTCAAGTAGTGACCCCGGTCGGGACTCCCTCAAGGAGCGCGTCGGCCGCTTTTTCTTCCAGCCTAAAGGCCTTTATCGTCTTCCGGCGTGCTGTTAGCTTAAATGACTTGCGTCCCAGGTCATTCCGCTTGCGGAGACTTAGTCATCCACTTCCCTGCGCCCGAGCCCATCGAAGTGCGCCGCTGGTGTGTGCGTCGCCATGACGCGCCCCGCGTTGTGGGAATGGGTGTCTTCGCTGGTGACGCTGCTCGCTATCGTCTCCTAGAGTCGAGCTTGCCGTAAGCTTGCTCCTCAGCCCCGTCGCGTGATCCGAATGGCGGCCACTACGGTTGCCCCCGAGGATCTTCGCGAAGCTTGTTCACGTGAATTGGCTGGACTACGCGATCTTCGTCCTGTACATGCTGGGCCTTATCGCCATGGGGTACTACTTCCACCGTCGTAATGAGACGGCAGAGGACTACTTCGTGGGGGGGCGCAGCATCTCCGCGGGGCATGTAGGGCTGTCGGTTGCGGCCACCGACGTGGGCGGTGGCTTCTCCATCGGCCTCGGTGGACTGGGCTACTCCATGGGGCTCTCTGGAAACTGGCTCCTCTTCACGGGGCTCGTGGGCGCCTGGATGTCGGCCGTCTTCATCATCCCTCGCTTGAAGCGTGTGGACACGGCTCACGGGATGATGACCTTCCCCGACTTCCTCCGCTTCCGCTACGACGGCCGCGTGGCTCTGGTGGCCGCTGTGATCTCAGCCCTGGGGTACCTGGGCTTCACCAGTGGCCAGATCCTGGCTGGGGCGAAGCTCATGTCCGGAACCATGGTCACGTGGGCTCCATCGGGCACGAGTCAGATGACTTTCTCCGTGCTTCTCATCGGTGTGGTCATCGTGGCGTATACGGTGCTGGGTGGCCTCAAGGCTGTCATCTATACCGACACGGTTCAGTGGATTCTGCTCATGGTGGGGCTGGCGGCTTTCGCCATTCCCCTGACCCTGGTTGAAGTGGGTGGCCTCACCGGATTGCGCGAGAGCCTCCCCGCCGGCCATCTGTCGCTGACCCGTGTGGATTTCGTGACGCTGGTGAACTGGTTCATCACCATCGCGCCCATCTGGGTCGTGGGCATGACGCTGTACCAGAGGATGTTCGCCACACGGTCGGTGCGGGACGCGCAGAAGGCGTGGTTTATCGCCGGCCTATTCGAGTGGCCTGCCATGGCCTTTGCCGGAGTGGGATTGGGGATGATGTCCCGGGTGCTCTTTCCGGCCATCGATCCCGAACTGGGCATTCCCATGCTCCTCACCACGGTTCTCCCCGCGGGCATCGCAGGCATCGTGGTGGCCAGCTACTTCTCCGCCGTCATGTCCACGGCCGACAGCTGCCTCATCGCTTCGTCGGGCAACGCGGTGGGTGACCTGCTTCAGCGAGGCCGTTGGCGGGTGAGCGAGGACGGGCTGGTGCGCGTCTCCAAGTTGGCCACCCTGGTCCTGGGCCTCGGCGCCGTGGCACTGGCGCTTTCGTTCACGGCGGTCCTGGATGCCATCCTGCAGGCGTATGCCTTCCTGGTGGCGGGTCTCTTCATCCCCACACTCGGCGCATACTTCTGGCGGCGTGGTACGGCCCTCGGCGCGTTCTGGGGCATGCTGGCCGGAGGCGGGACCACCCTGACGTTGCTCATCACCGGCATAGAGCCGCCCTTCGGCCTCGACCCGAGCTTCTGGGGCATCCTGGTCTCTTTCCTCGTCTTCGTTCCCGTGTCGCTCCTCCAGAGTGAGGTGTGGACCCTCGAGGAGGCTCCGGGTGACTGACGCAGTCCTGCGATTGGGCGACGCGTTGGTCCAGCACGGACCGTCCAGCGACCGGGTGTATCTCATGCGCCTCGGGGATGATCCGTTGCCTGCGTTGCTGGAGCAGTTGGAAGCCCTGGCCGAGGCGGAGGGTTATGGCAAGATCTTCGCGAAGGTCCGGGGCTCGGATTTCGGGTGGATGAGCCTGCACGGGTATCGGCTCGAGGCCCTCGTCCCCGGCTTCTTCGACGATGGTGAGCCGTGCGCTTTCATGAGCCGGTTCCTGGACCCGCATCGCGCCGAGAGCACGGCGGTACCGATGCTCCGTGAGGTCCTGGGCGCCGCGTTGGAGCAGCCCCGCCTGGAACGAGCGCCCGAAGTGGCCGGAGTGACGGTGCGGGAAGCAACTCCGGACGATCTCGGTGAGGTCGCCCGCTGCTACGGATCGGTCTTCGAGAGCTATCCGTTCCCGATTCAGGATCGACAGCACCTGGAGGCCGAGGCTTTGCGGGGAACACGGTTCTTCGTGGCACACAAGGGCGGAAGGCTCGTGGCGGTCTCCTCCATGGAGCCCGGCGGTGCCAACGGCGTCGTGGAGATGACGGACTTCGCCACGCTCCCGCAGTACCGGGGGCGGGGGCTCGCCTCCCGGCTTCTCTGGACCATGGACGAACAGGCTCGCACCGCGGGCACGCGGCTGGCGTACACCATCGCCAGGGCCTCGTCCTACGGAATGAACATCACATTCGCACGCCAGGGTTACCGGTACGGTGGGACCCTGGTGAACAACACGCAGATCAGCGGTTCAATCGAGAGCATGAACGTCTGGTTCAAGGCGTTCGGAGCGCAATAGAGGAGGAGAGGTAACCATGGACACCAGTACGAGCTTGGGCGAAACGGTCGCCGGCATTGAGGTGGACACCGAGGCAATCGAGACGGCGGAGACGGTGGGGGATCTACCGCCCGCCATTTCCGAGGTGGAGGAGATCCGCGAGATCGCCGACACGCCTATTCCTGAGGCGCTGAAGGAGCCCGTAGGCGAGGAAGACCTCGTTCATCGAGACCTCGAGGACTCCGACTTCTGGAAGAAGATTCCTGCCTTCCAGCACGTGACGCGGGAGGAGTTCCTTGATCACCGATTCCAGAACAGGAACAGCGCCCGGAGCGTGAAGGACCTCAACGATCTCCTCAGGGGGCTGGCGCCGGATTCGTTCCTGGACGATGTGGAGGCGGGCATGCACGTAGCGCCCATGGCCATGCGTCTCTCGCCATACATCCTCAGCCTCATCGACTGGGAGAACCCATACGAGGATCCGCTGCGCAGGCAGTTCATTCCCGTGGCGTCCACACGACTGCCGGACCATCCTGCCCTGACGCTGGATTCTCTGCACGAGCAGGCGGATTCACCCACCCCGGGTCTGGTGCACCGATACCGGGACAAGGTGCTCTTCCTTCCCCTGGACGTGTGCCCGGTGTACTGCCGGTTCTGTACGCGCAGCTACGCCATCGGCACCGACACGGACGAGGTGGAGAAGGTGAACTACAAGCCCGCCGTGGCTCGGTGGGAAAAGGCGTTCGCCTACCTGGCGTCCCGGCCGGAGATCGAAGACGTGGTGGTGAGCGGTGGGGATACCTATATGCTCCCGGCGGCCCGGGTGCGCTACATCGGCGAGATGCTGCTGGCCATTCCCCACATCCGCCGCATCCGTTTCGCCACCAAGGGCCCGGCGGTGATGCCCATGAAGGTGCTTTCGGACACCAAGTGGACGGACACGCTGGTGGACCTGTCGGACCAGGGGCGGAAGCTCCACAAGGAAGTGGTCATCCATACCCACTTCAACTCCGCCAACGAGATCACGGATATCACCCGGCAGGCCATGAACCACCTCTTCGAGCGTGGCGTGAAGGTCCGCAACCAGAGCGTGTGCATCCGTGGGGTGAACGACGACCGCGACGACATGGTGACGCTGGTCCGTCGCCTCTCGTATATCAATGTGCAGCCGTACTACGTATACCAGCACGACATGGTGCTGGGCGTGGAGGAGCTCCGCACCCGGGTGGCGGACACTCTGGAGATCGAGCGGTATGTCCGGGGGTCCACGGCGGGATTCAATACCCCGACCTTCGTCACCGACGCCCCCGGCGGTGGGGGGAAGCGGGATGTCCACAGCTTCGACCACTACGACGAGGTCACCGGGATCAGCGTGTACCGGAGCCCGTCCGTGGACGAAGAAAAGGTGTACCTCTACTACGACCCGCTGGATCGCTTGCCCGAGGAGGGACGTGCCCGGTGGGAGGACCCTGACCAGCACAAGACCATGGTGTATGAGGCCCTCGAAGCGGCGTCCCTGGAGCAAAAGGAGCCGGCCAACAGCCTTTCAAAGGTACCGCAGCGGGTACTATGAGGCCTCCGCCGGCCCTCCAGGAGTTGGAAGAGGTCCTCTCACGAATTCGCTAAGGGAAGGTGGCCAGGGGGCTGCTCCGGGGAACCATTCCACGATCCTGGCGAGAACCTCCGTAGGGAGATTTCCTACAGTCCGGCCCGGATCTTTCCTGACGGCGAAGGCCTCCAGAGGCCGACTATCTTGTTCGTACCAATCGGTGCAATCAGGTTGTCCTGTACCCGTAAACATCACTCACGGATGATGTTTTTTCTATTCCCCTTCTTTCTTGGAGGCTCCGAGATGGCCCGTCGAGGTGTCATTTCAGTGCTGGTACCCCTTCCGCTTCTCCTTCTCGCCTTGGTGGGTCCTGGCCGGGGGCAGGATGCCCGGCAGACTGAGGTGGTGACGCCGACTGCGGTCACGCAATCGGCGGACACGCTGCCCGGGAAGGCCATCTTCGATCGGGTGTGCTTTGCGTGTCACTCCATCGGCCAGGGGCCACGGGTGGGACCCGATCTCAAGGACGTGCACAAGCGCCGGGATCGGGAATGGCTCATCCGGTGGATTTCGGATCCTCTCGGCATGGCGCAGACCGATTCCATTGGTCGAAAGATCTTCGCCGAATGGAACAACGTGCCAATGGCGCCGGCGAACCTCTCGGAAGAGGAGATCGTGCAGGTCCTCGAGTACATCGAGGCAGTGAGCGAGGGAGCCGTTTCCGTAGAAGAAGAGGAGGAAGGGCCCATCGAGATGACTCCGGAGGAGTTCGCGAGAGCTCAGAACATCTACTTCGACCGATGCGCCGGGTGCCACGGCACACTGCGTGCCGGGGCGACGGGCCCGAACATCCAGCCGGAGACGACCCTGCAGCGCGGAACCGCTGTCCTCAAGGCGACGCTGGCGCACGGACTCCCTGGTGGCATGCCGGCCTGGGGGGACGCTGGGATCCTCTCTCCCGAGGAAATCGATCTCATGGCCCGGTACGTCCAGTTGGATCCTCCGAGCCCGCCTGCACGGCCCATGAGCATGATTCGCGATTCGTGGGATCTCATGATTCCGGTGGATGAGCGGCCGGACCGACCCATGACGAAACGGAACTGGGAGAATTACTTCGGCGTCGTGCTCCGTGACGCCGGCCAGATCGCGATCATCGATGGCGATACCAAGGAAAAAGTGGCCATCATCAACACCGGCTTTGCTGTGCATATCCTGCGCTCTTCGTCGACGGGCCGCTACTTTTACGCCGTCGGTCGCGACGGAAAGGTCAGCCTGATCGACCTGTGGACGGAGACGCCCACGCTGGTCGCCCAGGTCAAGGGGTGTGCGGACGCGCGCAGCGTGGATGGGTCCAAGTTCAAAGGCTACGAGGACCGGTATCTCATCGAGGGATGCTACTGGCCGCCCCAGTACGTGGTGTACGACGGCTTGACGCTGGAGCCCCTGCGGGTGGTAAGCGTGGAAGGAGAGGCCTTCGACACGGGCGAGCCTCTCACAGAAGTGCGCGTCGCGTCCATCGTCGCGTCCCACGACGATCCCGTGTGGGTGCTGGGGCTCAAGGAATCGGGGCACGTGGGAATCGTGGATTACTCGAAGCCGGGGTTCCCTCTCACCGCACGGATTCCGGCCGAGCGCTTCCTCCACGACGGAGGTTGGGATCATTCGGGGCGGTACTTCCTCATCGCGGCCAATATGCGGAACAAGATGGTCGTGGTGGACGTGAAGGAGCAGAAGCTGGTGTCTGTCTTCGAAACGGGGATCAAGCCGCACCCGGGGAGAGGCGCCAACTGGATTGATCCCGAATACGGCTGGGTCAATGCCACGGTGCACATAGGGCAGGGACTCATGACCGTCTACGGCGCCGATCCTGAGAACAGGCCTGACGTGGCGTGGAAGGTGGTTCGACGGGTCCCCCTGGAGGGCACGGGCAGCCTCTTTCTGAAGACTCATCCCAACTCGCCCTGGGTGTGGACGGACCGGCCCCTGAACAACGATCCCGCCGGTGCCCGTGAAATCTGCGTCTACTCCAAGGAAAAGGGCGCCGTCGAAAAGTGCTGGAGTATCGGAGACAGAGGCGCCGCGGTGCACTTCGAGTACAACAAGGATGGCGATGAGGTGTGGGTGAGCCTGTGGGATAAGCAGGGTGCCGTCATCGTGTATGACGACAAGACCTTGACCGAGAAGACCCGTATTACCGGTGACTGGGTAGTGACCCCCACGGGCAAGTTCAACGTCTACAACACCGCACACGACATCTACTGACCACGTATCGGAGGCCGGCGTCCGCAGAGTCCTGTCCGACCCGGTGGGACGCCGGCCTCTCCGACCTTTGCAGCCTCCTGCCGGCATCACGTGTGGTTCCGCACGGCGGCATGGAAAAAGGGAGACAACCATGAAGTTCGGAAAATGGCTGTGGCTTGGAGCCGTATCCGCCATGACGGTGGCAGCTCCTCTCGGCGCTCAGAACGTTGAATTCGATGGGCAGGTCCGGCCCCGGTACGAATACCGCGATCCTGCCGGTTCAGGGAGCAGGGACAACTTCACCTCCATGCGGGTCCGGGCAGCCATCAGGGCCATGCTCGAGGAAAATGTGGAGGTCTTCATCCAACTGCAGGATGTGCGGCTCTTCGGCGAGGAGACCAACACGCTGAAGGACTTTCAGGCCGACAACTTCGACCTGCATCAGGGATACGTCCGCTATCGGGGCAAACGTCTCGACTGGCTCACCACCACGGTGGGGCGCCAGGAGGTCAACTTCGGAGGACAGCGTCTGGTGGGCGCCGTCGGCTGGACACAGCAGGGACGCTCCTTTGACGGGGTTCGCTTCGACGTGGCAACGGGGAGGACGTCGGTCGGCCTCGTTGGTTTCCAGACCGCAGAGGCTACAGCGCCGAAGATCAGCGACAGCGCGGAGCTGGTCGGCGCATACGCTACCGTCCGGGACGTGGGCCCGGGGGCACTGGATCTCTACTGGCTCTATGACCGGGTCCGGGGTGAAGCCGATACGGACCAGCATACCTACGGGGGGCGGTTCGCGTGGAATGGGACTGTATCGGGGCGCCTGGAGGCAACCGCCCAGACCGGAACCCGGAAGGGGCAGGACCTTTCCGCGTACATGGTGGGCGCGCGTGTCGGAACGAAGATGGCCGGGGGGCGGGTAGGGGTCACGCTCTGGTACGACTACCTCTCGGGGGACGACGATCTCGGCGATGGCACCACCAAGGTGTTCAGCACACTCTACGCCACGAACCACAAGTACTACGGGTTTGCGGATCTCTTCCTGGACATCCCCAAGCACACCGGCGGGTATGGTCTTCAGGATCTGGCGCTCAAGACGGCTTTCAAGATCAATGATGCCAGTACCTTGAAAGCCGACTTCCACTCCTTTCGCGCGGCCCAGTCGAACGCGCTGCCGGACAGCCGATTCGCCGACGAGGTGGACCTGACTCTGGTGCGGCGCTACACGTCGAACCTGAGCCTCACGTCAGGCTTGAGTTTCGTCTTTCAGCGCGAAGCCTTCGCCGCCATCGGGCGGCTGAGCGAAGACATGACGTGGGCCTATGTGATGCTCACGGCGACATTCTGAGGAACGGAGATCCGATGCACTTGCCCACACTGGTAGCCGGCTTCCTCTTTCTGTCGGGTGCGCCTGCCGCTCTCACGGGGGCAGCCCAGGAGATTCCCAGGCCGCCGAAGATGGATACGGTGACGGCCGCCAAGGAGACGAACGCCCCTGGGAAGAGCCTGTACCTTCTGGACGGGCTGAACGTGACCGCCACTCGCACGGCGCGGCCGGTGTTCGCCACGCCGGCGCCGGTGGCCGTACTCAGCGCAGAACGCGTCCGCAGGACGGCGCCGGCGAACCTTGCAGACCTTTTTCGCAGTGTACCCGGTCTGGACGCCGAAGGGGTGGGGCCGGCCCAGAGGCGTCCCGTGATTCGCGGGATGCGGGGTCAGAGGATCCTTCTGCTGGAAGACGGGCTGCGTCTGAACAATGTGCGGCGCAGGGTGGATTCGGGTGAGTCCACGTCGCTGGTCTGGAGCTCGGCCGTAGAGCGCATCGAGGTGGTACGGGGCCCTGCGTCGGTCCTTTACGGTTCCGACGCTCTGGGTGGCGTGGTAAACCTGGTGACGCGACGCCCCGGTGGGGGAGAGAAGGGAGTGCATGGCTTCCTGGAGGCTGGGTATCGTTCGGCCGGCGGCGGCCGTACCACGGGAGGAGGGGTGGAGGCGAACCTGGGGCGGCTGGGGGTTCGAGTGACGGGTGGATCGCGGAGTGTTGGGGCCTACCGGGCGCCGGCAGGGAGCTTCGGAGAGGTGCGCCTCGAGGACGGCACCCCCGTCTTTGATACGGGTCTCGAAGACAGGTCGGTGCGGGTGAGCGGCGTATACCGACTGCCCGCAGACCAGGAAGTGTGGTTGGGTCGCGAGGTATACCGTTCGCGTGATTCAGGATTCGGGTGGATTGACCCCGCCATCTTCGGACCCGAGACGCCCCGGACCAGGCTCCTGTGGCCCGACCAGCGCTTCGACCGGACAGTGTTTGGATATCGGGCTGGAAGCCTTCGGGGAGTCCTGGCGGACCGGGTGGAGCTTACGGGCTTCTTCCAGAGCAACGAACGCTCCTTCATCACCGAAATCAACGCTCCTCTGCCTGGACCACCGGGTGCGACCCTGAATATCCGCAGCGAGAACTTCACCGATGTGGACAGCAGGGGCGTGCGTATGGAAGCTCAGAAGGTGACGGGGGATGGTGTGCTCCTCACCTACGGACTCGACGTGTACGAGGATCGGTCGGCGGGAACCGACACCAGCACCACGGTGATCTCCGGACTGGGAGAGGACCGGATCCGGGGAAGAGGCGGCCCTCAGATCCCCACGGCGCGGATCCGCAACCTGGGGGTCTTCGCTCAGGCCAGGGTGGACCTGGGACCCCTCGGCGAGATGATCGCGGGTGTGCGCTATCAGGACGTAGCTGCCCGCACCTTTGCCACACCGGGGAATAGCGCCGAACCGGTACGGTACGGGGATCGAGCCCTCGTCGGTGCCTTGAATCTTCTCGCCCGGGTATCGCCGCGCCTCAACCTGGTGGGTTCCCTGTCCCGGGGATTTCGGTCCCCCAATCTGGTTGAGCGCTTCTTCGTAGGAGCCACGCCCAGCGGCCGCGGCTTCTGGGAGCCCGCGCCGGAGCTGAAGCCCGAGACCAGCGTCAACGCGGAGTTGGGGGCGCGGTATCGGGGTTCCCGGCTTCGGGGAGAGATCTTCGTCTTTCAGAATATGCTCCGCGGCGGGATCGTCCTGGAGCCGACGGGGCGTAAGGAGGGACGCGTCACCTATTACCGCAATGTCAACGTGGATCGGCTACGGTACCGGGGCTTCGAAGTGGCCGGGAGCATGAGCATCGGTGCGAATGTTGCCGTGGACGGCAACTGGACGGTTCTGCGGGTGGAAGACGAGCGCAACCCGGAGCGCGTTCTGGCGGAAACCTATCCCGCCCGGGTCGGGGGGGGCATCCGCTTCGACGACACCTCGGGACGGTTCTGGGTCCACTACTCTCTGCGTCACAACGGAGAGCGAAACACTGTCGAAGGCATCACTCCTGTGGGCTCCACCATTCCGGCGTTCACGGTGCATGATCTCCGGGGCGGAATTCGCCTCTCGGGAAGACATGAGCTCCTGGTGGGGGTGGAAAATCTGACAAACGCCCTCTACGCCGAGGCGCTCAACACGGGGTTCTTCCGGCCCGAACCCGGTCGCACGCTTGTCGTCAGCGCGCGGGTATCCTTCTGACTCGGGGTTTCTCCACGACGAAGACGAAGAACTGAACCGCCCGAGGGTTCTCCGGAGACTGTTTGACTTGAGTAACGAGTCCACGGGCCCTGGGGATAGGTCAACTCGGTCCTGTAGAGGCCGATCACCGCCTCGGCCAGCGCGTTGTCATAGCTATCACCTCGGCTACTGACCAAAGGCTGGATGCCTGCCAGGGCCAGACGCTCCGTGTAGCGCAGAGCGCAGTATTGCGAGCCGGGCTCCGAGTGCCGTACGAGCGTCTCAGCCTCGCCGCTCACCCGTTCCATGATGGCCTGCTCCAGGGCGTCGAGCGCCAGCTCACTTCTCAGGTTCGCCACCCACAGCTCGTTGGGCATGCTCGCCGTGAAGTCGCGCTCCACCAGGGCCAGCGGCCGCTCCACGCTCTCGACCGCGTGCGTCGTCACCGCGAACGTCCGGCCTCGGACACACCGAAGTTCTGCTCGAAGACCCGCCAGATCTCGGGCCGCATCCGGGCCATGGGAGCCTTCCCTGACCGCGCCAGTGCCCTCAGGCTCATCACGGCCGTCGCCCTGAGAGGCACCGAGGCCTGGGGCAAACGCCGCTACCTTGACCTATCCCGTCTCGACCAGCACACGGAGGTTGCCAGGGCAGCCTAGCCAGAGAATCGCGGGGAGCAGCCTCCCATCCTTTTACACACAAATCGGGACTTGACTGCCGGAACAGAACTTCGTCACCGGTCTACCCCCGCTCACGCGGGGAGCACGTCACCTGGGCCGTCGAGCACGGACCGCGCGTCGGTCTACCCCCGCTCACGCGGGGAGCACTGGACCCGCGAGCCTAAAGCGTTGCCCGAGGCGGGTCTACCCCCGCTCACGCGGGGAGCACCTGGACCGTCACACCCCACTCTCCGCTGCGCAAGGTCTACCCCCGCTCACGCGGGGAGCACCGCAGCCCCCGGCACGGGCTGGACCGGTTCAGCGGTCTACCCCCGCTCACGCGGGGAGCACCTCGCTGCGCTGCCCACGTCGGCGGGTGAGGGAGGTCTACCCCCGCTCACGCGGGGAGCACAGGGTCCGCTCTACGGTGCCCCCGATGCCCGGCGGTCTACCCCCGCTCACGCGGGGAGCACTCCAGAGCTGTCTGCCGGGTACTACCTCGGCAAGGTCTACCCCCGCTCACGCGGGGAGCACACGACTGCGGGCGCGCTGACCGTGAACTGGGAAGGTCTACCCCCGCTCACGCGGGGAGCACTGCCCCCAGTTAGGCCCGAACTCTACATCGGCCGGTCTACCCCCGCTCACGCGGGGAGCACGACGGATCAGCACTACCACAACGGAGGACACCAGGTCTACCCCCGCTCACGCGGGGAGCACCTCCAGGTCCGATCCGACGGGGGTCGGGTCGCGGGTCTACCCCCGCTCACGCGGGGAGCACGTGAGCGCGGTGGCGGGGATGGCGAAACCCGCAGGTCTACCCCCGCTCACGCGGGGAGCACTCGATGTTGCCCTGTGGGACGGGGTGAACGCCAGGTCTACCCCCGCTCACGCGGGGAGCACGAAGGCACTGATCGCACGTCCCGGCGTCGTGGCGGTCTACCCCCGCTCACGCGGGGAGCACCTGCTCGACGTCAAGCAGGATCTCGTCCGCGATGGTCTACCCCCGCTCACGCGGGGAGCACCGGGGGAGCACGATCTGCCAGCGGGATACCAGCGGTCTACCCCCGCTCACGCGGGGAGCACGTCTGCGCCAATTGTCCCGAGAACGAGAAAGTAGGTCTACCCCCGCTCACGCGGGGAGCACGGGTAGCTCCCGCCAGCGTAGCCTCATTCCTCCGGTCTACCCCCGCTCACGCGGGGAGCACGGGTAGCTCCCGCCAGCGTAGCCTCATTCCTCCGGTCTACCCCCGCTCACGCGGGGAGCACTCATGACACCGCCTCCTTGACCCGCGCGGCCAGGGTCTACCCCCGCTCACGCGGGGAGCACGGTGACCATCTCGATCGCTCTTTCTCGCAGCTCGGTCTACCCCCGCTCACGCGGGGAGCACGGTCGTCGGCAATGTCGGCGAGGTGCCTGCGGTGGTCTACCCCCGCTCACGCGGGGAGCACTCTATACCGAGGATGTTCTGGATCTTGATCCTCGGTCTACCCCCGCTCACGCGGGGAGCACGAGACGGGCAGCGCAAGCTTCCAGTTTCTCGGCGGTCTACCCCCGCTCACGCGGGGAGCACTTAGCCCCCGCAGAACTGCAGAGCTATGCTGAAGGTCTACCCCCGCTCACGCGGGGAGCACGAGGATCTCGCGGGGCGCGCCGTTGTGGATGAAGGTCTACCCCCGCTCACGCGGGGAGCACGTTCCTCGCGGGTTCGGTAGCCCGAGATAATCAGGTCTACCCCCGCTCACGCGGGGAGCACCGCAAGGCCATCTGGCGCGCATGGAAGAGCAGAGGTCTACCCCCGCTCACGCGGGGAGCACGCTCTGATAATCCGGAGGAGTACCTTCGCTCTCGGTCTACCCCCGCTCACGCGGGGAGCACGAAAATCCGTGCCTCGCTCATGTGTCGTCTCCCGGTCTACCCCCGCTCACGCGGGGAGCACGAGACGTCCACGACGTCAGCGGCGGCCTCGACGGGTCTACCCCCGCTCACGCGGGGAGCACAGGATCGCCCCCGTCTCGGGGATGACGGCGAACGGTCTACCCCCGCTCACGCGGGGAGCACGCGACGCTTTACATACACCCGCAGTGGGTCGCCGGTCTACCCCCGCTCACGCGGGGAGCACCCTGTGGGTCGCCAGCACGTCCAGCCCACGCGCGGTCTACCCCCGCTCACGCGGGGAGCACGCTTTCAGGAACGCGCTCAAGCCGTTCACTCCCGGTCTACCCCCGCTCACGCGGGGAGCACCAAGGAGGCGGCGTCGTGAGTGCATGGGTGGCAGGTCTACCCCCGCTCACGCGGGGAGCACCGCGCTCTGTCGGTCAATACACATGGAAGCCCGGGTCTACCCCCGCTCACGCGGGGAGCACGCGGTCATCGGCGGCTTCGGACGGGGCTTCCACGGTCTACCCCCGCTCACGCGGGGAGCACCTCCACGACCCCGCCGACACCGGTTTTCACACAGGTCTACCCCCGCTCACGCGGGGAGCACGGACGAGGAGCCAGCTGCATGAGCAAAGGCGTCGGTCTACCCCCGCTCACGCGGGGAGCACCCTGCTGCCCACATTGGGCGGCGGCTTCGTGACGGTCTACCCCCGCTCACGCGGGGAGCACGCCATCTGGCTGTCAATCATCACAAACCGATACGGTCTACCCCCGCTCACGCGGGGAGCACTCTGGCCCACTCAGGGGCCAGGAAAACCGCGCCGGTCTACCCCCGCTCACGCGGGGAGCACCAGCTTGTCGGTAGCAGCGCACGCGATCTCACGGGTCTACCCCCGCTCACGCGGGGAGCACCCGGTGCGCCTGGCTATCGGCTCCAATCCAAGAGGTCTACCCCCGCTCACGCGGGGAGCACCAGAGCCTTTCCCCCGATGAGAAGCTCGCCCTAGGTCTACCCCCGCTCACGCGGGGAGCACGCGTCGGCGAGGTGAGGATCGGCGAGATCAGGGGGTCTACCCCCGCTCACGCGGGGAGCACCCGTCGGCGGGTTTCGCGCAGTAGACGCATATCGGTCTACCCCCGCTCACGCGGGGAGCACCTCATCGAATTCACGAACACGTGCCGTGGCTTCGGTCTACCCCCGCTCACGCGGGGAGCACAACTTCGACCCCACATGAGATGACTATGGAATTGGTCTACCCCCGCTCACGCGGGGAGCACCTCCAGACGCTCCAGCCTCTGGCGGAGGATGGCGGTCTACCCCCGCTCACGCGGGGAGCACGCCAGCCGGATCCTGCGCCATGCGTCGTGGATCGGTCTACCCCCGCTCACGCGGGGAGCACCAGCAATTCAGGCTCGATCAGCTCGCCGCCGCAGGTCTACCCCCGCTCACGCGGGGAGCACAAGAACACGAACACCACTGGCATTTGCAGAGCCGGTCTACCCCCGCTCACGCGGGGAGCACGCATGGAACTCGACGCTGCCTGTCGGCAAGGGAGGTCTACCCCCGCTCACGCGGGGAGCACGCCTCCACCGGGGGCCCCTCCGTCTC
>JBHHWB010000012.1:0-56888 GCA_046756305.1 Gemmatimonadota bacterium
TGCCTTCTGGGCGCCTCAGGTCAACCGGAAAGGTTCCCCGGGCGCATCAGCCCGACCCGGGAATGAGGTTGTACGCCGGGGGCGTGCCTCCCTGCAGCCGCACATAGGGCACCGTGGCACCCAGAGTCCAGACCCCGTGCTCGTAGGCGGTCTGAATGAGCTTCCACTTGGGCACCATGGCCTGCCCGAAAAGGCTGGCCTCCCGGTGAAGATCTTCCGGCGTCATGGCCGCCAGCATGGTGTCCACGGCATCGAAGCCGGCCTCAACGAAACGGGTCAATTCCTCTTTCGAGTTGAGATACACCTCGGGATCAAACCCGGAAATCCTCACGGGATGGTCCATTCCCGATCCGACGATCCCCATGTTTCCCTGCACGATGTGCTCGATCTGCTGGGCGAAATCCCGCACGCCCTCCGTGGGGGCGGTACGCAAGCCTGCTTCCGGCATGGCGGCCACCATGCGCACGACGTTTCCTTTCTGACGCCGGAAGTCGTCGCGCAGGGACGCCAGAACCTCCGGGGCGTCCTGGGCGTAGAGGTGCGGGGCCGTCAACAACGCCAGCATGGCGACGCCCCCAAGACGTACGTTCCAGGTTCGATTCATTGCGATCTCCTCTCGCGAAAGGGTCAGTGGCGCAGAAGGGCGCCGTTGGCGAGGTTAGAAGGCCATGAACGTTCATGATCTCTCCCTCGTCCAGCTCAGAGACCTCGCCGACCAGGCGGTGCTCATCGCCGCCGCCAGCGAAGCCGGAATCTTTCGCGCCCTGGCCGACGGTCCCTCTACCCCCTCGGAACTCGCGGCTCGCCTTGAATACGACGAACGGGCGGTGCGCATTACGCTGCAGGCTCTGGCCGAAGCGGGACTGCTGCGAGCATCCGGGGACGGACGCTTCGCCCCCACCGACCGGTGCGCCGCCGAACTATGCGATCCCGACAGTCCCGACTACGCAGGTGGCGGACTCCCTCTGTGGCTGCGCTCCATCCGAGCGTGGACCCGGCTCAGTGAAGTTCTGCGCCGGGGCGGGCCCCTGGAGCCCAGGCCCAAGGAGCGGAGCCCGGAAGACGTAGCCCGCTTCATGGCGGGCATGGCCGCCGCCCCCCGGGCCCGCGTGGAAAAGATCGTGGAGCTGTGTCTGGCACGGCACCCCGAAGCCCGCAGCGTTCTGGACGTGGGCGGGGGCCCCGGCCACATGGCTCGGACCTTCGTTGAAAAGGGCCTGGAAGCGACGCTTTTCGACACTCGGGACATCCTCGCCTACGTGGCTGACGCCTACGGCCTCCACGACGTGGCCGGCCTCACCCTGGTCGCGGGAGACTTTCGGGAGGATCCTCTGCCCCCGGGGCCCTTCGATATCGTTCTCATCTCCAACGTCATGCACATCTACAGTGCCGAAGAAAACCGGGCGCTCGTCCGCCATGCGGCCGAAGTCCTGGCCCCGGGAGGCGTCCTGGCCATCGCCGAGTTCGTGCGGGGGCGGAGTGGAAAAGCCGCTCGCTTCGGCGTGCAGATGCTCCTGCGCTCCGAGGGCGGGGATGCTTACTCGGGAGCCGAGTTTGCCGAGTGGATTCAGGCGGCGGGACTGGGCGATATGGATGTGGAGGACGTGGATCCGGACCGCCAGCTCATCACGGCGCGGAAGGTGCGTCCGCAGCGGCGCCCCACGGCCGAATGAACTCTTCGGGCTCCACGCCCAGTGCGTCGGCCACGCGGTTGATGTAGTTGAAATAGGCAATGACCTGGGTGGCGTCGTGGATGGCGGCATCGTCGAAACCATGGCGCCGCAACTCGTCCAGATCCGCCGGGCTCACCTCCTTCTTGCACAGGGTAAGCTTCTCGGCGTAGGCGCAGAGCGCCCTGTCGGCTTCGGAGAGGGGCGCGGTCCGCCAGTCACGCGCCACAGCGTGAACGAAGGCGTCGGCTTCTTCCGGCGTATCGAAAAGGGTCCTGACCTCAGCCCGGAGGTCGTGCGCGTGCGCCTGCGTTCAGTAAAAGCAGTCGTTGGCGCGTGACGTGACGGTGGCCAGCATCTCCCGCTGCCAACGCGTGAGGGGAGACATCCCGTACATGACGGCCCCGTAAAACTTCATGGAGGTGTCCATGACCCGGGGGTTCAGACTCATCACGTGAACGATGTGCCAGACGCGCCCGGCGCGCTGGATCGCCTCGTTGAAGATCTTCTTGAGGAACCCCTCGGCCTTCTCTACCGGGATCTGTCGGATGTGAGGCATGGGCAGCTTCGAGATGAGGATCGGCCTGAGGGCCTATCATACGCCCCGCCCTACCTCCGCGCGAGGAAGAAGCGGGAAGGGCGGGGGCGCTTCCGCCCTTCCCGCCCCACCTCAATTCTTCACCCGAAAGGAGATGGGGAACGACACCCACACCGGGACCAGCTTCTCCCTGTTGAGCGCCGGAGCGAACTCGTAGACGCGGGCCACCTTCAACGCCGCGTCGTCCAGGGCCTGATGTCCCGAACTCTGATCGATGCGGACATTCTGGACCTTCCCGGTTTCATCGATGAAGAAGTAGACCCGCACCGTTCCTCCGACACCTGCATCCCGCAGGAGGGGAGGATATGCATCCTGCATGGCCTGAATCACCTCCCGGCGATTCAGGATGGAGGGCGCAACCGTGAAGGGTGTAAAGGTGGGCTCGGTGGCCATTCCCTTGATATCTTCACCGCGCAGGGTGACCTCCGGCCTTGCGGGAACGTCCTCCACCGCTTCCGTCTTCTTCGGGGCATCCTCGCCCTCGAGCGACGCATCGCGAGCCAGTGGGTTCTCCACCCGGCACGCCTGCACCGCCAGGAGGCCGCCAACCATCAGGAGCACCGCCCCGCTGAGGATGGCCCGCCCGGAGCCGCCCGCCGTCATGAGAAGGATCCGCGTGCGCAGGGACGTTCCCCTCTCGGTGAAGGCCGCCAGCCCCAGAGAGGGCCCGCTTGACCCCGCCGCCACCGTGAGGAGGGCGTTACCATAAGCCCACGCGTTCGGCGTGCGGGAGAGGACCCGGCGGTCACAGTCCACCTCTATGGCCGCCCGAAGCCGGGCGAACTGCCACCAAGCCACCGGATTCCACGGCGCTGCGGCGAGGAAGGCGAGCGCAGCCGCAAGGAGCTCGGGATCCCGTCCCCGCAGGTGGTCTTCTTCATGGAGAAGGACCATGCGCAGCTCCTCCCGGGGGAGCTGGAGAACCCATTCGGGGAGAACGATCCATGAATTCCATACACCGCCGACCGCCGGCCCACGCCGGGAAGAGATGAAGACTTCGCGTCCCATGACCACCCGGCGTTCCCACCCGGCGCGCTCCGCGCGCAGGCGTAGATGGGCCTGGAGGAGATACACCGCCATTGCGGCCAGGGAAACGACCCAGAGGACCGCGGCCGCCTCATTCCAGCCCGGCCCGGGGCCGGTCGCAGGTCCCGCGCCGGCCCCGCCCAGGCCGGACCCGGGAAGGCGCACCACGGGCAGCCCCGACCATCCGCCGGGGAGCGCCACCGCTCCACCCGACAACCCGAGGGCGTGCATGACACCGGTGAGCAGGAGGAGCATCGGCCCCAGAGCAAGGGCCATGAGCCACCATCCCCTGGTGGGGACTCCCGACCGACGCGCACCCCGCTCTCCCACCCACGCCGCCGCCGACGCCAGAACCGACACGAAAACCAGAAACATCATCGTGGACGCCATCATTCTTCACCTCCCTCTTCCAGGCGACGGTTGAGCAGATCTCGCATCCGCCGGATCTCGTCGGGCGTGAGCGATTCGTCCTCCACCAGGCGGGTGAGGAGGAGTTCCGGGGATCCGGCGAAGAGCTTCCGCTTCACCCGCCGCAGGGCACTGGCCCCCGCCACCTCCCGTTCCACCAGGGGCATATACCGATGCGCGCGCCCCTCGGCCTCATGGGAAACGTATCCCTTGCCCTCCAGCACCCTCAGGATTGTGAGTACCGTGGTGTATGCCAGATCATCGGCAAGCTCCGCGCGCACCTCCGAAACCGTGGACGGGCCCCGGGACCAGAGGACCTCCATGACGTCCAGCTCCCGCGGCGTGAATTGAATCTCCATGGGCACATCCTCCCGGCTCAGGCCAGCTACTAACTTCTTAGTAGATACGCTCCGCGGCAGGTCCTGTCAACTATTTTTTTAGTAGATCCCCGGGAGGCCGAGCACCGGGTGTGCGTGCCGAGGCGATGGCTCAGGGCTGCGGCCCTGAGCGGCATTCCGGGTCCGCGTTGCGGAGCGGCCTCCGTCGCGGTGTCCACAGCGGCGGGCCCCGACCGCCGCGGCCCTCCGGAACTCAGGACAGCTCGAGGAGCTTTTCGATGGGGCGGCCCACCACGGCCTTGCGGCCTCGTACGCCGATAGGCCGCTGCAGGAGGGTGGGGTGCCGGGCCATGAGCTCGATGAGCCGGTCGTCGTCCTCCTTGCCGGTGAGGCCCAACTCACGGTAGGCCCTGTCCCGACGTCGCAGCATGTCCGCGGGATGCACCCCCAGCTTGGAGAAGAGGGCGCGGAGCTCCTCCTCTGTGAGGGGATCCTTCTTGTAGTCCCGATACCGGTACTCGATTCCCTTTTCGTCCAACAAGGCGACCGCCTTGCGACAGGTGCTTCAGGTGCGGGTGCAGATCAGATCCATCATGCGGTCCTCCTTCCCTTTCCCACCTTTTTCGGTTCTCCTTGTTCAATCCGACGGTACTGCCGACTCGCCGCGTCCGTCCCGCTTACTCGCCGCGTCCGTCCACCCGACTCGCCGCGTCCGTCCACCCGACTCGCCGCGACCGCCCCGCTTACTCGCCGTGCCACGCCGGAGAGCCGGCGCTGCCGCGCATCGCGCCCCACCCTACCCGCCCCCCATGAGGGGGTCTCGGAAACCCAGGAGATGCACCGCGGCCATCCCCAGGGCTCCGATCACGATCAGATAGTATAGGGTGGGGATGAGCGTCTTGCGCAGGGTGGAGCCTTCCCGTCCCAGAAGGCCCACGGTGGCCGAAGCCGCCACGACGTTGTGGATGGCGATCATGTTTCCCGCAGCAGCTCCCACCGCCTGCAGTGCCACGACGACGGCGGTGGACATGGCCAGACGCTCGGCAACCCCGAACTGGAAGGCGCTGAACATGAGGTTGCTCACCGTGTTGGATCCGGCGATGAACGCCCCCATAGCTCCGGTGACTCCGGCGAAGAAGGGCCACACCCGGCCTACGTGGCTCGCCACCCATTCGGCCATGGCCACCGGCATGGCCGGCAGCCCCGCCAGGTTCAGGTCGGAGTTGATGTAGATCCGCACCATGGGCACGGTGAAGACCAGTACGAACCCGGCACCCAGGAGGACCCGACCCGAGGAGCGCACAGCGCCCGCCACCTCCCGCCACGCCATCCTGTGGAGGAAGGCGGTAGCCAGCACCACCACCAGAAGCACGAAGCCGGGAAGGTAGAGGGGCGCCGTGGCCGCCGAGATACCCGTCCCCAGAATGTCGTTCCACCCAAGGCGGACGTCACGCAGCCAGCCCCCCAGGGGAAGGGAGGGTAGCCGGGTGAGCACCAGGAGGAGTGCCAGCAGGCCGTAGGGGGCCCAAGCCGCCGCCACCGAAACACGCCGCCCCTCCGGCTCTTCCAGCGCCTCTTCTTCCAGGCCGCTCACCCATTCTTCCGGCCAGCCACTCGCGGGCCCGAAATCCCACCGATCCCCGGGAAGGAGCATTCCGCGCCGGGCCAGAGCCACGACGAAGGCGAGGCCCACCGGCGCCCCCAGGAGGGAGGGGAATTCGGGGCCCAGAAGGACGCCGAAAAGGACGTAGGGCACGGTGAAGGCCAGCCCGCCCAGAAGGGTGAAGGGGATGGCGCGCAGTCCTTCGGTCCAGGAGCGGTTCTCACCGAAGAAGCGGGTCATCATCACCACCATCCAGGTAGGCATGAGTACCCCGGCGACGGCGTGGAAGATGGCGGCACGTACCGTCACCAGGCGCAGATAATCCATCATGGTGAGCCCGGCAGCCGCCAGTTGGGCGTCAAATTCAGCGCCGCCCAACCCTCCCTGCACACCCACCAGAATGGGCGTACCCACGGCGCCGAAGGTCACTGCGGTGCTCTGCACCATCATCCCCAGCATCACCGCCGCCGCCGCCGGAAACCCAAGCGCGACCAGTAGCGGCGCGGCGATTGCGGCCGGCGTTCCGAAGCCGGCGGCCCCCTCGATGAAGGAGCCGAAGAGCCAGGCTACGATCACCACCTGGACCCGCCGATCGTCGCTGATGCCGTGAAAGCTTCGACGGATGGCGGCCACCCCGCCGGATCGCTCCAGCGTGTGAAGGAGGAGGAGCGCGCCGAAGATGATGAACAGGAGGTCGAAGGTGAGGAAGAGCCCCTGCACCGAGGCCGCCACGATGCGCACCGCCTCCATCTTCCAGGCGCTGATGCCCACGACCACCGCCGTCACGTACACCAGGGGCATGGTGCGACTGGCCGGAACCCGGAACCCCACCAGAAGGACGCCGCCCAGTGCGATGGGCAGAACGGCCAGGAGGGCCAGGGTTCCGGGCGTCATCGGGTGACCTCCTCTCAGGCGTACCGCATGGTTGCGCGCTGCTCCTTTCCCATCACCGTTCCTGGGACGCCGGACATACTATCGCCCCGATGCGTCTCTCTCCAGGGACGTACGCCGCGCCCGCCCCGTCACGCACGTTGCGATGACCCCCATCGGTCTCTACCCTCGGGCCATGTTCGCATTCTCTGCATCGAGGGCGTCTCCCCTGGCGCGCCGATCCCTCCTGGCGGCAAGCACGCTGGGCGCGGTGTTCCTCTCCTCATGCCGGCCGCCGCGTCCAGCTGAAGAGCAGGTCCCCCTGGCGTCGGGCTGGATTCTGGAGGATTCCATCCCCGCCACCGTGCCTGGCACCGTCCACACGGATCTTTTGGCCGCCGGCCTCATTCCCGATCCCTTCGCCGGCACGGCCGAACCCGACCTACAGTGGATCGAGAGACGAGACTGGCGCTACCGCCTGGACTTCTCCGTGCCCCCGAGGTTGGCGGAACACGAACGGGTGGACCTGGTGTTTGACGGGCTCGACACCTACGCCGCGGTGGAGCTCAACGGCGACTCCGTCCTGAGTACCGACAACATGTTCCGCACCTACCGTGTGGAGGTGGGCCCCCGCCTGCGCCCGGGAGCCAACGCCCTCACCGTCACCTTCGCCTCCCCTGTGCGCAGGGGCCGGGAGGCGGCTGCCTCGCAACCCTGGCCCATCCCACACCAGGAGCCCGACAGCCTGGGAACCCGTGCGTTCACCCGGAAGTCCGCCTACCACTACGGCTGGGACTGGGGCCCCCGCTACGTTCCCTCGGGCATCTGGCGCCCGGTTCGCCTGGAGGGTTGGAGTGGGACTCGAATCCGCGACGTGCACCTGTCGGGCTTCACCGTGCGGGGCGACACGGCGCACCTCACCCTGCGTGTGGAGGTGGAGAGCACCCGTGCGGGCACGGTGCGCCTGGGAGTGCGAAGCCCGGACGGCGCCATTCGCCCATGGATGCAAGACGCCCGGGTTGCCGCGGGCGTGGACACCCTCTCCGTCTCGGTGGCCATTTCCCACCCCCGCCTCTGGTGGCCCCGAGGATATGGAGAACCGTACCGCTACACGCTTCGAGTGGATCTGGTGCGGGGCCGGAGAAGCGCACACCGGACGCTGAAGGTAGGGCTGCGCACCGTGACGTTGGACACCCTTCCCGACAGCGCCGGCGCGAAGTTTCGTTTCGTCGTGAACGACGTACCCGTCTTCGCCCGCGGCGCCAACGTCGTTCCCCTGGATCACTTCACGCCCCGGGCCGACACCGCCGCCTACCGGCGCTTCTTCCGCGATCTGGCCGAAGCCAATATGAACATGGTTCGGGTGTGGGGCGGCGGGATCTACGAGCGAGACCTCTTCTACGACCTGGCCGACTCGCTGGGGATCATGGTCTGGCAGGACTTCATGTTCGCCAACGCCCTTGTTCCCGCCGACTCGGCCTTTGCCGCCAATGTGGTCGCGGAAGCCCGGGATCAGATCCGGCGCCTCCGCAATCACCCCAGCATTGTGCTGTGGTGCGGAAACAACGAGATCGCCGAGGCGTGGGAAAACTGGGGATGGCAGGACGACTACACCCCCGCAGAGCGGCAGCAGGTGAAGGCGGCCTACGATCGTATTTTCCACGGAATTCTTCCCCGTGCCGTGTCCACGCATGATACCCGCCCCTACTGGCCTTCCTCACCCAGCCTTGGCTGGGGCGATCCGGAGAGTCTGCGCCGGGGCGACAGCCACTACTGGGGCGTGTGGTGGGGGATGGAGCCTTTTGCCGTGTACCGGGAGAAGGTGCCGCGCTTCGCTTCGGAGTTCGGTTTCCAGGCGCTGCCCGACCCCCTGACGCTGGCGGCGTTCCGGGACGGACCCGGCACCTCACGGCTCCCCACAGCCCTGTCCGATCCACCCATGTCAGCGCACCAGAAGCACCCCAGCGGCTACCAGACTCTCCGGGCCTACCTGGCCCGGGACTACCCCGTCCCGCAGGAGAATTCCCTGGACGCCTGGTCGTATATGACCCAACTCCTGCAGGCCGAAGGTGTGGCTACGGCGCTTCGTGCCCACCGCCGATCCTGGCCCTATACCGGCGGAACCCTCTTCTGGCAGTTCAATGACACCTGGCCGGTGGTTTCCTGGTCGAGCCGGGACTATTTCGGACGCAGGAAGGCGCTCTTCCACAGCGCTCGACGCATCTTTCGCCCGGTGACCATCCTGGCAGAGGCCTGGAGCCAGGGGAGCGGGACCCCGAAGCGCGTTTCCGCGGGGAACGGTGCCGGTGCAGCCGAAACACGAGCCCGAGACTCGGTAGCCGTCTGGGCCGTGGCGGACACGGGACGGGTGGAGGGCGAAGTGGTCCTGCACGTCGTAGATCTGGCAGGGAAGAAGAGACGCACACCCCGGGCCAGGGACGAGAAGGACCCCACGGCGGGGCCGCGCACCCTCCACATCCCCGTCACCCTGGAGGAGGGCGTGCCGCAACGAGTCTGGGCGAAGTCCGTGTCCGAGCTTGGGGTACCGCCCCGGAGCCTTGCCGTGGAAGCCCGCCTGATCGTGGCGGGGCACACTCTCGCCCGGGATTTCGCCTTCGGCGCCTCTCCCCGGAACCTCGAGCTGCCCACGAGTACCCTCCGTGTGGTGGATCTGGCCCCCGTGCCTTCCGGCAGCGAGGCGGCGGAGGGGCACCGCTGGCGTGTCAGCCTCACCTCCGACGCCTTTGCCTATGCCGTACGGATGGGTGTGAAGGGCACGGGTGCCCGCTGGAGCGACAACTTCTTCCACATCCTCCCCGGCGACACCGTCTCACTCCGGGTCGAAACGGAACAGCCGGTGGCGGACCTACGGCCCCTGCTTACGTGGCGATGGCTGGACAGCCTGGTCCCCCCTCTCTAGGAGCCTGTCCGGGTCATGCGGCGGCATGGCACCTACCTTGCAACGGGGAGTAGCCGCAACGGCACTCATGCGCAGGTCCCTGGCACGTTCTCCCGAGGAGGTGGTCATGAGTAGGTGGTTAAGACGTATTCGCGGAGCCCTCGGGATGGGCCTGATCTGGGCGGTGGCGTGGTTCGGTGCAGGCATGGTCATCCTCCTGAGTTTCCTGCTCCTGACTGGGAGCACCGGCGCCGACGTTCCCTATCCGCTGGGGTTTGGAGCCATCGGTTTCGTCGGCGGCATCACCTTTTCGGGTGTCCTGGCCCTCGCCGAGGGGCGCCGCCGGTTCGATGAGATGTCGCTGCCACGCTTCGCGTTCTGGGGTGCCGCCGCCGGTTTCCTGCTATCCGTGATCTTCGTCTGGGTGGTGGCTCTTGTAGAGGACCCGTCATTCCTCTCGAACCTGTGGGTTCTGGGCCCGGTCTTTACCACGGCCGGGGCGGTTTGCGCCGCCGGAACATTAGCGCTGGCCCGGCGAGCCGAGGATCAGCAATGGCTGGAGGTTGGTGAAGAGAGGGGGGAGGTCGGGGTCTCCGAAACCGAGCGGATGCCCGCCACGCGTTGGACGACGCGTTGCGGCACCTCGTGCAATTGAACCTCCCGACCCCGGCGCACGTAGGAACAGCGGAGGCATTCATTCTCCGAGAAAGCGGCAAGGAGGCATCTCATGGCCCAGTGTCAGGGCATCACGCGCAAGGGCGAACGTTGCAGGCGTGAAGCGCGCGCAGGCTCCCCGTACTGCTCCATTCATCAGGAGCAGGAGATCCACTCGCGGCCGCGAGCCGGCGCCACGGAAGAGTGGGACCGTGACGCCGTTCTCAAGGCGGCACTGGGCTTCGCGCTAGTCGGTGTGATCCTTTATCTGGGCATCCGCAGATGAGGAGGAGGGCACCTTCTCCGACGGGGACTCCTTCTCCGGCACCGGCGCCTCCTCCCACGTCCACTCCCGCCCCATCACCCACTTCTCGAACCACTCCAGCTCGACGTTGGGCTTGAAGAGGCGGTGGCGCAGCTCCCTCCAACCGTGGGGCTCCCGCGGCGCCACGTAGAGATGCGTGGGAACGCCCTGGGCCTTTACGCCCCGCCACATCTCCACGGACTGGGGCATGGGAACCCGAGGATCCCGCTCGCCCACCAGGAAGAGGGTCGGTGTGGTCACGTTGCTCACGTACTTGAGAGGCGAGTTCTCCCAGTAGACGTCGATGGGCGCGTCTTTCTGCCACGGGGTGCCGCCGAACCAGGGCGTGCGATAGGTGCGCACGTCGGACTGGGCGTACATGGAGATCCAGTTGGCGGCGCCTGCCCCCGACGAAGCGGCTTTGAAGCGGTCGGTGAAGGTGATGATCTTGTTGGTCATGTGACCGCCGGCGCTCCACCCCATCTTCGCCATGCGGTCTCCGTCCACGAGGCCGGCCTCGATGAGGTGATCCACTCCCGCCATCACGTCGAGATGTGCGTGGCGAAAGTAGCTTCCCACCATGTCCCGTAGAAACTCGTCCCCGTATCCCGTGCTCCCCCGGTAGTTCGGCTTGAGAACGAAGTAGCCCAGCGACGCCAGCACCGGCACGTAGTTGGACGAGCTCCACAGGGCCCCGAATTGATCGCTGGATGCGGGTCCTCCGTGGGTCTGCACCACCAGGGGATACCGCCGCCCTTCAGCGTAGTCCAGGGGATAGTAGAGCAGGCCCTCCACAGTGACGCCGTCGTCCCCGGTCCACGTCACCGCTTCCTCCCTGGGAATCCGGAAGCGCGCGCTCAGCTCGTCGTAGACGTGGGTGACCTGCGCGGCGTCGGGGCCTCCCTCCTCCATGATCCACACGTCCCCGGGGCTGGCGCCCGTGCGCCGGGTCAGGATGTGCTTGTGGTTCCGGTACGCATAGGTCCACGAACCCAGAGCGTGATCCCCGGTCGTGACGGCTTCAATGTCGCGCCCGTCCAGGAACACACGGAAGATCTGATCCCGGAGGCCCGTATTGGTCATCACGTAGAGGGATTTCCCGTCGGCGTCCCACTCGGCCCGGTCCAGCCCGTATCCCACCTGGGGCGCGAGTTCGCGAATCTCCCCGCCCCCTGCTGGCATGACGAACACGTTGGTGTTGTAGTAGCTCTCCCCCAGGTCGCCCCGGGAGCCCGAGGTGAACACCACCCACCGGTTGTCGGGGCTCAGGCGTGCACCCCGCTCGGTGACCCCGTTCTCGGTGAGCTGCCTGGCCTCACTCCCGTCGGCGGCCATGACCCACACCTCTCCCTTCTCGAAGTCGCCAAAGAGGGGGGTGGGACCGCGATGGTGGGCGATGAGCGTGCCGTCACGGGAAAGGGCGTAGCCCAGAACGCTGAAGTCGCCCTCGGTCACCCGCTCCTCATCTCCGGAAGCGACGTTGACGCGCCACAGGTGGCGCTGACGGTAGCTCTCGTCGTACGCGTAGACGTCGTCCTTCGCCTTTTCCTTTTTCTTCTGCTCGGCCGACTTTTCGTCGGAAGCGATGAAGTAAATCCACGTCCCGTCCGGCGACCACTGGATGGACGACACCGAGGTCGGATGCTTGGTAAGGGTCTCCGCTTCGCCGCCCGCAACCCGGAGGAGATGAATCTGGGTGGGCGCATCGTCAGAACGGTCGGCCAGAAAGGCGATGAGCGTTCCGTCGGGGGACCAGCGCGGGCTGGACTCTCCGTTCTCGCCGCGGGTAAGCTGTAAGTTGTCGGAGCCGTCCACATCGATGCGCCAGATGTGGGAGATGACGCGGTTCCTCTTCCAGTTGGCGTCACCACGTACGTAGAGGACCTGCGTTCCGTCGGGTGAGAGCTGCGCGTCCCGCACCGAAGGCAGATTGATCATATCCACGATGGTCATGGCCGCGGGCGGTGCGTCCATGTCCTGAGCCGTGAGCAGTCCGGGTGCCGGGAGGCCCCCCGCGAACGTCAGGAGGAAGAGAAAGAGGGCGCCCCGCACTCCCTGGACACGCCCCCCCGGGCCCCCGACCGGCACGCTGGAGCCGACGACGCGCCGCCCCGGGCCGCATGCGCGCCGGAAATGTGCCGCGCGATCCTGATTCAACCGTGTTTCCTTCATGATTCCCACTCCTCCGTCACCCGTGGATGAACACTGCGTCGTGGCCCGCCGCCGTATCATGGGCGGGTTGCGCCATGGGCGAAAGAAGGGGGAAGGGTCTGCGGCGGGAGGATCCCGGTCGTGAAGTCGCTGCGACAGAGGGGGTCGAAAGAGGTGATCGAAGTGGCTCAGCCGCCTCCGAGGAAACCGCGTAGGCCTGCCACCGCCCTCATCCGCCCAACCGCGCCAGCGCTTCCCGCGCCGCGGTGAGCTCCGGCATGTCCTGATCACCGACGCGTGTGACGGTGAGGACACTGCGGTAGTACGTACGCGCCTGGGCCGTGTCGCCGCGCTCCTCGTAGATCCCCGCGAGGCGCCGGAGGACCGCAACCCGCGTATAGTTGTACAGGTTGCCGCTGAAGTGGCGGATGGCCTCGGTCACATTGCCCTCGCCCAGCTCCACTTCCCCCAGGGAGAGGCGAGCCAGCTCCCCTTCGTTTCCCGTCCCGTTGGCCCCGGGCGTCAGAAGACGACGGGCCGCGGCGGTGCGCCCCCGGGCCGCCGCCATGGCGCCCTCCACGACGTCGGCGGACCTCCCGGCGAAGGCGCTCCCTTCCACCTCGCGCTCCCGGAGGATACGCGCTGATTCGGCTGCCCCCTCCAGGTCACCACTCCGGGCCAGCCCCCACCCCACGAAGAGCTGGCACTGGGTGCTCACCCGGGGCTCCTCGCACATGCGGGGCGTCACCCGCGAGGCATTCGGCAGCTTCACGGCCGTGGACCACATCCCCCGGATCCACCCCAGGGCGAGACCTTTGCGATCCACCGCCAGGTCCAGGGAATCTGTGAGGCGATCCATGCGGGCCAGAGCTCCCTGTGCGCCCAGTCCGTAGAGGATCCACTGGTGGTCGGATCCCGCCCGGTCCCGGTTCACCCACAGGAGTTCCCACAGGCGATCATAGCGGTCCGACCGGTTGGTGAACGCGCCGCGGACCCTGCCCACGATGCCCACGTCCATGGTGCGGGAGTCTTCCAGAGCCTGTTGGAACTCGGCTTCGTCGCCCAGGAGAACGGGGATGGCCAACTCTGCTTCGAGGACGTTGCGCTGGTCCCGGGTGTGCTCCCGGTACTCGGCCAACCTGGCCTCGGCGTCGGCCCGGTCGCCCCGGGCGATGGTGAGCTCCAGGGGGTGCGCCCGATACGGCCCGAAGCCGGGATCCAGCTCGATGGCGCGATCAAACGCCTCGATGGCCTGGTCAAGAGACGCCACGCCCACGTTGATGGCGACGTGATAGATAAACTCCCCCAACTCGAACCAGAGATCCGGGTCGTCGGGGTAGCGGCGTACGGCGTCGGTGATTCCCCGGTAGAAGGAGGCGTCCCCCCGCCGTGCAGCCTCCGATGCCTGGACCAGAAGGCGGTCCCTTGCGGGAAGGCGATCCATGAGCGACGTGGCCCGTTCCCCCGCCCGTGCGCTCTCCTGGTTTCCGATATCGTAGAGCCACCCGTACGCATTGGACAGGCGCAGCCACGCCAGGGCAAAGAGCGAGTCCAGCTCCACAGCCCGCTCGTACGGTGCTATGGCGCCGGCGAAGTCACCGTCCCGGAAAAAGGCCTCCCCCTCCAGATAGGCCCGCAGCGCCGGAAGCGAAGCCGTTGTGAGAGCATCCAGACGAACATCCTGCACGGTGCCCTGGCCCGTCTCTCGGAGGAGGTCCCGGGTAAGACCCACCGAAAGGGCCGACGTGAGCTCCAGGACCTCATCCGCCGTGCCTTCTTCGGAAACCTGGGCGACCTTCTCCCCGCTGGAGAGATCGTAGAGGTCCGCGCTGACGCGGATCCCCGCGGGATTGCCCACCAACGCCCCGACGAGGCCGTAGCGCGCCCCGGTCTCGGCCGCCACTTCCAGCGCCGTGCGCAGGTCCGGGTCCTCCCCCCCCGCCACGCGCTCCCCCCACCGCGCCAGAACCGTGCGCGAGTCGATGGTACCAAAGCCGCCCAGGCCGTCCAGGTTGGTCGACATGAGGTCCACCATGCCCTCACGCCACAGGTCCAGGTCCTCGCCGCCCGAGACGGAGAAAGGCACCACCGCGATGCCGGTGGCGGCTATGTCGGCCCCGGCCTCCTCGGGACCCAGGACTCCCGGCCGGCCGGTGAGGCCCACGTAGAGCCCCGCCCCTCCGAAGAGGAGCGACAGCGCTACGACGCCGCCCAGGATCGCCCGTCCCCACGTCAGATGGGGCAGCCGGCCCGACTTGAGGCTGGCCAGCGCGTCGGCGGGCGCCACCTCCCAGTCCGTGGGGATCTCGCCTGCTTCTTCGGCGGCGGTGGTGGAGGCCAGCGACTGCACCCACGCCGTGGCCAGAATGATGATGAGGCCAATGAGGAGGAGGAGCAGGGTGAAGGCTCCCACCCATCCGGGAAGACCCGCCGTGCCCTGCAGCACGTCGGCGATCTGCAACACAACCCAGGAGGCGCCGAGGTAGACCGCCAGGACCTGGACGATCTTTGCCTTCCTGAGGCGCTCGATGAGGGTAAGCTTTTCCGCCATGCTCAGCCGCCCAGCCGGGCCACGGCCTCCCTGGCTTCGGCCAGACGCGGGTTGTCCGCATCGGCGTCGGCATAGTTCATGAGGAGCAGCTTCCACTCCTCCAGGGCCCGCTCCGTGTCGCCCAGCTCTTCGGCCAGGCGGGCCATCCTGTAGTGGGCCTCGGCGACCATGTAACCCCGGCGCAGAAGACCGTACCAGCTAATGGCTTCCTGACGCCTGCCCAGCGCCTCGTCGGCCTCGGCCAACCACAGGCGGATGAACTGATCCACGGTGCCCGTCACCCTGCCCTGGGCCCGCTCGAGGGTGACCCGGGCCAGGCCGGCATCTCCGCCCCGCAACTGCCCGTACCCTTCCAGACCCCGGGCCAGCGTCTCGGCCTGGCGCGCATCGCCGGTGTTTCCCGCCGCCTCCAGGGAATCGGCTCTTGCTTCGAGGACTCGCATGACGCGCTCCAGACGTTTCTGGTCTCCGTCCTCCGCGGCCAGCGCGCCGGTGGGCAGGAGGTTGAAGCCCCGGGGCTCGGCGCCACGCACCATCCCGGCCGCACGGCCGTCGCTGTCCCGGTCCGTGAACCGGTGGAGCACGTAGGCCTCATGGGCGTGGGTCCCTTCGTTCGGCAGGGAATCGGTGTACATCGCCTCGGCGTGAGCCCAGCGTCCCTGACTGACGAGGATGCGATAGATACGGAAGTTCCAGTTCGGCGAGCCCGTGGCTCCCCTTGCCGCCTCCGCGATGGCGCGCACCCCCGCCACGTCGTCGTTCCACGCTACGCCGAGCGTCCCCCAGAAGTAGGACATCTCCCGGGCCGAGAGGCTGTTCATCTCCTCGATGGCCGCCGTGCGCTCCTCGGCGCTGCCGGTGAAGATATCCAGGCCGAGAGGCATGTAGGGACGCAGCTCCGACTCGGGCGCCAGACGCTCGTACGTAGCCATGGCCTCCTGGGCCGCGGCCCGGTCCCGCAGCACGATGGCTGCGTCGGCAACGTGCTGGTAGTACGGCGCGAAGCCGGGGTCGAGCTCCGTCGCCCGGGCCAATGCGTCCCGTGCATCCTCCACCGTGCCCCCCGTGGCCTCCCCGAGGTGAATGTAGGTTTCAGCCAGCATGAACCAGGCCTCGGGGTCGTCCGGATACTTCCGCACGGCGGCCTTCAGGGGCTCGACCTGCGAGAGGTCGCCCCGGTACAGCGCGTCGGACGCCCCTACGATGACGGCGTTGCGCGGCGTGAGGCGATCCACGGCGGCCACGGCCCGCTCGGAGAGCTCAGCGGCGCGCTCGCTGTTGACGCTCTCCAGCCATCCATAGGCGTCGGAGATGCGGTAGAGGGCCAGGGCAAAGAGGCTGTCCTCCTCGATGGCCCGCTCGTACGCCTCCACGGCCTGCGCGAACCCGGCCCGCCGGTAGTGGCGCTCCCCCTCCAGGTAGGCCCTCAGGGCGAGCAGCGACGGGGTGGTCAGGTTGGCCAGGTTGCGGGTGGACGCCAGATCCTCGCCTCCGCCGGCCAGGAGGGCACGCATGGTCTCGAGGGAAAGCTCATCCACCAGGGTGAGGATCTCATCGGGAGAGCCCTGCACCTGCCCACTCCCGATCTCACGGCCGTCCGCCAGATCGAAGACCTCGGCCACGAGGCGGAGGCTCTCCCCCACACCGACCACGCTTCCCACGACGGCGTAGCGGGCACCCGTTTCTCCGGCGGCGCGAAGGGACACGTCGAGATCGGGGGCAACTTCGTCGCCCACCACTTCGCGCCACCGCGCCATGACGGTGCGGGAATCGATGGTCCGGTAGCCGCCCATGCCGTCGAGGTTCGTGGCGAGCAGGTCCACCATGCCCTCCCGCCATACCGCGAGATCCGGACCGCTCACCTTGAAGGGCACGATGGCGATTCCGTCCGCGGCGTCGGTGGCGCCCACGACCTGCGGCCCCATGAAGCTCGGCCCACCCGTGACCATGACGTAGAGCCCCGCCCCTCCGAAGAGGAGCGACAGCGCTACGACGCCGCCCAGGATCGCCCGTCCCCACGTCAGATGGGGCAGCCGGCCCGACTTGAGGCTGGCCAGCGCGTCGGCGGGCGCCACCTCCCAGTCCGTGGGGATCTTACCGGCCTCCTCGGCCGCCGTCGTGGAAGGCAGCGACTGCACCCACGCCGTGGCCAGAATGATGACGAGGCCGACGAGAAGCAGGAGCACCGCCACCGGGAGAACCCAATCAGGAAGAGAGAGGGCGTCGACCAGGACGTCGGCGATCTGGAGCACGACCCACGATGCGCCAAGATAGACCAGGAGTACCTGGACGATGCGGGCCCGCTTGAGCCGTTCCGGGAGGGTCGGGGTGGACATGATTGCGGCCAACATAGTCCGGGGCCGGGAAGCGCGAAAGCTTAAATCTTCAGGTTTCCGTCCCGGCGGCCTCCCCCCACTTCACAACATCGAGTTATCAATATACCATTATCCCCATGCCCAGCTACGATTTTGTCTGCCAGGACTGCGACGCTCCCTACGAAGTGCGTCTCTCCATGTCCGCGTACGACCGCGGAGAGGGACGCGTGTGCCCCAAGTGCGGGTCGAAGAACGTGGAGCGCACCTTCACGGCGGTCAACGTCATCGCCGGAGGGAGTTCCGGCGGCTCATGGAGCGGCTCCGACGCCGCGTCCAGCTGCGGCCCCAGCGGCTTCACCTGAGCAAGTTGACCCTCCACCGCCCGGTCGGGCGGACCTCCTTCATGTGCGTGCATCGTGTGATGGACCTCCCGACGCTGTTGCTTCGGCGCGGTGCCTTGCAGAGCTTCCGTATCGTTCCCAAGGACTGAAGCCCACCTCCGCGCACGCCCGGAAAAGGGGATCCCTTGAGCGGCCTCCACGACGTCTTCGGCGCCACCGAGATGACCCCGCGTCGCCGTATGACCACCGTGCAGGTGTTCGTGGCCTCCTTCGCCGGCCTCATCGCCCTGGGCACCGCCGGCTTCCTCCTCCTCCCCGGCCTCTACACGGGTCCGCCCCTGGGAATTGTGGACGCCCTCTTCACGGCCACCAGCGCCGTGTGCGTCACCGGCCTCATCGTGGTGGACACGGCCACCTACTTCACGCCCCTGGGGCAGGCATGGATCCTCTTCCTCATCCAGGCCGGGGGCCTGGGGATCCTTACTCTGACCACCCTGGTTCTCCTCTCCTTTGGACGCCGGTCGCTGAGCATGGAGGGAGCCCAGACGGGCGGCGCTCCTCCGACGGTCCACTTTCTCGACGAAAAGCGGCTCATCCAGGTGGTTGTGGCGAGCACCTTCGCTCTGGAGTTCGTGGGCGCGGTCCTCCTCTGGGGCCAGTGGCGGGCGCACTTCGGCGCCCTGGGCGCGGTGTGGCCTTCCATCTTTCACTCCGTGTCGGCCTTCTGCAATGCCGGCTTCTCCACCTTTTCCGACTCTCTGGTCCCCTTCCGGGACGCGCCCTGGACCCTCGCCGTGGTGGCGGGCCTCATCATCCTGGGCGGCATGGGGTTCATGGTTCTAGCGGATCTTTCCCGCCGCGTCCGCAGCAACCGTCACCAACTCTCCCTCCACTCCCGCCTGGTCCTCACCACCACGGGGATGCTGCTCTTCGCGGGGACCCTCCTCTACCTGGCCTTCGAGTGGAGCAACGACCTGAACGGCCTGTCGGCGGTAGACCGCGTCTTCAACGCCTTCTTCATGTCGGTCACCCCCCGCACCGCAGGGTTCAATACAGTGGATTACGCGGTGGCCACCAACGCCACGGTCTTCCTCACCATCCTCCTCATGGTCATCGGCGGATCCCCGGGTTCCACGGCGGGAGGGTTGAAGACCACGACCTTCACGCTCCTCTTCCTCATTTTCATCGCGCGTCTGCGGGGAGACAGGGAGGTGCACGCCTTTCACCGCACCATCCCGCGGGAAACGCTCCAGCGTGCCGTGGGTCTCGTGGCCGGAGGGCTCGCGTTCATCGCCCTGGCCGTGTTCGTCCTCATGGTCACCGAATCCCGCCCCGGCGACATCGCCGACCGGGCCCACTTCCTACAGCTCGTCTTTGAAGCCCACAGCGCCTTCGGTACCGTCGGCCTCTCCATGGGAATCACGCCGGACCTCACCCCGGCGGGCCGGATGGTCATGGTCGTCCTCATGTTCGCCGGTCGGGTAGGCCCCCTGGCGCTGGTGGCCGCCATGGCGCACGCAGGCCAACGCAGGCACATGGCCTTCCGCTACGGGCAGGAAGATGTGAGCGTAGGATGACGAGAGGAGATCACCTGCCATGAAACGATTTGTGGTCATCGGGCTGGGGCGCTTCGGCTCCTGGGTCGGCCGCTCCCTGCACCGCCGGGGATTCGACGTCATCGCCATCGACAGCAACGGGGACCTGGTGGACCGCTGGGCCACGGATGTGACCCGCGCTGTGGTGGGAGATGCCACCGACGTCAACGTCCTGCGGCGGGCCGGCGTGGCCGAAGCCGATGCCGCCATCGTGAGCACCGGCGACGACCTGGCGGCTTCCATACTCGCCATCCTGGCTCTCAAGGAATTGGGCGTGGCCCACATCGTGGCCAAGGCGGCGAACACCCGGGCCGCCCAAGCCCTCGACCGCTTTGACGTAGACGAAATCGTCCATCCCGAGCGGGAGGCCGCCGAGCGCCTGGCCTATCGGCTGGGCTCCACCTCGGTTCTGGAGTACATCCCTCTGGGCGACGCCTACTCCATTCAGGAACTGGCCGTCCCCGACGCATGGATCGGCAAGTCCCTCCGGGAGCTCGACCTGCGGGGAACGGCGGGAATCCAGGTGGTGGCCCTCTACGACCTTCTCTCCTCGGAGTGGGAGACGCCGCCGGCCCCCGACCGCGTCCTCACCGAGTCGGTGCTGGCCATCGTGGCGGGACCCACCGAGACGCTGGAGCGTCTGGTGTCTCAGGCGCGTCGGGAAGGGTAGGGAAGCGCCGCCACTTGCCCCCTTCAGCGGCGGAAAACACGTTGACCCGATGCCGCTTCCCCTTTTCGCACGCGCCCAGGACCACGCCGACCGCATCTGTATCGTGGCGCCCGAGGGCCTCTTCACCTATGCCGACCTCCTGAGGGCGTCGCAGACGGCGGCCCTCGGCCTTCTCGCCGGGAGGCGTGACCTGGAAGGCGCCCGCATCGCCTTTCTCACTCCTCCCGGATGGGACTACGTCATCACCCAGTGGGCCGTATGGCGGGCCGGCGGCGTGGCGGTGCCCCTGGCCGTCTCTCACCCCCCCGCCGAGCTGGCCTATGTCCTGGACGACGTGGAACCCGAAGGGGTGGTGACCCACCCGGACCTCGCCCACCGCGTCGCGGAGGTGGCGAAGGAGCGTGGCATCCCGGTCCTGGACAGCGAAGGCCTTGCCGCCGAGGGACCGGCCGGCGGCCCGGACACCCGTCTCCCCGAGGTGGACGCCTCCCGGGCCGCTCTCATCCTCTATACTTCGGGCACCACGGGACGCCCCAAGGGCGCGGTTCACACCCATGCGAGTCTCCAGGCCCAGGTGGAGTCGCTGGTCCGGGCGTGGCGGTGGACCCGGGACGACCACGTTCTCCTCCACCTCCCCCTTCATCACGTCCACGGGATCGTCAACGCCCTCACCTGCGCCCTCGGGTCGGGGGCGACGTGCCAGATCCTTCCCCGCTTTGACGCGAAAGCGGTCTGGGAGGCCCTGGCCCGCAACGACGTAACCCTCTACATGGCGGTACCCACCGTGTACCGCCGTCTCATCGAGGCGTGGGAGGCTGCCGGTGGCGAAACGCGCGCACGCTGGTCCGGCGGCGCCCGCGCCGTGCGCCTCATGGTGTCGGGATCGGCGGCCCTCCCCGTTCCCACTCTGGAGCGCTGGGAGGAGATCACGGGCCACCGCCTTCTGGAACGCTACGGGATGACGGAAATCGGGATGGCCCTCTCCAATCCCGTCGAGGGACCCCGCCGCCCGGGCCATGTGGGCCGCCCCCTCCCGGGCGTGGAAGTGCGCCTCGCCGACGCCATGGATCGGCCCGTCGCCGAGGGTGCCCCGGGAGAGATTCAGGTCCGGGGCCCCACCCTCTTTCGGGAGTACTGGAGACGCCCCAAGGATACCCGGGCGGCGTTCACGGCGGACGGGTGGTTTCGCACCGGAGACGAAGCGGTGGTGGAGGAGGGTGACTACCGCATCCTGGGTCGCGCCTCCGTGGATATTCTCAAGACCGGCGGCGAGAAGGTCTCGGCCCTGGAGATCGAAGACGTTCTTCGTGCCTACCCCGCGGTGCGCGACTGCGCGGTGGTGGGCGTGCCCGACCCCGACTGGGGCGAGCGGGTGTGCGCTGCCGTGGTGGCCGGCCGACCGTGCGACATCGAGGCGCTGCGCCGGTTTGCCCGGGAGCGCATGGCGCCCTATAAGGTCCCCAAGGATTTCCTCGTCGTGGAGGAGCTTCCCCGCAACGCCATGGGCAAGGTGAGCAAACCCGACGTGCAGAGACTCTTCGCTGAAGAAGCTACGCAGGAAATGTACCCTCCCAACGCCAATGGCTCTGGATGAGCCACGCCTTACCATGAGCCACACCTCACCCTGACTGACGCCGACCCATGATCGAAGCCGTCCTCGACAACCTGCGCCGCTTCTGGATGGTCCACGCCCTCCTGGGCCTCTACACCGTTCTCCTGGCGCACCATGCGTGGACGGGGAACCGGAAGACCAAGGGTGTCTCCGACTACTACGTGGGCGGGCGCGCCATGAGTGGGGTGGCCCTGGGCATCTCCTTCTTCGCCACCTACTCCAGCACCAACTCCTTCGTAGGGTTCAGCGGGCAGGCCTACACGTGGGGGATTCCCTGGCTCCTCTTCGTGCCCACGGCGGTCTTCTTCTGCATCGTGGCCTGGACTGTCGTGGCACCCCGCCTGCGTGAGTTCACCGGCGCAATGGGCTCCCTCACCATCCCTGACTTCATCGGGTTTCGCTTCGGGAGCACGCCGGCGCGCGTCCTGGCAGCCCTCATCGTCATGGTGGCTTCCTTCCTCTACATGACGGCCATCTTCAAGGGGATCGGCAACCTGGTGGAGGTCTTCCTGGAGATCCCCTACAAGGTGGCCATCGGCATCGTCTTCGTGGTGGTCGTGGCCTACACGGCTATCGGCGGTTTCATCTCGGTGGTGAAGACCGACGTGGTTCAGGGCGTGGTCATGATCTTCGCCGCCATCCTCCTCTTCGGCGGCACGGTGAGCGCCGCGGGTGGACTGGACTCCATCTGGGCGGTGCGCGACCAGCCCGGCGGAGAGGCCCTCTTCCAGTGGGGCGGCGGAGTGGCGGTGCCCGTCCTCCTGGGCGTCATGTTCGCCGGCCTGGTGAAGTTCGTGGTGGATCCGCGCCAGCTCTCGCGCTTCTATGCCCTGGAGGACCGCCACGCAGCCCGCACGGGACTCTGGGTGTCCACCCTCACCTTCGGCGGCGTGTACGCCCTTCTCATCCCGGTGGGGATCTACGCCCGCCGCATCTTTCCCACGGGAATCGAGGACACGGACCTGGTCGTCCCGGGACTTCTCACCCAGGCCCACGTTTTCAATCAAGGCGCCGCGGCCTTCCTCCTGGTGGCCATGGTGGCCGCCGCCATGTCCTCGCTGGACAGCGTTCTCCTGGTCATGGCCTCCACGGTGGAGCGCGACATCGTCTCCATCCTCAGGCCCGGGCGCTCCGAGCGGCAAGCTATCCGCTGGACCCGGGGTTGGGTCTTTCTTTTTGCGGGGATCACGGCCCTCATCGCCCTGAACCCCCCCGGTGGCATCGTTTCCATGACGGCGTTTTCCGGGAGCCTGTACGGCGCCTGCTTCTTCCCGGCCATCGTCCTGGGGCTGTACTGGCGCAGGGGGAGCGGAGCGGCCGTCATCACCTCCTTCGCGGCAGGCGTGGGAACCCTTCTCCTATGGGATCTGATTCCTGGACATGAGGTCCTGCACAAGGTTTTCCCGGCCCTGATCCTGGCCACGGCGGCCTACGTGGGCACGGCGATCCTGACTGAAGAGGTTCTGGACGAGCGCATCGGCCACCTCTTCGCCCCCGCCACTGAAGTGGAGCCTGTATGATGCGAAGTGTGCGACGTCCCATCCTGGCGTTGACCGCGGCCACGGCCGCCATCTTCCTTGCCTGCGCCTGCGGCGGCGGGGCCGGCGGTGCGGCTGACGACGCCGAGCCGGATGCGGTGGGGCGGGATGCCGACGGCCCCGCGCTGGGGCCCGTGGACGGACGGAATCTGCCCCCCACCGATACGGGCCGGGTTGCCGTGGGCGACGCGGCACCTGACTTCCGCCTGGAGTCCTACGCCGGGCCGGGGGTAGCGCTTTCCGACTTCCGAGGAAAGAAGGACGTGGTGCTCGTCTTCTACCGGGGCTACTGGTGACCATGGTGCACGCGTCAGCTCGTGGAGCTGAGAGACCTGTTGACCCCCGAGGAGCGCCGGAAGTCGGAGATCCTTGCCGTAAGCATCGACGACCGTGAGCACCAGCAGATCATGATGGACAGGATCGCCGCAACCGACGGGCGGGTGCCGGACTTCACCTTTCTTTCCGACCCGGATCACGCGGTCATCGCCCGGTACGGGCTCCTCAACCAGCAGGACCCGCGGCAGCGTCCCATCCCTCATCCCACCGTTTTCGTCATCGATCGGAACGGGATGGTGCGGTGGAAGTCCATCGAGATCAACTACAAGATCCGACCTTCCAACGAGGACATCCTGACGGCACTGCGCGCGTTGTGGGAAGGGGAAGACGCCGCGGTCGGGAGCTGATCCTCAGGCCGGGGAAAGGGCCACCAGGCGCCGCCGGGCCATGTGCTTCATCACCTGGCGGATTTCCGAGAAGGGCTCGGAAACATCATTCGCCATCCGCTCGTAAAGCGCCCGTGCGCGCGGCCGGTCACCGGAACGCCACGCCGCCGCCGCCTCTTCCAGGATGTAGCAGTTCCGGCAGCCAGCCACGGCTCGAAGCTCCGCCAGGCGTCGGCCGAAATCTCCCGCATCCCCGTCCCGGACCCTGACGAAGGCCTCGGAGAGGGCCAGCCTTCCCAGCGTTTCCGGATCCTGCGCTTCCGCCGGGACGCTTTCCCGGTAATCGCGGGCCACGGCATCGGTGGCCGCAGTGTCGTATGCATACGCCAACACGATAGCGGCAAACCAGTGATTCCGCCCCAGGGGAGGAAGCCGCGCCATGGCTCCATCGCGAATCGCCTCTCCCAGGTGCGCGGCGCCAAAACTTCTGTCTCCGAGTTCCACTTCCATGTAGGATGTCCACAGGCGGCGGTAAAAGGCGTAGGCGGCCCCGACGGCCGCAGCCAGACGCTCCGCCTCCAGGAACCGATCCCGCATCTCCCCCATATCGCCCCGCCTCAGGGAGACGAAGGCCATGCGGTGAAAGGACTCGGCACGCAGAAAGGGATCCATCCCGGGATCCGTGGCCATGCGTCGTGCCGTCGCCTCTGCCGCGCTCAGGCCCCCGAGGAACATCTGCACCCAGAAGCGCGTCTCATCGAGTTGGGCATCGTCGGGATACGCTCTGGCATAGGCGGCAAGGGTCGCCTCCACGGCTGCGGTATCGTCCACGGCCATGCGATTGCGGATCAGGTTCATGAAGGCCGTGTTGGACTTTCCGGGCCCGTTGATGGCGCGGGTGTAGAACTCCGCCGCCCGGTCCAACTGCTCCACGGCCTGATATTCATTCGCCAGGTTGTTTAAGGCCTGCCTGGAGTCGGGATCCACGCGCAACGCCGCTTCATATGCGCGGATCGTGGCGGCACGATCCCCCTTGACGTTGGAGTAGTAGAATGCGTCCGCGAGATATCGCTCCATCTCGGTGAGACGGTCCCGATTCCGGAACGCGCGGGTCGCAGCCTCCACTTCTCTGCTCCTGTCCAGGCCCGTATTGCTGAGGACCGCGGCCATCCTGCGCCACGCCATGGCGAAGGTGCTGTCCAGCGCCACCGCATGTTCCAGAAGGGAGATGGTTTCGGCGGGATTCCCCGCGTTGAACGCCTGCTCGGAGCGGGTATAGAGGCGCAACGCCTCCAGGGAAGCCGTGGTGACCCGCTCCAGGGGTTGTCCGGCCCGGATATCGCGTAGGGATTCGCCCGCTTTTTCCCGCACCCGCAGCGAGAGGCGGTCCATGGCGGCAAGAAGCTCGTCCTCCCCGGCGGCGTTCTCACGAAACGCGGCCACCGTGCCTCCCGTCTCGGCAAGAACGATGGCAGCGCTGAGGAGAAAGCCCGACCCCACTGGAGACACCTCTCCTTCGATCACGGCCTTGACGCCCTCCCGATGCGCCAACTCCTCCGCCACCGCAGGCGTTAGAGCGTCGCCCGGATCCCGCCCCATGCGGCGCAGCCCCTCGTCGAGGACCGAGTTGTCGACCAGCGCGAGGAGCTTGGACTGGAGTAGATCGACGCGGAAGGCCTCGGTGAGGGCCGCGCCCAGATCCTCACCCTCGGTGCGGTCGGTGAAGTCCGCCAGAATCACCGGATCGGCGGCCTCAAGGACGCCCTGGGCCACGAGGCTCCCCACCGGACCGATTCCCATGGCCCACATGGCCAGATACGCGGCCACGGCCGCCACCAGCAGGGCGGCGGCGCCCACGCCGCCCAGCATGGCATTGCGCCAGGTAAGCACGCCGGCTTCGGCAAGGGGATGAGCCGCCGGATTCACCTCCACCTCTTCCGGCGTCAGGCCCTCGAGGAGATTGGGATCCATCAGGTCCCGGTACGGACGCTTCAGACTCGGCATCCCCTCCTGAACGAAGGCCGTGCCCACGGTGATGGGCAGCCCGATGAGGAGGAGAATGAACGCGAAGCTCGGGGTCCACGAAGGCAACCCCGCGGCCTCGGTCATGAGGTCCACGACCTGAAGAACGCCCCAGGACAGCGCCAGGTAGATTCCCAGGACCTGCCACAGAGATCGGCGGTGCGCTTCGGCAATGATCCGCTTCAGGCGCGTCATGGGCTCCCGGGAGGAGGAGGCGAGGAGGCAGAGTGTCCCCACTATGGTGCACCACCCGACCCTCAGACAAGGATTTCCGTACTTGCCCGTCGCGCTCCGGTGCATGGCGAGCGGCGTTCCCCGGGTGCGGCACCCGTCCTGTGCACCCTTCCCACACCCATGAGCCGGCCGCGACCGGGTCCGCAACGCAGGGCCGTGTTACAACGCCGTGTCCTGCTCTGTCAGTCCTTCAGCGGAGCGTTCGACATGGATGGGAAGAAAAAGGTGCCACGGCAGAAAAGATTATCCGGATGGGCGTCGCCCTGGGCACCACCGCTCTGGTGGGAACCGCGGCTGCCTGCACCACCGACTCCACGGGGCCCGAAGGGATGGGAAGCGTTCAGGTACTCCTCACCGACGCACCCACCGACATGCTGGACAGCGCCCACGTGTGGATCTCCCGGATCCATCTCGTGGGCGGCGGCGGGGAAGAGCCCGACACGGTGGATGCCGACAGCGTCACCGCCGACCTCACCCGAGAAGTGGCCCTGCCCCTGGACCGCTATCGGGACCTCCGCTTCGTCGTGGATTCGGCACGAGTGGTCCTCGCCGAAGGCTTCACCTTCCATGACGGCTCCGCATCCGGCGTTCTCAAGGTTCCCAGCGGCCGGCAGACCGGAATCAAGGTGAAGCTCCGCGACATCCTGGAGCCTACGGAGGACGGCACCCTGGTCATCACCGTGGGCTTCGACGTGGACGCGAACTTCAAGATCATCACCCAGGGGCCCGGAGGATCCATCAAGAAGATCCTTTTCACGCCCGTCCTCAGAGAGGAGAGCCGGGGACGGGGTGGTGTCCCGAAGATTGTGTAAAAGCGGATAGGCCGGGAGGCTGAGAAAGAGAGAGGAAGCTCCTCGGGTTAGGTTGAAGTTGAGAGCACACACAACCCATCGGGAGTCGTGGGCCCCGGCGCTTATTGAGTCCCCCGACAGAGAGGCCGAAGTCGAGCCGGCGGGGTAGAAGAAGGTTCACGGCCGGCACCCAAGAGTTCGGCGCCGGTACGGTTCAGGCGATCGCGACCGACGACGTGCTCAGATGAGTCCCAAGAGATCGTCAAGAGGTTACCCGGCTGGAGGTCGCGTCGGCCGCCTCGAACAGGTGGACATCGCCGAACCGAGGAGGCAGGAGTTGAGAGCAGAAGGGTAGAAGGGCATGTAGGCTGTTCGTTAATCGCGAAGGGGCCGCCTGCCTTTACCGGCTGGCGACCCCCTGAGAATTGTAGACCTTCGTCGGCAGTCTAGTTCGATTCTGTCGACACCTCTATGATACCCACGCGAGCTTGAAGGGTGTCGGCCGACTCCTTCCCAGCGTGTACGAGCACGACCGGCCATTCGTAACTGATTGCGTGGCGGCCCGCAGGTATAACCTCGTCCGGAATGCTGCCGAACGGAATTCCCGTTCCCAACGGTACCGCAGCGTCCATACCCGGACCAATTTGAATGTCCGCAAATGCCTTGAGGATACATCCACTGACAGTTTCGCGACGGCTCCAAATGACTTCCGACTTGAATTCCTCAGAACGATGAACCAGGAGGTCCTGTATGCAGGGGTCGGGCTTGAGGATAGTCACAGGCATAGTTCCTCGGTTCCTGATCCGAGGAGAAACTGACAAGAACCCAGTCTCCTCGTTCCTCTCCAGTTGAAATTCAAGCTCTAACACCTCACCGTTACTCTCCACGTTGTTCGACTCGAGAATGCCACACCCAGTGAGGGAGAGGGCGAGTATCAAAGCCGATTGGCCGATGTGCCTCATGATCCTTCCTCCGTTTAACCCATCTCTTCTTCATTACTCCGGACGACGGATCCCGTTTCAGTAGCAACTAGTTATTCGTGATGACGGAGGGTCCCCCAAGTTCGCTCTCAACCTGAAGGAAGCTGCTTCCGACGACGGCGCTGAATCCGTCCCCAATCGTATCCTTCGCGAATACGATCCCAATCATTCCCACATCATCCCCGGACAGCGGCAGATATATGGGGGACCCAGAGTCACCTGGATTCGCAACACCTCGAAAAACCATATTGCACAGAATCCAGACGTCATTGAACGGCGACCCGTAGTCGTATTTGCGGTCGTCACAGGTGTCCCAGACCCGTAACTCCTTTGTGCCGCTCGTTCTTCCTGTGAAGCGTACTGTGTCGTCCTCCATTACCGAGGATTTCCCAGTGAGCGTCAGACGTCCGGTAACGGTGGTGCTGCCGAGTCCCGTCTTCGCGATCTTGGCGAACTCGGCATCACTGAAGTTGTCGTACTTGATCAGCGCTGCATCGACAGAAGCGCAGGACGTAATGCTCCCTGGGCAGGAGGTCCTATGTTCCGTGTCATCGATCTCGTCAGTGGCGATGACAGGTGTCGTTCCAGCCTGTCCGATACCCACTGAATCAAGGGTGAATGTTGAACCTGTGCAGTGAGATGCCGTGATCAATGCTGTATCACCAGCAATCGTTGCCACATTCACACCGAGTGTGCAGTTATCATTGATTTCGACACCACCTGGGACGGGATTGAAGTCGTCTCCGAGATTCTTCAGGAGGGTTCCTTTGCCACGTCTCTCGACGGCGAGTGCCGTTGACGGAACTCCGGCTTCCTCGGCGGCGCGGATTATCTCAGCGCGGCGATTTAAGTCAGTAGCCCCGACCACCACGCGATTTTCTCGCTCATCAATTCTGATAGCAACGACTTCGTCGATCTCGGCAACCACCTGATCCCGGACCGCCTCCCGGAAAGAAATCAGTTCGGCGAGTGAGTACTCCGCACCGCTGGCGACGGCAAGGGGTTCGCCCGCTTCGAGGCCTAAGAGCCCCGGGAAGCCCATCGCAAGTCGTGAACGGAACTCATCAAGAGCTTCCTGCGGGACATTGGCGACGGAAGTCCGGACGACAATGCTGCGGTTGGGCCCCCGTAGAATTCCCGCGAATCCGGGAATCACTTGGCCTAAGGTGGCCAATCGTTGATCAAGATCGGCGCCGAGGAGAGTCCCGACGCGATGGGAGACGCTGGCTGATGCGGCTCCATCGACATCCACCTGAGTTGCGTGCTCACCACACGCCATCAATACGAGCACCAGGGAAAGTACGAGCGGGAGCGGAACCAGTCGGACAGGGGTCGGCTTAGTCTCCGGCATATGGAGTCCTTATGCGCGACCACGCCCGGGGGGACCAGTACCCTAGAATACCCCCCCCCATTCCTTTTTTGCAAGGATATAATCGGGAGATGGCGGAAAACTGAAGGAGATAATCGCCGCGGCGTCAGTTGGTGACCCGATTCAGATCCTTTGCGAGCGCTCGCCTCGAGCTCGCGGCTGCTGTTTGCTCCTGCCGAACCAGTTAGCGGGGCAGGCCTTCGTAGCCGAGGTTCTCGGAAAGGTTGAGAAAGACCGTGGAGTCCCCGAAACGGCGGGTGATTTCAATGAGTTTCGTGATCAGTTCCCCACGGGCCGCGGAAGCCCGAATGGACCCAACGGTAGCGGGGCGAGCGGGCCAGTGAGGTGGAGGGCCCACGCTCCATCAGCCTCCATCCGGTCAGCATGGCGTCGCTCGCAGTTGATCGGCGAGATCTGGCCCAGCGCCGCACGCCGGCGCCGTGCGTTATGGAAGTCGTCGAGAAAGTCAAACACGGCCACCTCCTGACACCGGAGCCCGAAGGCGATGGATGTGTACTGGGCGGATTCAAGGGGTGGTCGCGCTCGGCTGACGACGCCACGACTTTTGCGATGCAAGGTGGTGAAAGCCGGTCGATATGCTGCGTCAGTTAACCTCCGGTACCCGCCTTCGCGCGCTGCGAATACGATCTCTGGCATGCGGGTAAGATCCGCGGGAAGTGGCTCGCCAGTTGGGAAACGCCACCTCCATGAACTCCAAGGGCGTTTATCCAAGGGTCTCTCCACCCGCAGGTCGGGCTTCGCCTTTGCGGGTGGCGTGATCTGGCCGGACGATGCGGCGGCATCCAGTTCTACGCCGTGGATCCCGCCAGCGTGGACGGAGATCCGTACGGCGGGACGCTGCCCTCCGACGAGGAGTACGTCTTCCTGCCGGACCTACCGTTGGAGCGGCTCCAGGTGCTCGAGCTCCCGCCCCAGCATCCCAACCTCCAAAAGAAAGCTCGCGTCCGAAGGCAATCCGTGCGTCACCTTCGATCAGGGTCTGGCCCCCACACCGGGTCCCCTATCGCTGAAGGAGCGCCGTAGCCTCGTCGAGTCCGTCGCTGAGGCGGTCCAGGGCAGCGGCGATCTCTCCCACGAAGAGGTCCACTTCATCCCAGGCGCGCTCCTCGATTCCCTCGCGTACGCCGGGCAGGGTTTTTACCCCGTACCCCGTCCAGTAGCCGGGAGCGTAAAGCTGATGGCGGAACCAGGGGCGGCGCGGCAGACCTTCCGGCCGCGTCAGGCGCCGCTCCATGCCACGCAGGAGGGCATTGAGCCGTACGAGGGTGTCGCCGTCTCTACCCGGCGAGCGCAGGGCCGCCGCCAGCGCCGCGTCATACCGCTTCGCCGCCTCCGCGAGCCGGTCCGCCGCATTCTCCAGGGGGGCGAAATTGAGGTGTGGCACCGGATCCTTCGCCTCAGGCGGCACGTAGACCAGCGTGGGATCCGCCGCCAGGGCAAAGGCCCCTTCCTCCACAAGCTTGTTATGGAGCCTTGTCCTCTCCCGCATTGTATCCGCCAACACTTTCACTTCGCCCAGGTACCGCTTCACATGCTGTGCCATATTGGCGAAGCGGAAGGGCAGCACGTCGGCGTCGGCCAGGCGCAGGGTGATGCGTCCCGTCGTCTTAGCCAGAGCCACCCCGTAGCGGAAGCCGGGGTCACCGAAGCGACTGTAGTGGTCGAAGGAGTCGAAGATGGAGTGGTATGATCCCCCTCCTCCCTCACCGCTGTATCCCACATTGAGCGACGCGATCCCCATGTGCTGCAGGAATGGCGTGTAGTCCGAGCCGGATCCCAGGGCCGAGATGGTGACGTCCTCCGCCTTCGCCCGCTCCACCTCGCCGCCCACGGCGAGCCTGGCGCGTCCCCGCTGTAGGACGCTCACCCCCGTCTCAGGGTCGGGAACGTCTCTCGCCACCTGGTTCACAAAACGCTCCAGGGCGTGGGATCCCCCGGCGCCCAGGAATCCCCGCCCGTTGCCGTCGGTGTTGATGTACGCCACCGCCTTCTGAGCCAGCTCCTCGGCGTGGTCCTCCACCCATTCCGTCGAACCCAGCAGGCCGGGTTCCTCCGCGTCCCAACCTGCATATACGATGGTCCGCTTGGGACGCCACCCCGTGCGGGCCAGGGCCCCGACGGCACGTGCCTCCTCCATGAGGGCGACCATCCCCGACAACGGATCTCCCGCGCCGAAGACCCAGCCGTCCATGTGGTTCCCGCGGATCACCCATTCGTCGGGAGACTCGGATCCGGGCAGGACGGCGATGACGTCGCGGGCCGGCACCAGATCCCAGTTGAACTGGAGACGGATGTGCACTTTGGCCGGGCCCGGCCCCAGGTGATAGGTGATGGGGAGGGCGCCACGCCAGGAAACCGGCGCTACCGGTCCTTCCATGGCCTCCAGGAGGGGCTGTGCCTCTCCGTAGGAGATGGGAAGGACGGGAATCTTCATGAGGGTGGGCGCTTCCTCCCGCGAGATCCGCTCGGCGTCCCTGGTCGCTCCCACGCCCGGTGTGAGGGGATCTCCGGGGAACTGGGGCATGTCCTCCACCGATCCCCGCTGGACCCCATACTTCATCCGCCACGCACCCTCGGGATAGACATCACCCCGGAAGTAACCGTCGTCCCGGGGATCCGAATAGAGAATGCACGCGACGGCTCCGTGCTCCGCCGCCACCTTGGGCTTGATACCCCGCCATGAACCCCCGTAGCGGGCGATGACGATCTTGCCCTTCACGTCGATTCCCCTGCGGGCAAGCTCTTCGTAGTCGGCGGGAACTCCGTAGTTCACATAAACGAGTTCGCCCTCTACGTCGCCGTCAGCCGAGTACGCATTGTAGGGTGGGAGCCGATGCTCGGTTATGCTCGAGGTGGCATCCTCGGGGAGGGCCGGCTCGGCCAGTTTCAGCTGAAAGGTGGTGGGGGCGATCATCTCCACGACCCGCTCCCGCGGTGTGGGAAAGAGGACGTAGTACGTGTCGATGCGCGTCTCGAATCCCCAGGAACGGAACTGGTCCGCGATCCATTCGGCGTTCTCTCTGCCCCCGGGGGATCCCACATGGTTGGGATGACGGCTCAGGTACTTGAGGCGGTCATGGATGCGGTCGGCGCTCATCTCGGCGTCGAGGCGCGCTTCCGTCTCGTGCTGAGCTCGGGCACGCTCGGGGGTGAATCCCAGAATCGGAGCGTCGGGGGCGGCCCGGAAGGTGTCCCCGGGCATGAGGAACGCCGGGGGCGAGGTCTCGGGCACGGCCACCCCGGCGGCGCCCGACTCCACCAGCCTCCGCCCTGCCGCCGCCGGCCTCTCCGTGGTCTGCGCCGGCAGAGCTCCCAACGTCACCCATGTCAGCATCAGGGAAATCCCGCGTATGGATGGAGGAGAGTACGAAGTGCCGCGCATGGTAGACTCCACGTCTGAGGGATGGGCCTGAGGACTGGGACTCAAGGCCGGCCCGAGGGCCGGTCTGACATCTCGGACCGATGGATCGGGCTCCAGGGTAGAGAAGGTGGCCCGCCCCGACAAGGGTGGAGCGCGGCCCACAACCCGGGAGGAAGCATGAACCGATTCAACGGAACCCGAGGGACGGCAGGAGCCCTGGCCATGATCCTGGTGGCCGCCACCGCGAGCTGTGCCACCGCGTCCAAAGCCGTCAACGAGGACCCCTTCACCTCGGCGGCCCGGGGCGAGCAGATCATCCGCATCGAAGTCCTGAACAGCAACTTCAGCGACGCCACCCTATGGGCCATCGTGCAGGACAGCCGCCGCATCCGCCTGGGCAGGGTCACGGGCAAGTCCGACTCGGTCTTCACGCTGCCCTGGAAGTTCTCCTATCCGCTGCGGCTGGACATCGACCTGTTGGCGGGTCCCCGGTGCGTGACCCGCGCCATCGAGACGGATCCGGGCGACGTGCTGCAGCTCGAGATCCGCTCGACTTTCCAGGAGACCCCCTACTGCGAGCGCTTCTGAAGAGGAATCCGACGGGAGCACGCCAACGCCGACCGCGCCTCCCGGCTCTTTGGCTCTTCAGCTCCTCGGCTCAGTACAGGAGATACGGGGCAGCGGCTCTTCGAAAAGCCTCGGTCTCGGCAGCGGTGGGCGCCAGGATTTCCTCCGCTCCCCGCCCCGAGCCGATGGACCGCCGCAGCCCGTCATGACCCCAGAGGATATCGATGGGCATGAGGGTCTCCTCGTACTCGTATGGTGGGGGCCGCCAGGCGAACTCCTCGGGGTATAGCGTCCGTACGGCGGAGAGGATCTCCACAGCGGTGCGCACCGGCCGGAACGCGTCCCGGTCCACCACGTGGATCTGCGCGCCCTGGCAGAGCCTACCCGCATGCTTCTGAAAGGTGGGCTCGAAACCCATGGGCCGGAAACGAACGCCGGGAAGGCGCCTATCCTCCAGATAATCGGTGAGAGCGTAGGCGTCCAGGTACGGAGCCCCGAAGATCTCGAAGGGCCGTGTCGTCCCCCGTCCTTCTGAGAGGTTGGTTCCTTCCAGAAGCACCATCCCCGGATACACAGCGCAGGAATCCAACGTGGGCAGGTTGGGGCTTGGCAGGACCCAGGGCAGCCCCGTGTCGTCGAACCACATGTCCCGGGTCCAGCCGCGGCACGGCAGCACGTCCAGCTCGCACCCGATCCCCCGGGTTTCGTTGAGGTAGCGGGCGAGCTCCCCCGCCGTCAGGTGGTGGCGCAGGGGGATGGGATGGAGCCCCACGAAGGAGCGGTACTCCTCGCGGAGCATGGCGCCCTCCACGGCCGTTCCGCCGATGGGATTGGGGCGGTCCAGGACCACGAACCGCGTGCCCGCCTCGGCGCAGGCCTCCATGGCCAGAGTCATGGTCCATACGAAGGTATAGACCCGCACCCCCACATCCTGGAGATCGAAAAAGAGAAGCTCCAGACCCTTCAGCATCTCGGGGGTCGGCTTACGCGTTTCTGAATAGAGGGAGAAGACGGGCAGACCGGTTCGGGGATCGGTTCCGTGCCCCGATTCGATCATATTGTCCTGCTTCTCGCCCAGAAATCCATGCTGGGGACCGAAGAGGGCCCGCACCTTGAACTCGGCGGCGAGGAGGGCCTCGGCCCCTCCCACCGGGACGTCCATGTAGCCGCCCAGAGCGGGGGTGACCGACGCCGGGTGGAGAATCAAGCCGGCGGGAAGGTCCCGCAGCTCAGGCCTCTCCCCGGCGAGGAGGCGGTGAAGACCCGTCTGGACGAGAAGCTGGTTCATGGCTGGAGAAGATAGGAAGGGAGCCGCGCCGGGAGAAATAGGCGGGGGCCTCCCGCGGCGCATTCGCCGGCCCGCCTGGACCCGCCCTGCGGCGCGCGAGTAGTATCTAACGTCCTCGTGATGTGACCCTCCCCACCCCGGACATCATGACAGCACACGACCGTCCCCCCATCCTTCCTCGACGGCGGGAGGGTCTTTGAGCGCGCACCGCCAGGCTCCCCGCGGCCACCTCCTGCGCGTGCTGGGAGTGGTCTTCGGGGTCGCCATCATCATCGGCAACACCATCGGTATGGGGATCCTCCGCACCCCGGGGGAGGTGGCCGCCCAGGTGCCGTCGGCCCCCCTCTTCCTCGCGGTGTGGGTGGCGGGGGGCTTGTACTCCCTCCTGGGGGCGCTCTGCCTGGCCGAGCTGGCCGCCATGCATCCCCGCTCGGGCGGCTTCTATCCCCTGGTGCGCCGGGCCATGGGCCCCTACTTCGGGTTCGTGGTGGGCTGGAGCGACTGGATCGCCACCTGCGGCACCATGGCCGCCGTGGCCATCGTTCTGGGCGAATACGCCGGTCCCCTCATCCCCCTCCTGGACGGCCAGGTGGGACTCACGGCCTCGGCGGTGGTCCTCATCTTCATGGCCCTCCAGTGGCGCGGGATCCGCATCGGCGACGCCACCCAGCGCGCCACCAGCCTCCTCAAGGCCCTGGCGCTGGTGGCTCTGGCGCTGGTGGCCATCGTCGTGGGAGGAAACGCCCCTGAGACCGTGGCGACGCAGATCGGTGCCCTGGCACCTCAGGTCGGCGGCGCGGCGTCACGACTCGCTGCCGGAGCACTCCCGGACCCGGCCGTGCCCACCGGCGCCGCGCTGGCGGTGGCGTTCGTCATTGCACTCCAGTCCTCCATCTTCACCTTCAGCGGCTGGGCGGGGCCCACCTACTTCGGGGAGGAGGTGCGCAATCCGGGCCGGGATCTGCCCCGATCCATGGTGAGCGGCGTCCTTCTGGTCCTGGTCCTTTACCTGACGCTGAACGTGGCCTTCCTGCGGGTCGTGCCCATGAAGGAGATGGCCGGTGATCCCTTCGTGGTGGCCACCATGGCGGCGCGCATCTTCGGGCCTGCGGGCGACACTGTACTGCGCGTGCTCATGATCCTCTCCCTTATCGCGGCGGTGAACGGCATCCACCTGGTCACGTCCCGTATCCTTTACGCCATGAGCCGGGACGGGATGCTGCCCGCCCGCCTGGGCGATGTGAACGAGGGAGGCACTCCCGTTCCCGCGCTGCTGGCCGGAACGGCGGCCGCCTTGGCCTTCATCGCTACGAACACCTTCGACACCGTCCTTTCGCTCCTGGCCTTCTTCTTTGTCGCCAACTACTTCCTGGTGTTCCTCTCCGTTTTCGTCATGCGCTGGAGGGAACCCGACGCTCCCCGACCGTTCAAGGTCCCGGGCTACCCGTGGGTGCCGGCCATCGTGCTGGCCGGCTCGGCGGCGTTTCTGGTGGGATCCCTCATCGGCGACTTCGCAAGCAGCATCCGGGCCATTGTGCTCCTGGCGGTGGCGACGCCGGCGTACCTGGTCGTGCGGCGACATCAGACCCGACGCGAGCAGTCTCAGTAGGCGGGCGGGCGCCGGAGTAGCGGGCCGCCGAAAAAGCGATGTGCCCGCATGGAGAGCGCCCCGCGCTTGGAGCGCCACGGCCAAGCGTCCCGCGCGCCTCGGCCGCGTGGCGAGGTCCCTGCCTCCGCCTTAGCTTTCACGTAGATCTCATGCGAATCCCGCACAGCACCCACTCGGAGGACCCACCCATGTCCGTCCGTTCCATCCTTGCGTTTGCCCTGGCCACAGCAACCCTTTCCACCGCGTGCGCTCCGGGCGCCGAGCCCGGAAAAGCGGAATCCGACATTCAGGCTCTGGTAGATCAGTACGCCACCGTCCGCCTCACGGCGGATCTCTCCGGGTTGAGCGAGAACGACCGGGAGGCCCTACGCCTCCTCATCGATGCGGTTCAGCTCATGGACGGGGTGTTCTGGCTGGAGACGTATGGTCCCAAGAACGAAGCACTGGCGCTCGCCAAGGGAGATCCGGCGCTGGAGCGCTACATCGAGATCAACTACGGGCCCTGGGACCGCCTCCGGGACGAGGAACCCTTCGTCGAGGGCGTGGGGCCCAAGCGTCCCGGCGCCAACTTCTACCCGGCCGATATGACCGTGGAGGAATTCGAGGCCGCCGTCGCAGCCGCCGAGGACGGAGGCGCCGCCCTGAAGAGCCTCTACACCCTGGTGCGCCGCCACGCTGACGGCAGCCTGTATGCCGTGCCCTACCACGAAACGTTCGCCGCGGAGCATGCCGCAGCCGCGGGCAAGCTCCGCGAGGCAGCGGACCTGGTGACGGATCCGGGACTGGCCAGGTATCTGCGCCTCCGGGCCGAGGCCCTCACCACCGACGACTATCGGGCCAGCGACATGGCGTGGATGGATATGAAGGACAACCCCATCGACGTGATCATCGGCCCCATCGAGACGTATGAGGACCAGCTCTTCGGGTACAAGGCGGCCCACGAGGGCTACGTCCTCATCAAGGACCGGGAGTGGAGCGACCGGCTGGCCCGCTTCGCCTCCCTCCTCCTCGACCTCCAGAAAGGCCTCCCCGTGCCCGACGCCTACAAGCAGGAGACCCCGGGGAGGGATTCGGACCTGAACGCCTACGACGTGGTCTACTACGCCGGCGAGGCCAATTCAGGGGCCAAGACCATCGCCATCAACCTCCCCAACGACGAGGATGTGCAGCTCGCCAAGGGCACCCGCCGCCTCCAGCTCAAAAACGCCATGCGGGCCAAGTTCGACCGGATCATGGTTCCCATCGCCGACGAGCTCATCGCCGAGGACCAGCGGGACCACGTCACCTTCGACGCCTTTTTCGACAACACCATGTTCCATGAGGTAGCCCACGGGCTGGGCGTGAAGAACACCATCAACGGCAAAGGCACGGTGCGCGAAGCACTGAAGAACCACGCCTCGGCCATGGAAGAGGGCAAGGCCGACGTACTGGGCGTGTACATGGTGGAGCAGCTCTACGACCGGGGTGAGCTCACCGAGGGATCCATCGAGGATCACTACGTGACCTTTCTGGCCGGTATTTTCCGCTCCGTGCGCTTCGGAGCCGCCGACGCCCACGGCATCGCCAACATGGTTCGCTTCCAGTACTTCCAGGAAGCGGGCGCTTTCGAGCGGAATCCCGAAACGGGCCGCTACCGGGTGAACTTCGACGCCATGGACCGGGCGGTGGACGGGCTCTCGGAGCTCCTCCTCACCCTCCAGGGTGACGGAGACTACGAGGGGGTGGACCGTCTCATCCGCGAGAAGGGGACCATCCCTCCGCAGCTCCAGGAGGACCTGCACCGCCTCGACGCACTGGGCATTCCCCGGGACATCGTCTTCGAGCAGGGGTGGGAGGTCCTGACCGGAGGGACGTGACCACAGGGTCATGACAACAGGCTCGTGAGCACAGGATTGTGAGCGCCGGTTCGTGGGCGCAGGGTGGTGACCCAAAGACTGGTGACCCGGAGGCTGTGACAGAAAGCTTGTATCCCGCGGCGCGTCGCCCCCCGGCGGTGCGCTACGGGAGCGCCAGCGCCACCAACTGTCCGTGGGTCTCCCCGTCGCCGATGGCCACCACGACGTACTGCTTACCCGCGTACATGTAGGTCATGGGCACGCCCGAAGTGCCGGCGGGCAGCTCCGTCTCCCACACCACCGCGCCGGTCGCCTTGTCCCATGCGCGGAACGCCTTGCCCCCGGCAACGGGCAGAATCGAGAGCGCCGCCTCTGAGCCCTCCCCGAGGAAGAGGAGCGTCTTGGTGAGGAGGGGACCCACCCGGCCGCGCTGACCCAGCCAGGGAAGATCCATGTCCTTCAGGAGGGGATGATCCCGGGGACCCGGCCCGTTGGCGCGCATCCATACGTGCTCGCCCGTATTCATGTCCATGGCGGTGATGCGGCCGTAGGGAGGCTTGAGGAGCGGAAGCCCTTGGGGCATGGGGACTTCCCGGGGGAGGCCGCGCACGTACCGGAAGTCCGACTCCGCCGGGTCGGGCTCCACCAGCGCCACCACGTTGGGCGAGGTCACCGAAGGTACATAGAGTACTCCCGTCTCCGGATCCACGGCGGCGCCGCCCCAGTTGGCCCCGCCCACCCAGCCGGGCATGAGAACCGTCCCCAGAGTGCCGCCGGGCCCGTCGTTCCGTACGGAAGGCGGCGTGAAGATGGGGCCGTACCTGAAGCGCGAGAGGATCTCCTGCGCCTCGGCCCGCAGCTCGGGGGTGAAGTCGATGAGATCGTTCTCGGTGATGCCCTGGAGGTCGAAAGGAGCGGGGCGCGTGGGGAAGGGCTGGGTTGCGGCGGCCACCTCTCCCGGCACGTCGGAGGGCGGCACCGACCGCTCCTCGATGGGCCACACCGGCTCGCCGGTCCGCCGGTCCAGCACGAAGGTGAAAGCCTGCTTGGTCACCTGCGCCACCGCCGGAATCCGCTTTCCGTCCACGGTGATGTCCAGGAGGTTGGGCGCCGCCGGCAGATCATAGTCCCACAGGCCGTGGTGCACCATCTGGTAGTGCCATACCCGCTCGCCCGTCTCCGCGTCCACCGCCACCAGGCTCTCGCCGTAGAGGTTGTCTCCAAGGCGGTGTCCCCCGTACCAGTCGTGGGTGGTGGTCTTGAGGGGGAGATACACGAGCCCCAGCTCTTCGTCGGCACTCATGAGGGTCCACACGTTGCCCCGCCCCGAGTAGGCCCAGGAAGAGTCGGCCCAGGTCTCGATGGCCGGGTCCCCCGGCTCGGGGATGGGATTGAAGCGCCAGCGCAGCTCACCGGTGCGCGCGTCGAAGGCGCGCACGTATCCCGGTGGCGCCGTCTTCCAGTTGCGGCTCGTGGTCAGGGCCGTGGAGCCGACGATGACCACGTCGCGCACCACCAGGGGAGCCGAAGTCCAACTGTAGAACGTCACCCGGGGATCGGCGTCCACCGCCAGGTTCACCGCTCCCCCCTCGCCGAAGCCCTCCACCGGCTTCCCCGTGGCGGCGTCGAGCGCCACAAGGTAGGTGCCCGATCCCAGGAAGATCCGCTCCCGGGACCCGTCGCTCCAGTACGCCACGCCCCGGTTTGCCCGGCCGCTGGGCGTCTCCCGCAGTCCCGCCTCAAAAGGATCGTAGCGCCAGAGCTCCTTTCCCGTGGCGGGATCCAGCGCGGAAGCCTGACCCATGTTCGTGGACACATAGAGGCGCTCACCCACCTTGATGGGCGTGGTCTGGTAGTTGGGGTTCACGGACACGTCGGGGAAGCGTCCCGCCAGGTCGTAGTCCGCCGACTCCCACGTCCAGGCGACCCGAAGCTGATTCACATTCTCCGGATCGATCTGATCCAACGGTGAATACTTCGACGAGGCCAGGTCCCGCCCGTAGTGGGGCCAGTCCTCCGGAGGAATGGCATCCGTGGCGGACGCCGCCTCATCCCCCTGCCGGCACCCGGCCGACACGAGAAGGGTGCAGGCGGCGGCCACAGTGGCCCATCGCCCTCGGAACAGGTTGTCAGGCGGCATTCAATCCCTCCGGATCCATGCGATAGAGAGTGGGCTCGGCGTCCCGGTCGATGCGCAGCAGATGATTGGGCGGGACTTCACTCCACTCCTCGTGGTCCGTCAGGCGTTCGGAAGAAACCATGACGGTGGAGGAGCGCTCGTGCTTGCGCCGTCCGGGAGAGTCCGGCCACGCCGGCGGATAGAGTGCCCGCGTGATGTAGTAGAGAGACTCGGGCGGGGTCGCGGGGTGATCGGTGAAGCGGCACGCGCAGGCGTGGTCTCCATCGGAGACAGCGATGTTCAGGAAGGAAGGATCGCCGTTCCCGTAATCCCGCACCAGGGCCAGCACACGATAGACCGCCCGGTTGAGGCACTCGGCCATGCAGCGTCCGGGATCTTCTCCACCGTGCCGCCGGATCTCGTCCACGAAGAGGGCGAAAAGATGCTCGCTGTCGGTGTTCCCCTGGAGGATTCCGAAGGCCTCGTCGGTGAGCGTCTCCAGGATACGGCGGCGCACGGTGGAAAAGGACCCCACATGCCCGTTGTGCATCAGGAGGTATTTTCCGTCCTGAAAGGGATGGCAGTTGGCTTCATTCACCGCCATCCCCGGTGTGGCCGCGCGTACGTGGGCCAGTACGCAGGGACTCCCGACAACCCGGGCCAGGCTCTCCAGGTTGCGGTTGTTCCACGCCGGCGTCACGGCGCGAAAGACCCCGGGCTCCTCGGAGAGGGAGGGATTGTACCACCCCACGCCGAAGCCGTCCCCGTTCAGGGGCTCGGCGCGCTCCTGCGCCTTGAAGCTCTGGCGGATCAGGGAATGGTCCGGTTCGATGAGGAGGGTGGAGATGCGAACCGGGGGTCCCAGATACATGGTGAATCGGCACATGGTCGTCTCCCGTCAGGCGTTCCTCTCGTTCCGGATCAGCTCCACTCCCTCAGGCAATCCCGCCCCCCGCCAGCTCCTTCACCAGACGGTACAGGAACTCCTGACCCTGATAGAAGTCGCTGATCCTGATACGTTCGTCGCGGCCGTGGGCCCGCACGTCGTCCACGTCGTGGAAGAGGCCGCTGACCCCGTACACGGGGATCCCCTCCCGCCGGAGATAGAGCCCGTCGGTGGCGCCGGTGCTCATGACGGGCAGCACCGGCACCCCGGGCCACATTTCCCCGGTGATCTTCTCGATGGGACCCAGGACCTCCTCGGCCAGGGGCGACGGCGGGCTGGGGCGCGCTTCCGCCCGGGGCTCCACCGCCACATCAAAGGGACGGGCCAGCTCGTGGAGCGCCCGCTCCACGTCGGCGGGGTCGTGATCCGGGAGGATGCGGCAGTTCACGTTGGCGCGGGCAAGCTGCGGGAGCGCGTTTTCGGCGTGCCCGCCCTCCAGGAGGGTCGCGACGCATGTGGTCCGCAGGCGGGCGTTGTAGCCCGGCTCCCGTGAGAGAATCCGGGCAGCCTCGGTGTCGGAAGGATTCTCCACGATGCGCCGCATGGCCTCACCCGTCTTTCCCCCCACCAGATCGGCCGAACGGGAAAAGAATGCCTCGGTCACCTCGTTGAGCATGACGGGAAAGTCATAGCCGCGCAGTGCCACCAGGGCGTCGGCCAGGTCGTAGATGGCATTCTTTTTCACCGGGAGGGAGGAGTGTCCGCCGGGGTTGGTGGCGGTGAAGTAGAAGGAAAGGAACTTCTTCTCCGATGCCTGCACATTGTTGGAGATCTTCCGCCCGTTCTTCTCCATGCCGCCGCCGCCCTCGTTCAGGGCGAAGGCCGCGTCGATGAGGTCCCGATGCTCCTCGAGAAGGTATGCGACGCCGTTGCGGGGTCCGCCTTCCTCGTCGGCGGTGAGGGCCACGATGATGTCCCGGTCGGGCACGAACCCCTCCCGCTTCATACGAATGAAGTTGGCGATGTGGATGGCCGCCTCGTCCTTGTCGTCGGTGACACCGCGCCCGTAGTAGTAGCCGTCCCGCTCCAGGAACTCGAAGGGGTTGAGATCGGGAGACCAGTCTTCAGGCAGGGCCTCCACCACATCGATGTGGGCCAGAAGGAGGATGGGCTTGAGTCCCGTATTCCGACCCCGGTACCGAGCTACCAGGTTTCCCTTGGTGGGGGCGTCCTCGGGAACGAGCACCCGCACGTCTTCCGGAGGAAACCCCGCATCCAGGAGCCGCTGCGCCATGGCCCGCGCCGCCTGGGTGTTGTCACCCCGCTCCGAATCGGTGGTGTTGATCTCGATGAGCTCTGCGAAGATGGAGCGGGCCAGATCGCGGTATTCCCGGGGCGGCATGGGCCCCTCCTGCCACCGGACCGCAGGGGGGTCCGTGGTCACCGCGGCCTGCGTCACGGCTGACAGAGGCGCCGTGGCGCCGGATTCCTGCGCCCCTCCTCGAAGTGGCGCGCAGAGGAGCAGCAGGACCGGGACGAGGGAAAACAGGAGCGCGCGCGACCCGAAGGAAGAAGCCGGTCTCATGGGTGCATCTCTCCAGAAATGAGCAGGTGACGACGGCGACGGTCCCGGAGGACGACGTGGGCGACGATGCGCTTCGCCGCCACACGCCCCCCTCAGGTCCCCTCCGCATGCCGGCATTCTACCGGCCGACCCCGAATCCGGAAACCCGAGGAGCCTCCTACATGACCCGGGCGACGCGTCACACGGCGACCCGCTAATGCCCCCGCTTCCACTCCAGGGCGGACATCCGGGTGGTGCCGGGATAGGGCACCTTCGGCCCTTTGATGATCCGCCACAGGATCCGGTTGAAGAGCTCGTCCTGACCCGAATCCTCGAATCGCAGATCGAGCTGCGCCGAAGCCTCGGCGGCTTCGCCCGTCTCGGGGTTGCGCTCGTCGAGGGAGACGGTGGGCCGCAAGGCCGTGTACGGCGTGGTGTCGGGCCGGGCGGCCCAGATGTGGCGCAGCGGCCGCCCGAAGTAGTCGAACTGGGAAAGCGATCCCAGGCCCAGGATCTCCGTCATGGTTGCGATGACGTCGGTGGTGTTGGTCCAGCGATGGTACACGCCCCGACGCGCCCAGGGCGAGACGACGAAAAACACCGACCGATGGGAGTCCACGTGGTCGGGTCCATTCTGGGCGTCGTCCTCCAGAACGAAGACCGCCGTGCTCTTCCAGAAACGGCTGCGCGACAGGGCCTCGATGATGCGGCCCAACGCCAGGTCGTTGTCGGCCACGTAGGCGCGGGGCGTGGGAGAGCCCGCACGACCGCCGGCGGTATGGTCGTTGGGAAGACGTAGAATCTGGAGGGCAGGCATCTCCCCCGCCGCCTCGAAGCGGCGAAGATCCTCGATCCAGACGTCCGCCCGACGCTGGTCGGGAATGCTGAGCGAATAGCCCGGATAATCCGGATTGGTGTGCTCCGCCAGGAAGGGCTTGTTGCCCCGATAGCCGGAGGGCATCCGATCATCGGGATCCACATACTCAGGAACGACGAACTCGCCGTAGTTGCGAAAGGTGATCCCCGCCCGATCCGCCAGATCCCACAGATATCCCATGGCGGGCTCGGCCACGTCCTCGTTCCCCTCCTCCCAGGGGACGTGGCTGCGACCGCGATTCGTCCCCTCGTAGTCGTAGGTGCGGCCTCGCCCCGAGTAGTTGGAGGGGACCGTCTTCTGCAGATAATCCGTCGTGTACGCCGCCATGGACCAGTTGTGTCCGTCGGGGCTCGCCTCGGCGTTGACGAAAAAGCGGTCGTAGAGCCCGAACCTTCGGGCCAATGCGTGGTGGTTGGGCGTTACCGCCTCGGGAAAGAATACCAGGGTGGAATCGCCGTCCCCTTCGGGCATGTCTCCCAGAACCTGGTCGTAGGTGCGGTTCTCCTTGACGATGTAGATGACGTGTTCGATGGGCGGATACGCCGCTTTCGTGTCGGCGTGGCCATTCCACCCGTTGGCCTCGGCTACCCGCTGGCTCAGGACCGTGAGCCGGCCCTCCTTCAGCTCCGAGAGAGGAAGAAAGGTCAGTGTCCCCGAGAGCTGGCCCATGGTATAGCTCGGCTCTCCCGGGGCTCTGCGAATGGGGGGCTGGGGGAACTCGGGGTTGGGGGCCGTGCCCCGCCCCTTGCCGTTCACCACCAGGAGGTGGTCCCCCGCCACCTGCACCGCCGTGGGATACCATTCCACCGGAATCCTGCCCACCAGCCGGTCCCGGGCCGGACCCTCCCCCGAAGGGACGTCGCGGGGGGCGGGCATGGGATCGCCGGGACGGCGGGTGGGATGAATGGCGGGCGGGGTGCCCCAGTCGCCCGTCTCCTCCGAAAGATCGAAGACCGCCACGGCGTTGTTGTCGGCCTCGGCCACGAAAAGGCGGCGCCCGTCACCGGAGAGCGCAAGGGCGTTGGGGGTGCTTCCCTCCGCCGGCCCCTCGGGGGGAGGATCAGCGAGCTCGGCAACGAGGGTCCGGGCGCGGGTGTCCATGACCAGGACCCGGTCCGTGCTCCCCGAAGCGATGAAGAGACGCGTCCCCGCCCGGTTCAGGAGAAGGGCGGACGGGTGCCGTCCGCCGGGAATCCGCTCCGTTTCGGTGGCGCGGCCCGCGTCGTCGAAACGGAAGACGGAAACGGTGTTCCCACCCCACGCCGAAACGAAGACGGTTCCGTCGGGCGTCACCGCCACACCGTAGGGATAGCGCTCGGTGGCGTACCGGCCCACCACGGCGCCGCTCCCTACGTTCACCACGGCCAGGGAATCGGCAAGGTTTTCCGCAACATAGAGGAAGCGGCCGTCGGGGGAGGGCGCCAGCCCCGCCGGATACCGGGTGCCCGAGCGATCCGGTTCCTTCTGGGCCAAGACCAGGGAGTCTCTCAGGCGGGCCTGGCTGCGGACCCAGTCATAGCGGTAGACCACATCCTGGTTGCCGCCGGACGCATAGAGGGTGCGGCCATCAGGGCTGAAGGCAAGGCCCAGGAAGGCAGCGGGCTGCAGGAGCGTCTGGGTCACCACACCCGTGCGCCGGTTGAGCACCTGCACGCCCTGCTCCCGCCATCCGTTGAGGAGGAGCACCACGTAGTTCCCGTCGGGCGAAAGCGTCATGGCCAGGGGAAGCGACCCCACGCCCACCGACCGCCCGGCAGGATCCAGTCGCTTCCCCGTGGGGAGGCGGCCGATGCCGGCGGCGAGGGCCCCGCCGGCGGGCGCCCCAGCCTCTCCCTCCGACGGGGCAGCGGCCGTCACCGCCTCCGACGCCGCCCCGGGTGCCGGCGCCCCGGCCGGAGCCGCTCGAGGCACTCCCTCCGGCGCGGGAGTCTGAGGAGGAGGGGAGCCGCAGCCCGCAGCCAGTGTCCACGCGGTGGCGAAAGCCAGGAACCGGAAGGAGGAAAGATCCACCGACATGGGAAGTATCCGAAGAGAGAATAGACGCCTACAGATCATGCACCGTTACAACGTTCGGGCCCGGCGCCGCATCCGGCAACACGCGAGCCCCGGAACCCGGCGCTATCCGGTGATGGAGTATTCGTAGCGCCCCCGCACGGGCCTGCCCTCCGCGTATCGGGAAAGGCGGAAAAGGGAGGGATCGAAGGCCGGTTCCTCGCCGGAGACCATCTGAGCCACGAGGAGGCCCACCGCCGGCCCGAGCTTGAACCCGTGCCCACTGAATCCGGTGCACAGGAAGAATCCGCTTCCGGGCGGCACTTCATCGATCACCGGATGCCAGTCGGGCGTGACGGCGTAGAGCCCGGCATATCCGCGACGCGGCCGAGCCGCCTCCATGGGTGGGCACCGGGCCACCCACCGGGCCCCCACATCCACCTCGAATCCGGGATCGGTGTGATGGGGATAGTCGTCGGGATCCACCACGTCCTCGGCCTCGGAGGGATCGATCAGGCCCACCAGCATGAGATCTCCCGTCTCGGGCCTGAAATAGGACGCGTGGACGAAGTCCAGCACCACGGGGTGTGCGCCCGCCTCCCCTTCCGGCCGGGAAAAGACGGCCACCTGGGCCCGGCAGGCGTTCACCGGCACCTCCAGTCCCGCCATGGCCGCCACCCTGGCGCCCCAGGGGCCGGCGCAGTTCACCACCACGTCGGCATGAAGGGGGCCCGCCGTCGTGTCCACCCCCCGGACCCGTCCGCCCTGCAAGCGGACGCCCGTGACTTCCCGGTTGAAAAGGAAATCGGTCCCGGCCCGCCGGGCGGCATCGGCCAGCCCCGAGGTGGTCAGGTGAGGATCGGCATAGCCCGCGTCGGGCTCGTAGGCAGCCGCCACCAGGTCGGCGGCCGCAGCGTGGGGAAGCACGTCCCTCACTTCTTCGGGAGCGAGGATGCGCGTGTTGATCCCGACGCCACGCTGCAGGGCAACGTTGGCCTCCAGCCCCTCGCCGTCCTCCGCCGGCACCAGCACCAGAAAGCCGGCGCGCACGAAGCCGCACTCCCCTCCTACGCGCTCATGGAATTCGGTGAATACGTCCAGCCCGTGGCGGGCCATCCGGGCCGTCACCTCATTGGAGTAGTGCTGCCGCACGATGGCGGAAGAGCGGCCTGTGGAGCCGGACGCGAGCGTCTCCTTCTCCACCACGGCCACACGATGGCCCCGGCGTGAGAGTTCCATCGCCGTGGCGCAGCCCATAATGCCCGCGCCGATCACCACCACGTCATAGGTGGAGGACATGTCAGTTCCTGAAAGAGAGAACGGGGGTCACCTTCTCACCTTCCGTCAGTAGACGTCCAGGTCCCTACCCGAGGCAAGAGGGCCGGTGTAGCCCGCCGCCCGGACCTCGGCCACGAGTCCAGCGTCGTCGGTCCCCCAGAAGAGCTGGTGCACCATGACCAGGATCGCCGGGCGGGCCCTGCGGGCCAGCTCGGCGAGTTCCGTCGTGGAGGTGTGGAAAGCCGCGTGGTAGCGCTGCCATTCGGGGGAACGGGCCTTGAACCGCTCCGCCGAGTAAACCTCGTGGACCAGGACGTCGCATCCGTTGCACGCTTCCACGATGGACTCGGAAGGCACCGCGTCCCCCGAAATGACGATGGTGCGGTCCGGCCCTTCGAAGCGGTACCCGAAGGCTACGGGCCACGACCCGTGGCGCACCGGAACGGCCGTCACCCGCACCCGTTCATCCTCGTACACCACGCCGGAACGGATCTCTTCCACTACGGGACGATAACCGAACCAGTTGGCATCGCGGGGCTCCAGGCCGAAAACCCTCATGTCGATGTCTTCTCTCCACCCTTCAACGATGTGCTCCATGAGGGAGGCGGTCCCGGGTGGACCGTACACGTGGAGGCGATCGGGGCGGTCCAGCACCCAGGGCGTGAGGAGGAGGTCGGGCAGACCCAGGGTGTGGTCCGAGTGCAGGTGGGTGAGAAAGACCCGGTTCAGTCGGGAGGGGTCCAGGCCGTCCACGCCCAGGTCCCGGGCGGCGGCCGCGGCACGGCGCACCACGCCCGGTCCCGCATCCACCAGGTAGGCGTGGTCGTCCACCACCACGGCGACGGCGGGACCGGACCGGTCGGGATCGGCGTTGGGGGTACCTGTGCCCAGGAGGACCACGCGCGTCCGGGGAGGCGCAGGCTCCCCACTCTGCCCTCCGGCCGACGAAGGGCCACCCCCCACGCACAGCAGGGTTGCCGCACCCACGACCCAACGATGAACCCTCACCATGATTCCGTCCGTCCCTGATGGGTGAAAAAGAGAATACGTTCCTTCACCGACTCTCCCGTGAGCTGTTCCCAAGCCCGAGCGTAGAGCTCAACCTGCCTTCGATATCCTTGATACCGGACGGGAAAGTCGGGATCGGCTCCCACGTCGGTCTTGTAGTCTGCGATCACCCAACCGTCGGGCTCGCGAAAAACCAGATCGATCACCCCCTCCAGGACGGCGGGGATTCCACCGTCGTCTCCCGCGCCTACGCCCCCGATTTCGTTTGCTCCCCCACGCGCGCCAGCCATCCCGGACGCCCCATCCAGGGCGAAGAGATCGAGCTGCCGCCGCACCCCCGAGCCTGTTTCATCGTGCCGGGTCGCGCTCCCCCCCTTCGCCCCCGTCTGCGCGGGCCCGTCTCCGCGGCCGGAGAGATGCGCCGCATCTCCCCCCGGCGGGGCGGCCTGGAAACCCTCCGGCGTGACGCCCCGGAGCGCGAAGGGGACTTCCGCCATCCGGCGCCGCGCCTTCCGCGCCCGCTCCCAGAGCTCCGAAGTGCGCACCGCCTCCACCAGATCCAGGAGCTCTTCCAACTCGACGGGCTCGCCGTGGGCGTCCAGAGGCCGTCCGTTCTCCACCAGAAAGGTCCGGCATCGCGCCGCCAGGGCGCCTTCATCCCCCGCCTCCAGAGCGGCGGCCAGGGCCTGGTGGACGGCAGAACCCCAGGAGAAGCCGCGAAATCCTTGTACGGTGCCGCCGCCCGGAGCCGCCCCCTCCACCGCTGGGGCCTCACCCCCGCCACCGGCCTGGGCCGGAGCAGCCTCATCTCTCCGGCCGGATTCTGTCGCCTTGGCAATCTTCGTAACCGTTACGAAGGCATGGGTGGGGGTCCGCAGCGCCTCGAGGCGCTCCCGGCTCTCCTGCACCCGGGCCTCGATCTCCTCGACCCGGGGCGGGGCCTCCTCGGTGGGCGCACCCTCCCCACCCTCCAGCTCCAATGCGACGGCGTGCTTTTCGAGCCATTCATCGAGGGGACCCCAGGAAACGGCCCGCACCTCCTCCTGCCGGCGCTTCCGGTACGCCTCGGCCGACTCCTTCTTATTCGGCACCGACACGTGACGCGCCACCACCAGTTCCTCCTCGGCCCGGGTGCACGCCACATAGAGAAGCCGCGCCTCCTCCGCCTCCTCGAACGCTTTCTCCGCCGCCTCCAGCTCCGACCAGTCCAGGGGACGCGCCAGCACCGCTCGCCCCCGCTCACCCTCCACCAGCATGAATCCCTCGGCCCTCCCGTCCTCCCGACGGCGGACGTGCATGGTGGGAGGGTGCTCCTGCGGCGCGACGGGGTGAGCCAGGACCACCACCTTCGCCTCCAGTCCCTTCGCCTGGTGAAGGTTCATGACGCGCACCGCATCCCCCCGGCCCGGCTCCAGAGGGGCTTCCGCCTCCCGGGATTCGAGAGCGGCCCGGAGGGCCCGCACCGCGCCCGGCAGGGACGCGTCGCCTCCCAGAACGGTCTCGCGTACCGCATCGAAGGCCAGGGCCAGGACTCCCACCCGAGTGCTGCCCTCCTCCAGGGCGCCGGCCAGGGGAAGGAGGCCTACTTCCGCGGCCAGATGATCCACGAGAACGTCCGCCGGGAGGCGCGCCGCCTGGCGCCACCAGCGGTGCAGCGTCTCCAGGGCTTCCCGGACCCCGGCGTGCCCCTTCGAGCCGGGAGCCAGGACGTCGAACCTTCCCCGGGCAAGGTGGTGTGCCGTCAGCGCCTCCAGATCGAGGCCGAAGAAGAGTCCGGTGAGGACCGTCACCACCTTCACGGAATCCGTGGGGTCGCACATGCACTCCAGGAGGGCCACGAAATCGCGAAGCTCCTCTTCCATGTCGAGCTTCGCCCCGGTGACGTCCACCCGGATCCCCCTCGTCTCCAGCTCTCGTGCGTAGAGGTGGAGGCGCCCCCTCCCGCGGGTAAGGACCAGAAAATCTTCAGGACGCCGCTCTCCGGAACGCACCCGCCTCTCGATCCATGCGGCGATGCGGACGGCCTCCGACTCCGCGGCCGCACGATGCTGGCGCCCCTTCACCTCCACGCCGTAGCAGAAGACCCCTTCCCGTACCGGCGCCTCCTCCCTGGCAAGGGTGTTGAGGGGGCTGAAGGGGGCCTGCTGCGGTGTCGCCTCTTCGGGGAAGAGGCCGCCCCTTCCGAAGACGTCATTGACGATCCGCCCGATGTCACGCCGGGACCGAAAGTTGGCGGTGAGCTCCAGGACCGCCCCCGCCTCCTCGAAACAGTCGCGCACAAACTTATAGAGCTGGATATCCGCACGGCGAAAGCGATAGATGCTCTGCTTGGGATCGCCTACGATGAAGAGGGCGCCGGGCCGGGGCCTAGCCCGCCGCCAGTCCGTCGATCCCTCCTCCTCGGCCGGCCCCTCCCTCTCGGCCGGCCCCTCCCCTTCCATGGGATCCGAAGCCAGAAGAAAGATGATCTCGGCCTGGCGGGGATCCGTGTCCTGGAACTCGTCGACGAGGATGCGGGCATAGCGCTTCCCAAGGTCCCGGCGGGCCGACGGATGTTCGCGCAGGAGTCGGGCCGTCAGGGTGAGCAGATCGTCAAAATCCAGACGCGCCGTGCGGCGCCGGTATTCGGCGAATTCCCGGGCAGCCGCACGGGCGAAGCGGATGGCGGCGCCGTAGCGCCACGCCCGCCACCGGTTCAGGAGGCGCCCTCCAGGCGAATCGGGCCCGCCCAGAATCTCGATGAAAGACGCCCCCAACTCTTTAGCTCGAGCCTTATCCCGCCAATTTTTCTGAGTGATCTTGTAGGCTGAGTCACTTCCGCCCGCCACATCCGAGAGCGCCTCGAGAAAATCCCGGTCCTCCTTCCACCCCGTCACCTGCAGACTGTGGCGCAGGTCCCGCACATGCCCCTGGATCTTGTCCCAACCCGAGGCGGGCAGCTCCGGGCTCCAGATCTTCTCCGCCTCCTTCAGCAGGTCGAGAACCTTTCTGCGGACGGCGTCGATCTCCCTGCGGGAAGGTGGCTTCACCCCGGGCGCGGGAAATTCCACGTCGGGATAGCCCTGCATGCGCTGGAAGGCCTTTCGCAGTTGTCCGGGACGCAGACCCACCCTGTCCAGATCCTCCAGGAGAGGATCCTCATCCTGCACGAGGCGTTCCAGGTAGGCGTTCCAGAACTCCTGAGCGAGAAGGTCGGCGTCCCGCGCGCTCAGCTCCTGGAAGCCCGGGTCCACTCCGCCTTCGAGCGGGCGTTCCCGCAGGATACGAGCGCAAAAGGCGTGTATGGTGCCGATGAAGGCTCCGTCGAGGTTCCTAAGCGCTTCGTCGAGGCGACCCCGAACCTCGTCCGGGAGGACCTCACCCGCCGCCAGACGCCGCTCCAGTTCCGACTGAAAACGCTCGCGAAGCTCCGCGGCGGCCTTGCGGGTAAAGGTGACGGCGGCGATCCGCTCAACCGACGATACCGCTCCCCTCACCACCAGCTCGACCATGCGTTCCACCAGGGAGGTGGTCTTCCCCGAACCGGCTCCGGCCTCCACCAGGAAGTTGGTGTCCAGCTCCTCACGGATGCGCCTGCGGGCTTCGTGGTCCGGGGGAAGGCCTGCGTGGATCGTCCCGTCGGGGTCCACCCGCACCGGGGCGCCGTCGGGAAGCCGGGAGATTTCGTCCCATGGCACCTCGACCACGGGGATCGTCTCTTCGCCCAGCTCCCTCGCCACCACCACGCCCAGAGCCAGAATGGCATCACCCTCCCCGAGGAGGATGACCCTGGGTGCAGACCGGGAGCGGAGGAGTTCCAACATGACGGCGCTGGACGAAGAACTGCCGATGGTTCGGGGAATGGCCAGCACCGTCCCGCCGATGCGCCGGCCGAACTCGGGGTGGCGGGGGTTCACGATCTCTCCCGTAGCCGGATCCACGTCCCCCCACAGGCTCACCGGCGCCGATAGGCACAGAAGAGGGCCGGCCACCGGGCTTCCCGACCCGGCCGCGAGCACGCGCCCGCGGATGGCGGCGCCTGGAGCGACGTCCGTACCGGCGCCGGCGCCGGGGGAAGCGCCGGGGTCGATGTCGGGGTGGTTGCCCGGCCCGATCCCGCCTACCACGTCCACATCTCCACGTCGCGCCGCAGGCGGCCCGCCGCCGCGGTGGCGACGCAATCTTCCAGGCTTCCGTAGATCACCTGGAACCCGGTGTTGGACGGGCCGTAACGGGCGAATTTGCCCGAGTTGGTCATGAGGATGCCGCCGTCGCGGGGAAGGATGGGCGTGACCACCACGCACGTATCCACCACTACCTGCACGCCTGCGCCTTCCAGCGCCTGGTTCAATCCGGCGTCCTTGACCCGGGACCACACGTGGCGACTCGTGCATGCGTAGAAGGGAAGCTTCAGGGCTGACGACCCCAGAAGGTCGGCCAGGCGGTGAAACTCCTCGAGGGAGAAGTGGGGACTTCCCACCGCCACGGCATCCACCCGCACATCCCCCTCCGGCGCGGCGGTGCTCAGCCCGTCCAGGGCCTCGCGCAGCGTCTGGCCCGTCGCCTTCATGACGGGCAGATCCGTCTCCCCGCCGGTGGCGGCTTCCAGCGTCGGCGCTTCGGGAGTCACGCCCACCACATGGAAGAGGGCCACCGAGCCGGAGGCGGCGGCCGCGGCGCCCAGCGCCTTGAGCTGATCCTCCGTGACCGTCTCGGGAAGACCCACCAGGGCGGGAACCGCATCACCCACCGCCCGGCCCAACCAGATTCCCAGGACGGGATAGAACTCATCCCGCGCCTTGAGGGCATCGGGCACGCCGGTGACGTCCACCACTACGCGAGCCACCCGGTTTTCCTCCAAATGGAGACCAAACATGGGCGCCCGGCCCGTCACGGCGCAGCAGGCGTCCAGAAAGTCGCCATATCGCTCGGTGCGGGCGCCCAGGACCGAATTCGCAAAGGCGATGGCATTGCTCTCTCCCCACGCAATCTGCTCCCCAGCTCCGGGACGGTGGCCCACATGATACGGTGTGCACGTCCATGTCGGGGAGCAGCCGAGCTGCACGTAGGCCTCCATCTGGCGGCGGGCCATAGCGGTGGTGTGTTCGTCGGCCTTCACCCTGCCGGGACGGAGGAGGTCCAGGGCGCCCACGTTCAACGTGGTGGGCACCGCCACCCGGCCACCCCCCTCCACCAGCCGCTCGGCGAAGAGGACGCCGCCGTCGCCGTGGTACAGGCACCCGTCAATGTGGGCCGAGGTGATCTCCACCAGGCAGGAGGCGCCCACGAGATCCGCCGCCGCCGCCACCACCCGCATGGCCATGGACGCGGCGGGTCCCGCATCGCCCCGCAGCACGGCCTCCTCCTCCGGGGTGAGGCGCACCCTCAAGCGTCCACCTCGTGCTTCGGGCCCGCTACTCCCATATCACCCCGTAGTCGTCGCCGTGATTGCTGGATCCGCCCCAGAAGGACCCGTGCTCCCAGTCGAAGAAGATGGCGTTGATGGGACCCGACGTCCGCTCAGAGAGAGTCAGGGTGTAGCCCATCTTGCGCAGCGCCTTCCGCACCCAGGGCGGCGTATCCTCCCGCACCAGGAGGCGGCCCGGGCTCGACTCGTGCTTCCCGAAGGACCCGCGCATCTGGAAGGAGTTGATGTTGGGGGCCTCGACCGCCTCCTGCACGTTCATCCCCCACTCCACCATGTTCAGAAAGAACTGCACCAGGTTCTGATCCTGGGAATCGCCTCCCTGGACGGCGAAGGAGAGATAGGGGCGCCCGTCCTTGACGGCCATCCCCGGGGTGAGGGTGGCCCGGGGCCGCTTCCCCGGCTCGATGACGTTGTAGGGTCCGTCTTCGGGATGCACCACGAAGGACTGGGCCCGCTGGCTCATTCCGATGCCCGTGTTGCCGGCGATGACGGCGGGGACCCACCCTCCCGAGGGAGTCACGGAGACGATCCACCCCTCCTCGTCCGCCGCCTGGATGGAGGTCGTCCCCGAATAGAAGGCGTCCTCCATCTCCTGGACGGCCTCAGCTCCCGAGGAGTCGGTCACCGCCCGTTCCCGGTCCCGCCACCGGGCCAGGATGTCGGCGAAGGGGTTGGTGCCTCCCTGGAAGGGGTAAGGATCCCCGGGACCCACGAAGGGATCGTTCTTCTCCCAATCGATCTCCTTGGCCCGCTCCCGGGCGTACTCCTTGGAGAGGAGTCCGCGGATAGGTTCCTCGGGTGGAAAGTAGGGATCGCCGTAGTAGAAGTCCCGGTCGGCGAAGGCCAGGTTCATGGCCTGGTAGAGGGCATGGATGTAGCGCTCGCTGTTGTAGCCCATGGACTTGAGATCGAAGTTTTCCAGGATGTTGAGCGTCTGTAGCATGACCGGACCCTGCACCCAGTGGGTGAGCTTGTAGACGTCGATCCCCTTGTAGGAGGTGTGGACCGGCTCTTCGATGTAGACCTGCCAGTTGGCCAGGTCCTCCATGGTGACGGTGCTCCCCTGCTCCCGGGCCCCCCGCACGTACTCCTCGGCGATGTCTCCGCGATAGAAGCGGTCGTAGGCGGCCTGGATGGCTTCTTCCCTGCTCTTTCCCTCGGCCAGCGCGCGGGCCTCGGCGTCCACCAGCTTCTGCAGGGTGGCCTCCAGATCCTTCTGGACGAAGATCTCGCCCGGCTCGGGACCTTCCCCTCCGTCGGGGAAGAATACCTTCGCCGTATAGGGCCACTCCTTCATCTCGTCGGCGTTGGCGCGGATCCGCCGCACCGCGTCGGCCTCCATGGGATAGCCCCGGGCCATCTCCATGGCGGGGGCCAGCACGTCCGCCAGCGACAGGCGGCCCCAGCGGGCCAGCATGGTCATGAGCCCTCCCGGCGTCCCCGGCGTCACCATGGAGTACACGCCGGTGGCGGGAGGAAAGTCCATTCCCTTCTCGATGAAGAACTCGGGGGTCGCCCCGGTGGGTGCCACCCCCAGAGCATTGACGGCGATGACGCGCTTCTCCTCTGGATGCCAGATGAGGGCCTGCGTCTCTCCGCCCCACGAGAGGACGTCCCACATGGTGGCCGTGGCCGCGAGCATGGCCACCGCAGCGTCCACGGCGTTGCCGCCCTTCTGGTACATCATGGCCCCGGCGGTGGCCGCCATGGGCTTACCCGTAATGGCCACCCAATGCTTTCCGTGGAGGACGGGCTTCTGGGTACGCTGGGCGGAGAGGGGAGCCGGCATCAGCATCCCACCGAAGATGAGGACGCCGGCCGCCACCGCGGCGGCGAGCGTCCCACGACCGGAGCGAGACATGAAGAACCTCCTGAAGATCAGTTCGTGGAGGGGAAAGGTAGGCGCCGGAGCGCCGGGCGTCACATGCGGACCGGCGAGGTGAAGCTTGCCGTAGCGTATCTCGCTATTTTTATCCGGGAGGGCGAAGAGAAAGATGAGGCTCATCGGCGTACTCACCATGACGATGGCTCCTGCGCTGGCAGGCCCCACAGCACCTCCAGCCGCCGCGCAGGCGGTGCCGGACACGTTGCGCGCCTATCCCCTGGAGACGCCCATCGACGTGGACGGTAGGCTGGTAGAAGAGGCCTGGAGCCGGGCCATGCACATCACGCGCTTCACCCAGCGGGAACTCCAGGTGGGCCGGCCCGCCACCGAGCGCACCGAGGTGGCGGTGCTGTACGACTCGGAAGCTCTCTACATCGGCTTCTGGGGATTCGACCGTAATCCCGGCGGCATCGCGGCCCGCAAGATGAGGCGGGACTTCAGCTGGGGCTCGGAAGACAATTTCGAGGTTATCCTCGACACCTATCACGACCGGAGAAACGGATACCTCTTCGTGGTCAACCCCAACGGGGCCAAGGCCGATGCCGCCGTCATCGACAACGGCAGCCGGGTCAACAAAGACTGGGACGGCGTGTGGTACGCTTCGGTCCGCATCACCGACCGGGGCTGGTTCGCCGAGCTGAAGATCCCTCTCTCAACCCTGAAGTTCCCTTCCCTGCCGGAACAGGAATGGGGAATCAACTTCGAACGCAATATCCGCCGCAAGCGGGAGCAGGTCCTCTGGCAGGGGTGGTCCCGGGACTCGGACCTGGAGCAGGTCGCGCGCGGGGGCATTCTTACCGGGCTGCGGGGCCTCACCAGCGTGCGCCTCGTCGAGGCCAAGCCCTACACGCTGGGCGGAGTGGAAAACAGGCGCGCCGCACCGTGGAAGACGGTCTCCCATGTGGGCGGCGACGTGAACTATCTCCTCACCCCCACCGTCAAGCTTACGCTCACCGTCAACCCGGACTTCGCCCAGGTCGAAGCAGATCGCACCCAGGTGAACCTGACCCGCTTCTCCCTCTCCTACCCCGAGAAACGGGAGTTCTTCCTGGAGGGGAGGGAGTTCTTCGATTTCGTGCTGAACAGCCGCGACCGGCCCTTCTTCAGCCGGCGTGTGGGCTTGGACCGGCACGGCGAACCCCAGACGATTCTGGGCGGCGCCCGTCTCCTGGCCAAGCTGGGAGGAACGACCCTGGGCGCCATGTCCCTGGAGACCGCCGGACTGGACGACACGCCCGCCACAAATTTCACCGTCCTGCGCTGGAAGCAGGACGTCCTGCGCGAGTCCACGGTGGGGCTCATCAGCGTGACCAAGATTCAGCCGGGCCGGATCAATACCACCTACGGGGCGGACCTCCGCTACGCTACCTCGCACCTCTTCGGCGAGCGCTCCTTTGCGGCGGGACTGTCCATGGCGCAGAGCTATACGTCGGACGCGGCCGGACGCACGGGTACGGCGCACCGCCTCTTCTTCAACTATCCCAACGATCTGGTGGAGTTCGAGGGATCGTGGAACCGGGCCGGCGCCGACTTCAATCCCGAGGTGGGATTCCTTCGCCGGCGCGCCTACCAGGAGTTCTACGGCAGCTTGAAGTTCAAACCCCGCCCCGGAGCCATTCCCTGGGTCCGGCAGATGGAGTTCAAACCCCTGGACATCAACTACTACCTCGACGACGTGGTAATCCCCCGGGACGAATACTGGTACACCCGCTACGAGCTGCACAGGTCGCTATCTGAGCCTCAGTGCGGATTACCAGCACAACCGGGTGAGCCTGCCCGCCGGAAGCTTTGATGTGGTGGAAGTGGGTGGGCGCGCCGACTTCGCAGTCAGCCCCAGGAGCCTGTCCGGGTCATGCAGCGGGCCGCGTTGGGGACGCCACGGCCCCAGGCCGTAGGCGGCGACTCGAAGGCATAGCCCAGGCTACGTCGAGAGGCGCCAACGACCGGAATGGGGCCGTGCCGCCCCAACCCACGAGCAGGTAAGATGATG
>JBHHWB010000013.1:0-53785 GCA_046756305.1 Gemmatimonadota bacterium
ACCCGGGTCGGCGGGATGATGGCCGACCTCCCCGAGGGATGGACCGATGGCCTCAAGGAGTTCCTGGATACCTTCCCGGCCACCCTGGCCGAGGTACACCGCCTGCTGACCAACAACGGGATCTTCATCGGGCGGACCCAGGGCGTGGGCGCCATTTCGGGAGAGGAGGCGGTGAACTACGGCTTCACCGGCCCCAACCTGCGAGCCTCCGGTGTGGCGTACGACGTGCGCAAGGATCAGCCGTACTACGACTACGAGACCTACGACTTCGAGGTCCCGGTGGGGAAGTACGGGGACTGCTACGACCGCTACCTGGTCCGCATGGAAGAGATGAATCAGAGCGTGGCCATTCTTCGCCAGGCGCTGGACCGTCTCCCCGAGGGACCCATCAATGTGGACGATCCCGACATCAGTCTTCCCGACAAGACCGACGCCATGAATGACATGGAGTCCATGATCCACCACTTCAAGCTCATCACCGAGGGGATCAAGGCGCCGGTCGCCGCCGACTGCTACTTTCCGGTGGAGGCCTCCAAGGGCGAGTTGGGGATGTACGTGGTCGCCAACGAGGGCGACACCAAGCCGGTGCGCTGGCGCGTGCGTCCTCCTTCCTTCGTGAACATATCGGTGCTTCCCAAGCTGGCCCAGGGGCACCTGGTTTCGGATCTCATCATGATCAACGCAAGCCTTGACATCGTTCTCGGAGAGATCGACCGATGAGCGACCTTCCCTTCAAGAATCCGGGGTGGGCGGGGAACACCGGGGAGTTCGACCTCACCGAGGAAGAGGTGCGGGGACGCGACTTTGTGGGAACCCGGCCCGTAGAGGGAGGGCATCCCGCGGGGGCCTCGTCCTATCCCTACATGCTGGAGGAAAAAGATCCCGAAGCGCCCCTCTTCGAAGGGCCCTACCAGGAGCGCTTCGAGAAGATCCTCACCCGCTACCCCACCAAGCAGGGGGCCCTCCTCCCCACGCTGGGTCTGGCCCAGGAGGTGCGGGGGTTCGTGAGCCCCGAGACCATGGAACGGGTGGCCGAGCTGCTGGAGCTCTCGCCGGCGTACGTCCGAGGGGTGGCCAGCTTTTACACCATGTACAACAAGGCGCCCGTGGGCCGGTATCTGGTGCAGGTATGCACCAATATTTCGTGCAGCCTGTGCGGCGCCGACGACGTGCTGGAAGCCTTCCTCCGCTATACCGACACGGAGATGGGGGAGACTTCCGAAGATGGGAACTTCACGGTGGTGGAGGCCGAGTGCCTCGCGGCATGCGGCTTTCCCACCTGCGTACAGATCAATTCCCGGTATTTCGAAAATGTGACCGCGGCCGAGGTGCCCAGGATCATCGAGCACCTGAAGGCGGAGAGCGCCGGCAAGGCCGGCTGAACGGAGCGAGCGGATGGCGTACCCCTACGTCTCGGACCGGGAAGTCAGGGTCCTGAGCAAACACTTCGGCGATCCTTCGCAGCGCCGTATCGAAACCTATGTGGGGCGGGGTGGATACGAAGCGCTGAAAAAGGCCTTCGACATGGGCCCCGACGCCGTCATCGAGGAGGTGAAGGCTTCGGGCCTGCGGGGGCGCGGGGGGGCCGGCTTCCCCACGGGAGTGAAGTGGTCCTTCATGCCCAAGGAGCCCACCAAGCCCCACTACCTCCTCTGCAACGCCGACGAATCGGAGCCCGGGACCTTCAAGGACCGGGAGCTCATGCGCTGGGACCCGCACCAGCTCATCGAGGGGATCCTCATCGCCGCCTACGCCATCCGGGCGGAGCAGGCCTACATCTACTGCCGCGGCGAGTTCTTCGAGGCGACGCAGATCCTTGCCAAGGCCGTGGAGGACGCCTACGCGAAGGGCTACGCCGGCGAGGACATCATGGGCTCGGGCAACCACATCGACATCACGGTCCATGTGGGGGCGGGGGCCTACATCTGCGGGGAGGAGACGGGCCTCATGAACTCCCTGGAGGGGCGCCGGGGCCAGCCCAGGGTCAAGCCGCCCTTCCCGGCCGCGGTGGGCGCCTTCGGGATGCCCTCCACGGTGAACAATGTGGAAACCCTATCCAGCGTGCCCCACATCGTGCAGAACGGCGGCGATTGGTACCGGGGATTCGGCACGGAGAAGAGTCCGGGAACCAAGCTCTTCTGCGTGAGCGGCCACGTGAACAAGCCGGGGAACTACGAGCTACCCCTTGGCTTTCCCCTGGAGGATCTCATCAACGACGTCTGCGGGGGCATACGGGAAGGGCACACCCTCAAGGCGGTGATTCCCGGCGGTTCCTCGGTTCCCATCCTGTCGGCGGAGGAGTGTGCGGGGGTCACGCTGGACTACGAAGGCGTGCAGGCCGCTGGATCCATGCTGGGGTGCGCCTCGGTCATCGTCATGGACGATTCCACCGACATGGTCAAGGAGGTCCGGCGCATGGTCCAGTTCTACGCCCACGAGTCGTGTGGGCAGTGCACGCCCTGCCGGGAAGGGACGGCGTGGATGACCAAGATCCTCCGGCGCATCGAAGAGGGCAGGGGGACCGAGGAGGACCTGGACACCCTTCTGGAGATGAGCCGTCAGATGACCGGGACCACCATCTGCGTGTTGTCCGATTCGGCGGCGGCTCCGGCGGTCTCCTCCATCCAGAAATTCAAGGACGAATACCTGGCGCTGATCCGACGCGGCGAGCGCGTCGGAGCAGCCTGACCCGCGGGTGCCCATGGCTGACAAAACCATTACCCTGACCATCGACGGCCAAGAAGTCACCGTCCCCAAGGGGACGAGCCTTCTGCAGGCGGCCAAGGAAGTGGGCAAGGAGATCCCCCACTACTGCTATCACCCGGGACTGTCCTCACCGGCCCAATGTCGGCTCTGCCTGGTGGAGGTGGAGGGGGCGCCCAAACCCATGCCTTCGTGCGTGACCCAGGCCATGGACGGGCAGGTGGTCCACACCGAATCGGAGCTTGCCCTGGCCATGCGCAAGGGTGTTCTCGAGTTCTATCTGGTGAACCACCCCCTGGACTGCCCCATCTGCGACATGTCGGGGGAGTGCAACCTGCAGAACTACGTCCATGCCGAAGGGCGGGAGCATGGCCGTTCCCGGGAACCGAAGCGCGTCTTCGGGCGCGACGACTTCGGTGGAGACGTCCTCTACTACGGCGACCGGTGCGTCATGTGCACGCGCTGCGTCCGCTTCATGACGGAGATGGAGCAGGACAGCCGCCTCACCGTAGTGGACCGGGGGAGCCGATCCGTCATCGATACCTTTTTCGAGGAAGGGTTGGACGGCACCTTCTGGCACGGGAACATCGTGGACATCTGCCCCGTCGGGGCGCTGGTCTCCAAGGATTTTCTCTACAAAGCCCGGGCCTGGGACCTCACCCATCACGACTCCATCTGCCCGGGATGCTCCCAGGGGTGCAATATCAGCATCCACGTCCGGGACAACCTGGTGCAGCGCCTCAAGCCTCGGGAGAACCTGGAGGTGAACGGGTGGTGGATGTGCGACTACGGCCGCCTGAACTACGAATGGATGAACCGGGGGGAACGCCTCGAGGCGCCCCTGGTGCGGGATGCCGAAGGCGCCCGGGCCATGGGGTGGAAGGAGGCCCTCTCCAGGTTGCTGGAGGCCTTCGACGAAGCGGCGGGAGCTCCGGTGAAGGCCGTGGCGTCGCCCTTTGCTTCCAACGAGGAGTTGAGCGCCCTCAAGGCTCTGGTGGAGGAGCTGGGCGGCGGTGAGATCGTGTACCGCATGGCACGCGCCGAGGAGGAGGTCTCCCTGAAGGGCTTCCCCCAGCTCGCCCGCCGCCGTGACCTGGCGCCCAACGGAAAGGGCGCCGAGCTCCTGGGGATGAAGCGCGTCGGAGGAGACGACGGGCGGGGCGGGCTGGACGAGGTCGCCGCTCATGACGGGATCCTCATCGTGTTGGGCGACGCCCTGGCGGACCAGGGCGAGGAATTCGGAAGTCGCGCCAAGGTCTTCGTCTACATGGACACCCACGGGGTGGTCGGATCCACCCGGGCCCACTTTGTTCTTCCGGGCACGACCTTCGCCGAAGAGGAGGGCACCTTCACCAATCACGAGGGGCGGGTGCAGCGCTTTTGGCCGGCGCTGGAAGTGCCGGGCGCCGCCCGGCCGGGGTGGCTGGTCATGTCGGCGCTGATGGCGCAGCGCACCGGAACGGAAGTGCCGCGAACCGCCAGCCAGGCCTTCGACACGCTGGTGCAGCGTGAGCCCGCTTTTGCCGGGCTTTCCTACGATGCTCTGGGAACCCGGGGTGCGGTCGTGACGGCCGCCGCCCCCGTCGCGGGAGACTGACTCCATGGACGCACTTCAGCCCATCTCCGGAACCCCGGCCCTCATCGCCATGATCCTGAAGGTGACCGTGGTTTTCGGCATCGTCATGCTGGTGGTGGCCTACACCACCCTCGCCGAACGTCGGATCAGCGCATGGATCCAGGACCGCACCGGCCCCAACCGGGTGGGTCCCTTCGGACTCCTCCAGCCCATCGCCGACGGAATCAAGAACTTCCTCAAGGAGGAGACGCTTCCCGCCACGGCCAACAAGATCTTCTTCATGCTGGGGCCCATGCTCACTATGGTGCCGGCTCTGGTTCTCTTCGCCGTGATTCCCTTCGCCGCCCCCCTTCCCACGCCGTGGGGCGTCGTGGACATGATCGTGGCGGACGTACCCATCGGCATCCTCTACGTCCTGGCCATCGCATCCCTGGGCGTGTACGGCCTGGTTCTGGGCGGGTGGTCGTCCAACAACAAATACGCCTTCCTGGGCGGGCTGCGTGCGTCGGCCCAGATGGTGAGCTATGAGGTTCCCCTGGGCCTGGCGGTGGTGGCGGTGCTCCTCCTGGCCGGGGACGTGACCCTCACCGAGATGGTGTGGCGCCAGCAGCAGCTCGACATGTGGTTCGCGCTTCCCCTTTCGCTGGCCTTCATCCTCTTCATCACCTCGGCCTTCGCCGAGTCCAACCGGCTTCCCTTCGATATGCCTGAGGCCGAATCGGAGCTGGTGACGGGGTACCACACCGAATATTCCTCCATGAAGTTCAGCATGTACATGATCGCCGAGTTCGGTCACATGGTGACGGCCTCGGCCCTCATGGCCACCCTCTTCTTCGGAGGGTGGGACCTTCCCGGTACGTGGGACGATGCCTTCTGGTACCAGGGCCAGCTCATCAAGGACTGTGTGATCTCCGCGGGCGCCTGTGTGCCCGGAACGGAAGTGGCGGCGCATCCGGCCGTATGGAAATCGCTGGCGACCTTCCTGGGCTTTGGCCTCAAGACGGCCTTCTTCCTGGTGGTCTACATCTGGGTGCGGTGGACCCTTCCTCGCTTCCGCTACGACCAGGTCATGGCGCTGGGCTGGAAGGTGCTCCTTCCCACGGCGCTGGCCTACGTCATGCTCGTGGCGGGAAGCATTCTGGTCCTCGACACCCTGGGCGTGAGCTGGGGCTTCTGGTTCGGCCTCGCCCTTACCGGGGTCAGCGCGGTGGCCACCTTTCTCTTCTTCTACTTCATCGATCGAGGCCATACCATCGCGGGCGCCGGGGCGCTGCCAGTACAGCGAGCGCTGCTGCACCACGAACCCCTTCCCGCCGTTGATCCGGCGCCAGCAGGAGATTGAGCCGATGACCTCCCTTCTTGCGATCCACGCCTAGGGCGAGAGACAATCTATGGCGATTACGATCAAGGTTATGGAGCGGCCCGAGCCCGAGGCCACGTCGTATCTGCGGGCGGCGCTCAGCGGGATGGCGCTCACCTTCAAGCACCTGATCAACCCGGTGAAGGTGACCCAACAGTATCCCGAGGAGCAGACGGATCTGCATCCGCGGTGGCGGGGAACCCACCGTATGGAGGTGCATGCCGACGGCAGGCCCAAGTGCGTGGCGTGCGGGCTCTGCCCCACCGTCTGTCCCGCCAACTGCATTCGTCTGGTGGCCGGCGAGGACGACCACGGGAACCGCTACCCTGTGGTATACGAGATCGATGAGTTCCGGTGCATCTTCTGCGGCATGTGCCAGGAGGTGTGTCCGGTGGAGGCTATCCACGTAGGCCGCCACTTCGAGAACGCCGAGTACACCCGGGATCGCTTCGTCTACGACCTGGACCGGCTCATGGAGCAGGACCATCCCAGCACGCTCCTCTGGGATCCGTCGGACCCGAGATCAGAATAATGGACGTCCTCTTCTACATTTTCGCGGCCATCGCCATCGGCGGCGCCTTCGGTGTCGTTCTGTCGAAGAATCCGGTGGCGAGCCTCATGTTCATGGTGGTGACGCTGGCCAACCTGGCGGCGGTTTTCGTCCTCCTCGAGGCCCACTTCCTGGCGGCGGTGCAGATCGTCGTCTACGCCGGCGCCATCATGGTCCTCTTCCTCTTCGTCATCATGCTTCTGAACCTTGGGCATGACTTCCAGCCCGACATCCGGGGGGGGATCCTGGCCGTGGTCTCCTTCGGCGTCGTGGGTGCCATGGCGGGGATGTTGGCACGCCAGTTCCGCGCGGCGCCCGTGGGAGATATGGCCGCCGCGGGAGGCCGGGCCATCGACGCGGCTCAGATGGAGTACGGGGTCGTCGGCGCCTTCGCCCGACCCCTTTTCACCGACTATGTGGTGCCCTTCGAGATCACCGGCATCCTTCTGCTGGTGGCCATCGTAGGGGCCATCGCACTGGCCAAGAGGCGGGTGTCGTGATCACCGAATCCCTCATCCTGAGCGCCATTCTCTTCGTGCTGGGGACTTTCGGCGTCCTCATCCGGCGCAACGCCATCATCATGTTCCTCTGCATCGAACTGCAGCTCAACGCGGTGAATGTGGCGTTTGTGGCCCTCTCCCGGCTGGTGGGCATCGAAGGGCAGATCTTCGTCTTCTTCGTCATGACGGTCGCGGCGGCCGAGGCCGCGGTGGGGCTGGCCATCATCATCGCCATCTTCCGCCACTACGAGACGGTCAACGTGGACAACTTCAACCTGCTGAAGTGGTAAGGGCATGCACGCGATGCTATCGATGCTCCTGACCCAGGGTGGGCATGAAGCGGCTTCCGGCCCGGGGGCGTTCGAGCCCTTCCTTCCCGGACTGGTCGTGCTTCTTCCTCTCCTCGGGTTCGTCATCAACGGCGTGCTCGCCCTGCAGCACGCCAGGCGCTCCGCGGCGGCGGTGCGGGCCGGGGGTGAGCTTCCCCTGGAGGGGCCCCACGGCCGTCCCGCCACCCACACGCTCCCCACCTGGATCGGTCCCGGCGTTGTGGGCATCGCCTTCCTCATCGTGCTCGTCAACTTCGTGCGCATGTCAGGAGTCGAGCTCCACGACCCGGTGGTGATCCGCTACTGGACGTGGTTGTCTACGGGTGCCTTCTCGGTGGACGCCGCCCTCCAGCTCGACCAGCTCTCCATGGTGATGATGTTGGTGGTGACGGGAGTGGGCTTCCTCATCCATGTCTTCAGCGTGGGCTACATGCGGGACGATCCCGGTTATCCCCGCTACTTCGCCTACCTGAACCTCTTCATCTTCTTCATGCTCGTGCTGGTCATGGCGTCGAGCTTCCCCCTCATGTTCGTGGGGTGGGAGGGGGTGGGGCTGTGTTCCTATCTCCTCATCGGCTACTGGTTCACCGACCGGGAGAAGGCCGACGCCGGGAAGAAGGCCTTCATCGTCAACCGCATCGGAGATTTCGGCTTTCTTCTGGCCATGTTCCTCCTCTTCACCGTCTTCGGGACCCTGGACTTCACGGGCGTCTTCGAGAACGCCTCCCACGCGTTGGTCTACGGGGGCGGGACGGTGACGGCGGTGACCCTCCTCTTCCTCCTGGGCGCCACGGGCAAGAGCGCCCAGATCCCGCTGTACATCTGGCTTCCCGACGCCATGGCGGGCCCCACGCCGGTGTCGGCCCTCATCCACGCCGCCACCATGGTCACGGCGGGCGTATACATGGTGGCCAGGGCGTCGGTGCTCTTCGCCCTTTCTCCCATGGGCAGCGCGGCGGTGGCGGGCATCGGCGTGGTCACGGCCCTCTTCGCCGCCACCATCGCCCTCAAGCAGTACGACATCAAGAAGGTGCTGGCCTACTCCACCATCTCCCAACTGGGCTACATGTTCGTGGGTGTCGGGGTGGGCGCGTATGCCGCAGGCATCTTCCATCTCATGACCCACGCCTTCTTCAAGGCGCTGCTCTTCCTGGGGTCGGGTGCGGTGATCCACGCCATGCACGAGGCGCTCCACCACACCCACAACGACGCCGATCCCCAGGACATGAGGAACATGGGCGGGCTCAAGAAGTTCATGCCCATCACGTGGACGGTCATGTGGATCGCCACCCTGGCCATCGCCGGGGTATGGCCCTTCGCCGGCTTCTTCTCCAAGGACGAGATCATCTGGCAGGTTGCGGCCTTCGGCGGGGCGGAACACGCCCCCTTCCCGGGACTATACGCGGCCTACTGGGTCATCGCCCTGGCCGCAGCCCTGCTCACGGCCTTCTACATGACCCGCCTCATGGTCATGACCTTCCACGGGAAAAACCGCACCGGAGAGGAGGAGGCCCGGCACCTCCACGAGGTCTCTCCCGTCATGTGGGTGCCCCTGGCCGTTCTCGCCTTCCTTTCCATTTTCGGCGGGTGGATCAACGTGCCCGAGGCCATCCAGGAGTCCTTCCTGGGCGGCATGGGCGCGCTGCCCATGAGCGAGTGGCTCCACCACTGGCTGGAGCCGGTGACGGCAGCGGCCCACGAGATCCAGGTGTCGCACCTGGGCGAGCTGAGCCACATGGCACCCTTCGGCGGCGGCGAGGTGGTGTGGGCCGTCATCTCCACCGCACTGGCCCTCATCATCGTCGTGGCAGCGTTCAAGGTTCTGGAACGCCGGGACGTGAAGTCCGCCGCCGAAGACACCGATCCCACGGGCTTCGCGGGGATTCTCTACCACAAGTGGTACGTAGATGAGCTGTACGACCGCCTCGTGGTCCAGCCGCTGCTGGCCCTCTCCCGCTTTTCCTGGAAGGTCATCGACCAGGGCATCATCGACGGCACGGTGAATGCCGTGGGCTATCTCGCTCGTGGGTTGGGCTGGGTCGGCAGCCTCTTCCAGACGGGGACCGTCAACACCTACGCCTTCATCTTTTCCCTCGGCGTCCTGGTCATCCTGGGCGTCATGATCTTCTGATGATCGGGCTCGAGGACGTTCTGGCATGACGCAGCTACTCGCGAATATCGGTTATTCGGGCTGGATCCTTCACGCCCTCATCTGGCTTCCCATCCTGGGGATGGGCCTGGTGCTATGGAGTGAGGAGGCGAAGGCGAAGCACGTGGCCTTCTGGTGGTCCCTGGGCGTCCTCCTCCTGAGCCTGGGGCTGTGGTGGGCCTTCGAGCCCGGCACTGCCGCCATGCAGATGGAGAGCAGCGTCCCGTGGATCCCGGCCTGGGGCGTGAGCTATGCCCTGGGACTGGACGGCATCAGCCTCTTCATGGTGCTTCTCACCACCTTCATCACTTCGGTGGCCATCCTCGGGTCCTTCAAGTACATCCAGGACCGGGAGCGGGCGTTCTACGCGCTCATGCTCCTCCTGGAAGCAGGGGTGGTGGGGGTCTTCGTGGCCACGGACCTCTTTCTCTTCTACGTCTTCTTCGAGCTGACCCTGGTCCCCATGTACTTCATCATCGGGATCTGGGGGGGGCAACGGCGCATCTACGCGGCCATCAAGTTCTTCCTCTACACCGCCTTCGGATCTCTCCTCATGCTGGTGGGGATCCTCTACCTCTTCTTCAAGGCAAAGAACCTGCTGGGCATTCCCACCTTCGCCTACGCGGATCTCCTGGGCGTGCCGCTGACGCTGCGCGAGCAGCTCTGGCTCTTTGCCGCCTTTGCCCTGGCATTCAGCGTCAAGGTGCCGCTCTTTCCCCTCCACACCTGGCTTCCCGACGCCCACGTGGAGGCGCCCACGCCCGGTTCGGTGGTGCTGGCGGCCATCCTCCTGAAGATGGGGACCTACGGATTCATTCGCTTCCTTCTCCCCCTCTTTCCCCTGGCGGCTCAGCACCCCGGCGTGGTTATGGTCATGATGACGCTGGCGGTCATCGGGATCATCTTCACCGCCTGGGTGGCGGCGGTGCAGCCCGACGCCAAGAAGCTGGTGGCCTACACGTCGGTGGCCCACATGGGCTTCGTCGTGCTGGGGATCTTCGCCCTCACGGTGAACGGCCTCCAGGGTGGGCTCGTGGTCATGATCTCCCACGGCCTGAGCACGGGCGCCCTCTTCCTCCTCCTGGGGATGATGTATGAGCGGCGCCACACGCGGGAGATCGCCGCCTTTGGAGGGCTGGGCAGGGTCGCCCCGTGGTTCGCTACGGCCTTCGTCATCACGGCGCTGGCTTCCATCGGCCTCCCCGGGACGAGCGGCTTCGTCGGAGAGTTTCTGGCGCTGGTGGGAGCCTTCGAGACTCATCGCTGGATGGCGGTCATCGCGGCCAGCGGAGTGATCTTCGCGGCGTACTACATGCTCCCCATGGTGCAGAAGATGTGGTACAACCCCCTGGACAAGCCCGAGAACCGGGAGGTGCGGGACCTGAGCGGCCGGGAGATCGCCATTCTGGCGCCCATGGTGGCCCTCATGATCTGGATTGGATGGCAGCCGGGGCCGATCCTCCACCGCATGGAGCCTTCGGTGCGTGCCGTACTGGAGCGGGTGGAGCGCGCCCGCGCCACCGGAGAGATGGCGGGAAGCGCCGCGCTGGGGACCACCGCCGCCGTACCGGAAACCGACCACAACGACGCCGAACACGACGCGGGCAAGCCCGCGGTCGCCGACGAGTAGGTTCATGGAACTCGATTTCAGCCGTCAACTGCATTACGTGTGGGCGCTTCTGCCCGAGATCGTGCTCTGCACGTGGGGGATGGGCGTTCTCATCGCCGGGGTCAGCCGCGGGAAGGGGACCGCCCCCGGGTCGGGTGATCCCGCCTTCGCCGGACCGGCCACGCTGGGTTGGGTGGCGCTGGCCGGCGTCCTGGTGGTGGGCTTCTTCAACGGTTGGCTCTACGGGGTGGAGGAGACGAACCACGCCGCCATGGTGGCGGTGGACCGCTTCCGCCTCTTCGCCAACTGGATCTTCCTGGGGGCCGCGGCCCTTTCCATCCTCATCTCCCTGGCGTACGTGAGCCGCCAGCGCCTGCAGGCGGGCGAGTACTACGGGCTGGTCCTCCTCTCCACGTCGGGCATGATGTTCATGGCCGGCGCCCGGGACCTCATCGTCATCTTCCTGGGCATCGAGGTGATGTCCATCGCCATCTATGCCCTCACCGCTCTGAACCGCCGGGACCGCAGGTCGGCCGAGGCGGGCCTCAAGTATTTCCTCATGGGGGCCTTTTCCACCGGGTTCCTCCTCTACGGGATCGCTCTGGTCTACGGCGCCACCGGCAGCACCAACATCTCCGTCATCGCCTCCAGCGTCACGGGCGGGGCGGCTTCTCCCGGCCTCCTGGTGGCCGGGGTGGCGCTCCTCCTCACCGGGTTCGCCTTCAAGGTGAGTGCGGTGCCCTTCCACATGTGGACGCCCGACGTGTACGAGGGGGCCCCCGCACCGGTGACGGCCTTCATGTCCGTGGCGGTGAAGGCGGCGGCCTTCGTGGCATTCGTACGCGTCTTCCTCGTTGCCTTCGACGGGGCGTATGACCTGTGGTACCCCGTCATGTGGTGGCTCGCCGCCATCACCATGGTCGCGGCCAACCTCATCGCGCTGGTCCAGTCCAACGTGAAGCGTATCCTGGCCTACTCCAGCATCGCCCATGCGGGGTACCTCCTGGTGGCCCTCACCGCCGCAAACCAGACGGCGGCGGCCGGCATGCTCTTCTACCTTCTGGTGTACGCCGTCATGAACATCGGCGCCTTTGCGGTGGTCATCGCGGTGGCCCACCAGGGGGAGGACCACCTCCAGATCGACGACTACGCCGGATTCGGCTGGAGCCAACCCTTTCTGGGTGTTCTCCTCACCATCTTCCTCCTCTCCCTGGCCGGCTTCCCGGGCACTGGGGGCTTCATGGGGAAGATCTACCTCCTGCAGGGAGCCGCCGATTCGGAGCTCTGGGCCCTGGCCGTCATCCTCGTCCTCACCACTATCGCCTCCTACTGGTACTACCTGCGGGTGGCGTGGTACATGTGGATGCGTGAACCGCTGGAGCCGGGTGTCCACGACATGGACGCTACGCCGCTTCCCATGCGCCTGGCGCTGGTGGTTTCGGTGGCTGTGGTGCTGTATCTGGGCATTTTTCCCGGCGGCATCCTGGAGTTTGCACAGACCAGCATCCAGGGTCTGGGCGTGGCCGGAGGCAACCTTCTGGGCTTCCTTCCCTGACATTCTGAACGTCCTACCACCCCGGAGCATGCGATGAATCTTCCGGAGCACATCTTTCGCCAGTACGACATCCGGGGAATCGTGGGCCAGGACCTGGATGCCGGCATCGCCGAGGCGGTGGGGAAGGCCTTCGGGAGTCATGTGCGGGCGACGAAGGACTCCAGGATGCCTCGGGTGGCCGTGGGGTGCGACAACCGCCTCACCTCGCCGGAGCTCAAGGCGGCGCTCATCCGGGGTCTTACCTCTACGGGCGTAGCCGTTTCTGACGTGGGGACCGTGCCCACGCCCGTCCTCTACTGGGCCGAGGTGACGCTGGGGGCCGACGCGTCGGTTCAGATCACCGGATCTCACAATCCGCCCGAGTGGAACGGGATCAAGATGACGGTGGGCAGGGCGTCCATGTACGGGGGCGGGATCCAGGACCTGCGGCGCCGCATCGTGGAGGAGGACTTCTTCCGGGGCGAGGGCACGATGGAGACCGCGGACGTCCTCGACCGATACGTGGAAGACGTGGCGGGACGCTTCACCCTGGCGCGCCCGGTGAAGGTGGCCGCCGACTGTGGAAACGGAACGGGAGCCCTGGTGGCGCAGAAGCTCCTGGAGCGCCTCGGCGCCCAGGTCACGCCCCTATTCTGCACGTCGGATCCCACCTTTCCCAACCACCACCCCGACCCCACCGTGGACGAAAACCTCCAGGACCTCATCGAGACGGTGCGCCGGGAAGGACTGGAGGTGGGCGTGGCCTTCGACGGCGACGCGGACCGCATCGGCGCCGTGGACGAAACCGGTGCCATCATCCGGGGAGACACCCTTCTCCTCCTGTATGGGCTGGATCTCCTGGAGAAGCGCGGCCCCGGCCAGAAGTTGGTCTTCGACGTGAAGTGTTCCCAGGCGCTTCCTGAGGTCTTCGAGGCCGCCGGCGGTGTGCCGGTGATGGCGGCGACGGGGCATTCCCTCATCAAGAAGCGCATGAAGGAGGAAGGGGCGCTCCTGGCCGGGGAGCTGAGCGGCCACATCATGATCGCCGATGACTATTACGGCTTCGACGACGCGCTGTACGACGCATGCCGCCTCATCGACCTGGTGGCGCGCATGGACGAACCCCTCTCGAGAAAGATGGCGTCCTTCCCCCGCTACGTCTCCACGCCGGAGCTGCGCATCGACGTCACAGAGGAGACCAAGTGGACGGTGGTCAAGGCGGCGCTGGAGCATTTCCGCGCCCGCTACGACGTCATCGATGTGGACGGCGTACGGGTGCTCTTCGGCGATGGTTGGGCCCTGTTGCGCGCCTCCAACACGCAGCCCGTCATCGTGGCGCGCTATGAAGCCCGCACCCCGGAGCGACTTGCGGAGATCCGCCGGGAAGTAGAGGCTTGGCTCAGGGAGCAGGGCGTAAACCCCTGATCTCTCCCACCCGAAAGACCTCCCACCCTCCACGGGGTGGGGACCGCCTCTGACGTGAGGGATGCAACGGTGGACTCGATTCGCTCCACATTGAGAGGGGGCCGCCTCCTCCTGGCGCTTGGGGCCCTCCTGCTCCTTCTCCTCCTTCTGGGGCGCCTGGCGACGGGCCTCTACGTGGAGGTGCTCTGGCAGGCATCCCAGGGATACGCCGCCGTCTTCTGGAAGCGTGCCCTGTGGGCGTGGGGTGCGCGAATCGTGGCGGGCCTCGTGGTTGGGCTCCTCATTTTCGTGAATCTCCGCCGGGTGGCGGCCACGCTGGGTGGCATCCACATCAAACGCCGTTTCGGCAACCTGGAGATCTCGGAGAAGCTTCCCCAGGGTTATGTGCTGGCGGGGATCCTGGGAGCGTCGGCCCTTCTGGCCCTCTGGTTCGGCGCCGCCGTGCCCCGATCCGTGGGGACGCAGCTTCTCCTCCTGGTCAACGGGGAGGCGTGGGGTCTGACCGACCCCATCCTGGGTCGGGACGTGAGCTTCTACGTTTTCTGGCTTCCCCTCCTGGCCAGCGCCGTGACTCTGGCCCTGGTGGTGACGTTTCTGGTCTTCACCCTGGTGACGGCCGGGTACGCCGCCACCGGCGCCCTGCGCTGGAGCGGAACCCACGTCGTCACCCATGGGGGGAGCCGCCTTCACATGGGTGGGCTTCTCACCTTCTTTCTCCTTCTTCTGGCGGTGAGGATGTGGCTGGGCCGCTATCTCCTCATGCTCGACGGCACCTCGAGCGTGCAGGGCATCGTGGGCTTCACCGACGTCCAGGCCCGCCTGCCGGCGCTCCAGACCGTGGCTATCATCACGGTGCTGGCGGCGGGAGGCACGGCGTGGGGGGCATGGAAGAACCGCACGGGCTTCGTCCTCGGCTCGTGGGTGGGGGCGCTGGGGGGTGCGCTCCTCATCGGCCAGATGTATCCGGCGCTGGTGCAGCGGGTCCGGGTGCAGCCCAACGAGCTGGAGCGCGAGACCCCCTACATCGACTACAACCTGGAATTCACCCGCAGGGGGTTCGGTCTCGACGCCATGGTGCGGCGGCCCTTCCTTTACCGGCGGGACGAGCCCGTGGATTGGCCCCGGGCCGCCGAGCAGTTCGCCGGCCTGCCCGTATGGGGACGGGGCCCTCTCCTGACCACATTCAGGGAGATCGAAGCCCGCTTCCCGTATTACGAATTCACCGACGTGGCCCTGGACCGGTATGACACGCCCCGGGGCCTGCGCATGATGGCCGTGTCGGCGCGGGAGGTGGATCCGGCGGGAATTCAGGATCCCAACTGGCAGAACCTCCACATCCGGGAGCGATACATCGAAGGAATGGGGGCGGTGGCCAGCCTGGCCTCGGAGCGCACCCCGGAAGGACGGCCCCCCATGCTCCTGGCGGGCATCCCGCCGGTGGTCACCGACCGGGATGAGGCGCCCCCTGAGTTCTCCCTGGATCGGCCCCAGGTCTTCTTCGGGCTGAGCCCCCAGCCCTACGCCATGGTCTCGCCGGGACCTGACGCCTTCCTGGGCCCCGACGGAACGCCCGGGGAGGCCGGGGTGGACTTCCCGCCCGGGATCCCCCTCTCCTCCCTCATGCGAACCGCAGCCTTCGCGTGGCGTTTTCGGGATCCGAATCTCGTCTTCACCTCCAACATCGGCAGGGACAGCCGCTTCGTCTTCCGCAGGCAGGTACTGGAGAGGATCCGGAGCATCGCGCCCTTCCTGCGCTTTCCCGAGGCGCCGTACCCCGTTCTGGCGGGGGGGCGCATGGTGTGGATGGTGGACGCCTTCACCGGTACACGCGCGTTTCCCCTCTCCACGCCCCACGAGATCCGCTTCCTGCGGTCGGTGAGCTACATACGCAACAGCGTGAAGATCACCGTGGACGCGGTGACCGGCGCGGTGACCTTCTATCGTGTTCCCATCTCCGATCCCCTGGCGGACGCATACGCGGCGGCCTTTCCCGGCCTCTTCAAGCCCATGGAGGAGATGCCCGGCGAGCTGCGGGCCCATGTACGGTATCCCACCCAGCTCCTGAACCTCCAGGCGCGGGTGCTCCTCCAGTACCACCAGGAGACGGCACCCGCCTTCCACGGACAGCAGGATGTATGGGCCTCGCCCAACGAGCTCGCTCAGGGAACCAACCCCGTGCGCTACAATCCGGAGTACGGCATCTACCGCCTCCAGGGAGAGGAGGAGGCCCGCTTCCAGCTTACCACCGTCTTCGTCCCCGCCGGGCGGCAGAATCTGACGGCCATCCTGGTGGGCCGGACGGATGGTGCCGGGGTTCCCGACCTGGTTCTGCTGGATGTTTCTGTGGAAGATCAGGTGCCGGGCCCCCGCCAGATCGAAGCGCTGGTGGAGCAGGACCCGGTGATCTCTCAGCAGTTCAGCCTGTGGCGGACGGGAGGGAGCGAGGTATGGACGGGGCACCTCCACCTCGTTCCCGCCGGATCGCGGCTCCTCTACATGGAGCCCGTCTTCCTCGCCGCAGAGGCCGACGCCATCCCCGAGCTGCGCCGCTTCGTAGTGAGCGACGGGCGGCGCGTGGCCATGACCGAGAGCCTGGCCGAGGCGGTCGCCATGCTGGCCGGGCGGGACGTGGTGGCCGAAACCGGCGGCGGGACACCGCAGGAGGGGGCGTCGGCAGGCGCCGCTCCAGGCGGGTGGCCCCGTTCGGCGCTGGACCTTCTCGAGCGGGCCGAGACACGCCTCAAGGAGGGGGACTGGGCCGGGTTCGGAAGGGCGCTGTCGGAGCTGCGCGCCCTCCTGGAGAAGCTGGCCGGTCCGGGCCGTTGATCCCCCATTTGGCCTCGGGTAGCTTTACGGGTTGCTCCGGGCCGGACCGAGCCGTGCGGCGTCCCCCCGACGACATCACTCTTCGAGAAAGCGTACGTCCATGAACATTCACGAATATCAGGCGAAGGAACGCTTCCGGGCGGCGGGAATTCCCGTCCCCCCGGGGGAGATCGCCACCACGCCGGAGGAAGCGGAGGAGATCGCCCGCAGATTCGGCGGCAAGGTGGTGGTCAAGGCCCAGGTCCACTCCGGAGGACGCGGGAAGGCGGGGGGGGTCAAGCTGGCCAAGGACCCGGCCGAGGCGCGGGCCCACGCGGCGGCAATTCTCGGGATGGAGATCAAGGGCCTGCCGGTGGAGAAGGTGTTGGTGACTCCGGCGGAGGAGATCGCCAACGAGGCTTACGTCGGCGTCCTCATGGACCGGGCGCGGCAGGCGCCGACCTTCATGGTTTCTCCCGAAGGAGGAATGGACATCGAGGACGTGGCGGCCACCAAGCCCGAGGCCATCCGTAAGCTCACCGTGGATCCCCGCTACGGAATGCTTCCTCACCAGGCCTACTGGCTCGCCAATTTCCTGTACGACGATCCGGAGATCATCAAGCAGGCGGCCCGGGTCATCCACCGCCTCTACGACGCCTTCGTGGATTCAGGGGCATCCATGACGGAGATCAACCCCCTCATCACCACGCCCTCGGGAGAGGTGAAGGCCATCGACGCCAAGATGAGCATCGATGACAACGAGCTGTTCCGCCGTCCCGAGATCGCGGCCATGCGGGACACCTCCGCCGAGCCGCCGGCGGAGACGAAGGCCCGGGAAGCCGGCCTGAGCTATGTGAAGCTGGACGGCAACGTGGGGTGCTGCGTGAACGGGGCGGGGCTGGCCATGGCCACCATGGATCTGGTGAAGTACTACGGGGGCGAGCCGGCGAACTTCCTGGACATCGGAGGATCGTCCAACCCCGAGAAGGTGGTGGCGGCGCTGGAGATCATCACCTCGGACCCCAACGTGAAGGTCATCCTCTTCAACATCTTCGGGGGCATCACCCGCTGCGACGACGTGGCCAACGGGATCGTGGAGGCCACGCGACGCATCGACATCGAACCGCCCATCGTGATTCGACTCACGGGGACGAACGAAGAGCTCGCCCTCGAGATCCTGAAAGACGCAGGCTTTTCCGCCTACACCTCCATGGATGAGGTGGTGGAGAAGGCCGTAGAGCTGGCAAAGGCATAGATCATGGCGATTTTCATCGACAACGATACTCGGGTCGTGGTGCAGGGCATCACCGGCCGGGACGGATCCTTCCACACCCGCCAGATGATGGAGTATGGCACCCGGGTGGTGGCCGGCGTGACGCCGGGCAAGGGGGGGCAGACCTTCCAGGGACCCGCAGATGAGCGCGTGCCCATCTTCAACGCCATGGATGAAGCCGTCTCCTCCACGGAGGCGAACACGGCGGTCATCTACGTGCCGCCGGCGTTCGCGGCGGGGGCCATCATGGAGGCCGTCGACGCGGGCGTGGACCTGGTGGTGGCCATCACCGAGGGCATTCCGGTCCAGGACATGGCGCGGGCCCACGCCTTCGCCCGGGACCGGGGCGTACGGGTCATCGGACCCAACTGCCCGGGCCTCATCTCCCCCGGAAAATCCAAGGTGGGCATCCTCCCGGCACAGATCGTGGCCGAGGGCCCGGTGGGGGTGGTGTCCCGCTCCGGGACCCTGACCTACGAAGCGGTCTTCCAGCTCACCCACGTGGGCATCGGACAGACCACCTGCGTGGGCATCGGAGGGGATCCCCTCATCGGGACCAACTTCATCGACTGTCTGGAGGCTTTCGAGAAGGATCCCGACACCAAGGCCGTGGTCATGATCGGAGAGATCGGAGGCACCGACGAGCAGGAGGCGGCGGCCTACGTCCGTGCCCACATGACCAAGCCGGTGGTGGGCTTCATCGCCGGGCAGACGGCGCCTCCGGGGCGGCGCATGGGTCATGCGGGCGCCATCATCTCCGGTTCTTCGGGCACTGCCGAGGAAAAAGTGAAGGCGTTCGAAGAAAATGGGATCGCCGTGGCCAAGCGCCCGGTGGATATTGTCGCGCTCGTCCAGGAAGCGCTGGGCTGAACCGGCCCGGGGCCGCCGGGATCCGGAGGTCTTTTCCGCCCATGGGCGCCCTGCGCCCGGAAGGGGAGGGGGAGGAGCGCGCGGAGCGGCATCGGCAAAGAGAGGCGCCATGAAGGATTCGGACCTGATGGTGGATTCGTGGGTTGCCGTCCCTCTCGAGGCGGATAGCCTCCGCGCGGCTCTGGCGGAGATGATCCGGCGCGTCTTCGGGGAGGGTGTGGTCCCCGAGGAAGAGGTGGAGGGCCTCCTGGCCTCCCTGGAGCCCGGACGCGGTGGAGAGGTGATGCGCATCAATGAGCAGGTGGTGGGCGTGGCGGGTCCGGCTCGGGCCCTCCACGGGGTGGCGGTGGCCGTCGGGGTCTCCCCCCGGCCCATGGAGGTGGTCACGGGCAGCGAAGAGGCGGACGGCACGGCGCGAGCCGTGGTGCTGGTGCTGGCGCCGGAAGAAAACGTCGGCGTCACACGCCAGGTGCTGGCCGCCGTCGCCAGGGTCCTGCGGGATCCTGCGCGCACCGAGCGCCTCCTCCTGGGAGGATCCATTTCGGCCGCACGGAGTATTCGGGAGCTCATGGAATCGGAGTTGGAGAATCGCCACCTGGTGGCGGAGGCCCTCGTCCCCGTTCAATACCGGGTCTATCCGGATACCCCTCTGGCGGAAGTACTGGACCTGATGGTGCGGCGCCAGGTGCCGGCGATTCCGGTGGTGAGCGAGGGATATGAGGTGTTGGGTGTGCTCACTTCCGGCGACGCCCTGGCGTACCTGATCCGCCGGGGGCGCCCCCGGGAGGACCGGGGAGCGGAAACGGAATCGGGGGAGGGAAAGGAGATCCCCCTGGCACGGGACGCCATGACCCGCACGGTCCTCTGCGTCTCTGAAGACCAGCCGCTTCTGGAAGCGGCCAACATCATGGTGAACCGGGACGTCGAGCAGCTGCCTGTGGCCCGCGAAGGCCGGTTCGTCGGCTTCGTCACCCGGGAATCCATCCTGAGGGCGCTGTACGGCTCCCTCGCCGATGAGAACCACAACGAGAACATAAAGGAAGGATCCCCTTCATGAGTCTGACCCTCGCGATCATCAAACCCGACGCCGTCGCCGCCGGAAACGCCGGCAAGATCCTGGCCCACCTGGAAGAGGCCGGCTTCTCCGTGCGCGCCGTGCGCATGACCCGCCTTACGGAAGCCCAGGCCGCGGCGTTCTACGAAGTGCATGCCGAGCGCCCCTTCTACGGCGAACTGGTGGAGTTCATGACTTCGGGTCCCGTCATTCCCATGGTTCTGGAAGCGGACGACGCGGTGGCGCGCCTTCGCGCCGTCATCGGCGCCACCGATCCCGCCGAAGCCGAGGAGGGTACGGTACGCCGCCTGTACGCCGAGTCCAAGGGGCGCAACGCCATTCACGCCTCCGATTCGGACGAGAACGCGGCCCAGGAGATCGCCTTTTTCTTCAGCACCGCCGAGCGTCTCGGAAACCTCTGAATCGGGCCGGGCGGGGGTGGACTTGGCCGCGCCAGGCGGATAGCTTTCATGACTATGCTCCGTCTTGATCTTCTGCGTCTGGATCGAGACCGGAACGTCGAGATTTCGGCGGAGATTCCGCCGGATGACGCGATGTGGAAAGGTCTGGAGACGGGCTTTTCCGGACCGGTGTCGGTGGTTCTGCACGCTTCCCTCGCGGGGGGTGGTGGAGCTGCGGGGGCGCAGATCGTGGTTCGTGGGATGATTCGGGGCGGCTGGGTTCGGGAGTGTCGGCGCTGTCTCGAAGGCGTCGCCGGGCTCCTGGAGACGGAGGTGACCTGGGTTTTCCAGGAAGCCGGTCTGCCCGGTGCGGAGGAGGGTGGGGACGTGCACCTCTATGCTGGAGGCGCCACCGACCTGAATCTGACCGATGCAGTGCGCGAGGAGGTGCTTCTCGCCATCGATCCATACGTGGTTTGCGATTCGGAGTGCCGAGGCCTCTGCCCGATGTGCGGCACCAACCTCAATGAGGGGGTGTGCGACTGCACGCGTGCGGAGCCGGATCCCAGGTGGGACGCACTGCGAACGCTCAAGAGCTGAGTGAATTGGTCTCATGGCTGTTCCAAAGAAACGCACATCGAAACAGCGGAAGCGGAAGCGGCGGACCCACTACAAGGCGGAGCCCGTGACCCTGCACACGTGCCCCAACTGCGGTGATCCCAAGGAGCCCCATCGGGTGTGCCCGAGCTGTGGGTACTACCGGGGCGAATCCGTCCTTCCCATCGACGAAGAGTAACGGGAGAAGCCGGTGCGCATCGCGCTGGATGCGATGGGCACCGATCACGCCCCGTCGGCCGAGGTGGCGGGGGCGATCGGCGCCCTCCAGGAACTGGAGCCGGACACGGAGGTGGTTCTGGTGGGGGACCGGGACGCCATCGAGGCTGAACTCGCCCTCCACCCCGAAGCGGACCGCACCCGCCTCGGCATCCATCACGCGCCGGAACGGGTCCTGCCCGAGGACGCTCCGGCATCGGTAATCCGTAGAAAGCCGGACTCCTCCATCGTCGTGGGGCTCAAGCTCCAGAAGGCGGGCGAGGCCGATGCCTTCGTCAGCGCCGGATCCACCGGGGCCGTCATGGCGACGTCCCTCTTTACGCTGCGGCCCCTTCCGGGTGTGGATCGACCCGCCATCGGCACCGTGCTTCCCACGGCCAAGGATCCCTGCCTCATGCTCGACGCCGGGGCAAACGTGGACTGCAAGCCCCGGCACCTGCATCAGTTCGCGCACCTGGGGCAGATCTACGCCCAGGACCTCATGGGCCAGGAGGCGCCCCGGGTGGCGCTTCTAAACATCGGCGAGGAGCCGGGGAAGGGGGACGAGCTCACCGCGGGTGCCTACGGGCTCCTGGCCGACGATCCTCATCTCAACTTCGTGGGGAACGTGGAGGGGCGCGACATCATTCAGGGCGTCTGCGACGTGGTCGTCTGCGACGGCTTCGTGGGCAACGTCCTCCTCAAATTCTACGAATCGGTGGCGGAGTTCATCATCGGCCTCCTGCGCGCCGAGCTCGACGCCTCCGGTCAGGCGCTGGACCTCGAGGGCGTTTTCCGCGTTCTGGACTACACGGAGTACGGCGGAGCGCCCCTTCTCGGCGTCAACGGGGTCTCCATCATCTGTCACGGTGAGTCGCCGCCCCGGGCCATCCGCAACGCCCTGGGGGTTGCGGAACGGGCCGTACGGTCCAAGATGGTGAGCCATATCCAACGAGAACTGGCCGCCACGGCCCAGCGGGAGCGCACCTCGTGAGACATCCCAAACCTCTGGCTCGTATCGTGTCCACGGGGCGGTTCCTGCCCGACAACGTGGTCACCAACGACGACCTCGCCGCGCGCATGGATACGTCGGATGAATGGATTCGTACCCGCACCGGCATTCGGGAGCGCCGCATCGCCCCCGACGACCTTACGGCGGCGGCCATGGGAGCCGAGTCGGCGAAGAAGGCCATGGCCGAGGCGGGGGTGAACCCGGGGGAGGTGGACGTCCTTATCGTGTGCACCGCCACGCCGGACCGGTGGCTTCCTTCCACCGCGTGCGACATCCAGGCCGTCCTGGGGTGCCGCAACGCCTTCGCCTATGATCTCCACGCGGCCTGCAGCGGTTTCCTGTACAGTCTGACCATGGCCGAGGGCTATCTCCACGCCGGGCGGGGAGAGATCGCCCTGGTAGTTTCAACCGAGAAGATGAGCGCTATCGTGGACTGGAGCGACCGGTCCACCTGTGTGCTCTTTGGAGACGGCTCGGGCGCCGCCGTGGTCCGGCCGACCGGCAACGGAGACGGGGGAGGAGGCGACGGAAGCCCCGAGCCCGGAATTCTTTCCAGCGTGCTCCGGTCCGACGGAAACCTTGCCGACCTCCTCTACCGGCCTGCGGGCGGAAACGCCGAGCCCCTGAGCCCGGAGGTGCTGGAGAGGGGAGAGCATCTGGTGCACATGGCCGGGAGGGAGGTGTTCAAGAACGCGGTCCGCTCCATGGCCGAGGCGGCCCAGCAGGCGCTGGCCAACGCGGGCCTCACCGCCGACGACGTGGATCTCATGGTTCCCCACCAGGCCAACGTCCGCATCATCGAGGCCACAGCCAAGTATGCGGGCATCCCCATGGAGCGGGTCTACATCAACCTGGACCGCTTCGGGAACATGAGCTCCGCGTCCATTCCGGTGGCCCTGGACGAGGTGCGGGAGTCGGGCCTCGTAGGGCCCGGGACCAACGTGCTCACCGCCGCCTTCGGGGCCGGCCTGACCTGGGGCGCCCAGGTATGGCGGTTCTGAGGCGCCCCGCGGCTCTCCACCGGAACTCACCATGACGTGCGCCCTCCTCTTTCCCGGTCAGGGATCCCAGTACGTGGGCATGGCGGCCGAGTTGGCCCGCGCCGAGCCGCGGGCGGCCGAAGTGCTTCGTGAAGCCGACGAGATTCTGGACTTCGGCCTCTCCCGCCTCATGGCCCACGGGCCCGAGGAGGAGCTCACGGCCACCCGCAACGCCCAGCCCGCCATCCTGGTCCATTCGGTGGCCGCGCTGCGCGTGGCGCAGGATCGCCTGGGTCCCGTGGCCATGGCGGCGGGGCACTCCCTGGGGGAGTTCAGCGCCCACGTGGCGGCGGGGACCCTCACCTTCGCCGACGCCCTGCGGGCGGTGCGGATCCGGGGGGAACTCATGTTCGCCGCCGGCCGGGAACGGCCCGGAACCATGGCCGCCGTTTTGGGCCTGAAAGATGACGTCCTCGAGGAGGTGTGCCGGGGCGTGAAGGCCGGCGTCTGCGTGCCGGCCAACTTCAACTCGGAGGGTCAGATCGTCATCAGCGGCGATGAAGCGGGGGTGGAAGAGGGGATGGCGCTGGCGAAGGAGGCGGGGGCCCGCCGTGTCGTGCCTCTCAAGGTGTCGGGGGCCTTCCACTCCCCCCTCATGGCGCCCGCGGCGGAGGATCTGGCCCGGGTGCTGGAGGAGATTCCCTTCGCCGATCCCCGCTTTCCCGTGTACTCCAATGTGACTGCGGGTCCCGTGTCCGAGGGTGCCGCGGCACGGAAGCTCCTGGTGCGGCAGCTCACCTCTCCCGTGCGATGGGCGGCTTCGGTGCGCGCCATGGTGGGGGCGGGCGCCGATGCCTTCGTGGAGCTGGGTCCGGGTTCGGTGCTCTGCGGCCTCAACCGGAGGAACGCCCGCGGGCTTCCCTGTGCATCCGTAGGTGAACCGAGCGATCTGGAAGGAGATCTCCCGTGACGGAGGAGAAGATGAACAGCGGCAGCGGAAGCGGCGGCGAGGGCGACGGCGCGGGTGGCGCGAGGAGCGCCTTTGCGGGGCGGGAACTCGAGGGGGAGGTGGCCCTGGTGACCGGGGGGTCCCGTGGGATCGGACTCGCAATCAGCCGGGCCCTGGCCGAGGGAGGGGCGCGGGTGGCGGTGGTCGGCCGCAGCGAGGAGCGGGCTGTCGCGGCCGCCCAAGGCCTCCCGGGCGAGGGCCACCGGGGCTACGCCTGTGACGTGGGCGACTCCGAGGCGGCCCAGGACACCGTCGCCGCCGTGGCGTCGGATCTGGGTCCCGTGACCATCCTGGTGAACAATGCCGGCATCACCCGGGACAACATCCTTCTGCGTATGAAGGATGAGGAATTCGATGAAGTGATACGCACCAACCTCAAGGGGGCGTTCAACTTCACGCGTTCCGTCACCCGGGGCATGATGAAGCAGCGGCGGGGAGCCATCCTCAACATCACCTCGGTTGTGGGCCTTATGGGCAACCCCGGGCAGGTCAACTACGCAGCCTCCAAGGCCGGCCTTGTGGGCCTCACCAAGAGTGTCGCCAAGGAGCTGGCGTCCCGAGGGGTGCGATGCAACGCCATCGCTCCGGGATTCATCCGCACCGACATGACCGCGGAACTCTCCGAGAGCCAGGTGGAGGGGCTCAGAGATCTCATCCCCCTGGGGGCCCTCGGCGAGGCCGACGACGTGGCCGCCGCGGCCCGGTTTCTCGTAGGGCCGGGTGCTCGCTACATTACCGGCCAGGTTCTCGCGGTGGACGGCGGTATGGCGATGTGACCCCACGGTACATCGCCGCGAGAAAGACCGATAAGTTCAGAGCTGACAACATTCCCCATTCAGGAGGTATCCATGAGCGAGGCGACCGAGGCGCGGGTCCGGGAGATCATCATCAACGAGCTGGGCGTGGAGCCGGAAAAGGTGACCGACGACGCGTCCTTCGTTGACGACCTGGGAGCCGATTCCCTCGACACCGTCGAGCTGGTGATGGCGTTTGAAGAAGAGTTCGGCATCGATATTCCCGACGAGGATGCCGAGCAGATGCGCACCGTCGGTGACGCCATCGCCTACCTGAAGAAGAAGTCGGATCAGGACTGAGCCGCCGGCAGGCGGCAACACGGAGCCCCGATGAACGAGGCGAACATGGGTGAAGCACGGCGAAGGGTGGTGGTCACGGGCGTGGGTGTGGTTTCGCCCGTGGGCCCGGACAGCCGGACCACGTGGAAAAACCTCCTGGCGGGAAAGAGCGGGGCGGGAGCCATCACCGCCTTCGAAGCCGGAGAGGAGTTCGCCACCCGTATCGCATGCGAGGTGAAGGACTTCGATCCCGCACTGTACATGGATCGCAAGGATGCGCGCCGCTACGACCGCGTCTCCCAGTTCGCCTTCGGGGCTGCGGTGCAGGCCATGGATTCGGCGGGCCTGGAGGGCGTCCCGGACGGGGTGGCGCCGCAGCGGTTCGGCGTGGTCTTCGGGAGCGGGATCGGGGGCATCAACACCTTCGAGGAGCAGCACAAGAAGCTTCTCAGCCAGGGCCCCAAGCGGGTGAGCCCCTTCTTCATCCCCATGTTCATTCCCGATATCTCGGCGGGGCTCCTTTCCATGCGCTGGAACCTTCAGGGGCCCAACTACGCCACCGTGTCGGCCTGCGCTTCCAGCGCCCACGCCATCGGGGAGGCCATGCGCCACATCCAGAACGGCGTGGCCGACCTCATGCTGGCGGGCGGCGCCGAGGCCACCATCACCCCCATGTGCATCGCCGGCTTCGCGGCCATGAAGGCCATGTCCACCCGCAACGACGATCCGGAGCACGCCAGCCGTCCCTTCGATCTCCACCGGGACGGCTTCGTCATCGGGGAAGGGGCCGGGGCGCTTGTGTTGGAGGAACTCGAGCACGCCCGTGCCCGGGGAGCGACCATTCTCGGCGAGATCGCCGGCTATGGGCTTTCGGGGGACGCCTATCACATCACGGCGCCGCCCCCCGACGGGTACGGCGCCCAGCACGCCATGCGCATGGCGCTCTCCGACGCCGGGGCTGAGCCTGCCGACGTGGATTACATCAACGCCCACGGCACGTCCACCATGGCCGACGCCATCGAGACGCACGCCATCAAGGAGGTCCTCGGAGCTCGCGCGTACGACATCGTCGTTGGCTCCACCAAGTCCATGACGGGCCACCTCCTGGGGGCTGCCGGGGCGCTGGAGGCCTTCGTCACCCTCAACGTGTGTCGCGAGGGACGCATCCCTCCCACCATCAACTTCGAAGAGGCGGATCCCGCCTGTGACCTCGACTACGCACACGAGGGGATGGTGGAGCGCCCCGTCAAGCTGGCCCTGACCAACTCCTTCGGCTTCGGCGGCCACAACGTGTGCCTCGCCCTGCGCCGCTGGGAGGACTGACGCCCGCCATGAGGGTGGGCATGGGCTACGACTCCCATCGTTTCGACTCGGAACGGGAGCTGGTGCTGGGGGGGGTCGTCATCCCCGATCACCCCGGCCTGGCTGGACACAGCGACGGGGATGCGGTGGTCCACGCCGTCATCGACGCGGTTCTGGGCGCCGCAGGGGCGGGCAACGTGGGAAGCCACTTTCCGCCGGATGACGAGCGCTGGAAGGGGGCCGATTCCATGGATCTCCTTTCCCGGGTGGCGTCCCTTCTTGAGTCCCGGGATCTACGCGTGGTGAACGTGGATGTGACCGTGGTGTGCGAATCTCCGCGCATCGGTCCCCACGCCTCCGCTATGCAGGAGCGCTTGGCAAGGGTTCTGGGTGTGGATCGGGGCTCGGTGTCGGTGAAGGGAAAGTCCAACGAAGGGATGGGATGGATCGGGCGCGGAGAGGGACTCGCGGTGCACGCGGTGGCGCTCGTAGAATCGCAGGAGGGGTGACCGCCGGGCTCCTGGAGGCCGGCGACGGGTTGCGTCGGGTCCTCCCGGGATCCGGGAACGGATGACGGTTGCGCTCCCCTCGGAGCGCGGCAGGCGACCCCCGGGCGGATTGCGGAGGATACGACATGGTGGATCAGCTTGCCGCCTGGGCGCAGGCGCTCCCTTCCTGGGCCGTGTATCTGGGTCTGGGTCTGGGGGCTGCGGTGGAGAATATCGTTCCCGCCGTTCCCGCCGACACCTTCGTGCTCCTCGGGGGATTTTTCTCCGCCCTGAATGAGTCGCTCCATGCCTGGGGCGTTTTCCTGGCCACCTGGCTCCTCAACGCCGCTTCGGCCCTCCTCATGTACCGCCTGGGTCATACCCACGGACGCCCGTTCTTCGAAACGGGTTGGGGGCGGCGCCTCCTGAACGCGCATCAGATGGAGCGCATGCAGGCTTTCTACCACCGGTGGGGTACCCCGGCCATCTTCTTCACCCGTTTCCTCCCCGGACTACGGGCCGTGGTGCCTGTGTTCGCCGGTGTGACGCACCAGCCGGTGGGACGGGTGGCGGTGCCCATCGTGGCAGCGTCGGCCATCTGGTACGGCGCCCTGGTCCGGATGGGCGCCATGGCGGGGGAGAACCTTGAGGCGGTGGAGCGGGCCCTGGGCGAGGCGAACCACATCCTCCTGGGGGCCGCGGTGGTCGTGGCGGGCGCGGCCTTCGGGTGGTGGTGGAGAACGCGGCGTCATGACGACTGAGTCCCGGCGACGGCCCTCTCCGGCGGCCGCCGCCGCCTTCCGCATGGAGCCGTTCCAGGATCATCTCGCCTTCGAGCGGGGGCTTTCGCACCGCACCCTGGAGGCGTACGGGCGGGACCTGGAGTGGATGGTGGCCTTTCTGGAGGAACGAGGCGTCAAGGAACCACCGGCGGTGAAGCCGGAGGATCTTCGCGCCTGGATCTACCACCTCTCCGAGCGTGGGCTGGCGTCGTCCAGCATCCGGCGGGCCCAGTCGGCTGCGCGCACCTTCTTCGCCTTTCTCCTGGCCGAGGGACTCCTGCAGACGGACCCGGCGGAGCGTCTGGAGGCGCCGCGCATGATCCGTACTCTTCCGCACCACCTGAGCGTGGAGGAGGTGACCCGCCTCCTGGATGCCCCCGATCCCACCCGCGCCCTCTACTGGAGGGATCGTGCGCTCCTGGAGACGTTGTACGCCTCGGGGATGCGGGTGTCGGAACTGGTGGATCTCCTCCTGTCGAGTCTGGATCTGGAGGAAGGGATTGCCACCGTCTTCGGCAAGGGTTCCAAGGAGCGCATCGTGCCCCTGGGCGGGCCGGCGCTCCGCGCGCTGAGGCGTTATCTGCGGGAGGTCCGCCCAGGTCTGGATCGAGGGCGGGGGGAGGGGAGGGTCTTTCTCAGCGCCCGGGGGCGGCCCCTGAGCCGCCAGATGGTCTTTCGCATCGTGCGGGAGGCGGCGCGCCGCGCCGGGATCGCAAAGAAGGTGTCGCCCCACACGCTGCGGCACAGCTTCGCCACCCACCTATTGGAGGGCGGAGCCGACCTGGCCGCGGTCCAGGAGCTCCTGGGCCACGCCGACATCTCCACCACCCAGATCTACACCCACGTGGACCGGAGCTACCTGCGAGACATGCATCGACGTTTCCACCCCCGGGGCGGGGGAGGAAGCTGAAGCATCCGGCGGAGCCCCCCCGGGGGGGGGGCGCTTCCTCAGCGCCGGGGATGCACGGCCGCCGTGTCGGAGGGGGCCTCCTGTTCCTTGGGCTCTCCCGTGCCGGGCTCGGCCTCGGCGGCGACGAGGGTGTACAGCTCTGCCTGGGTGGAGGCTTCATCGAGCAACCGCACGGCCCGGGCCAGCACGCGGTCCCGCTCCATGCGGAAGCGGGCTTCGTGGCCCACGTCGTTCATGCGCTGGGCGATGCCGAGGCGGGCACGCCACGCCAGGTAGTCCCGCACCCCCGGGGCACTCAGGACCTCTTCGGGAAGTCCCTCTGCGACCATGCTGTCGAGAAAGACCTGGAAGGCCTGCGGGTCCAGCTCCGGGACCTCGCTGTCCGCCTCGCGAATCCGCTTGGCCTGGGCAAAGGAGAACTCGGCGAGACGCAGGCCCAGGGGAAACTGGGCCTCATTGGCGGTGCGGATGAGCGTCTGTTCCGCCGTGGTGAGGGTGTCGTTCCGTACCGCCAGGTCCGGAAAGACGCCGCCGCCGTCGATGAGGGTGCGCCCCCCGGGCGTGGTCACTCTGGGGAGGGAGTCGAGTTTCTCGGGCAGGGGACGCATCTCCATGTCCCGCTTCCGGTGCAGGGAGCGGCCCAGGGGGGTCTGCCACTCGCCGGTGGTGATGCGCAGCCGCCGCCCGTGGGGGAGGGGCCGGATGGTCTGGACCAGCCCCTTGCCGAAGGTCCGTTCCCCCACGACGAGGCCCCGGTCGTAGTCCTGCAGAGCGCCGGCGAGAATCTCGGCCCCTGAGGCGGTGAAGCGATCCACCAGGAGGATCACAGGAAGGTCGGGAACCCGGGCCGGCCAGCGGTCGTGGAACGACTCGGTCGTGGTCTCTCCCGGCCCTCCCCCGGGGACCCGCTGGACGGTGCTGGCCAGAACCGAGCCCGGCTCCAGGAAGATGTCTGCCAGCATGAGGGACTCGTCCAGGAATCCCCCGGGGTTCCTCCTGAGATCGATGATGAGGCCCGAGATGCCCTCCATCTTCCCCAGGGCCTGATCCAGCTCCGTCGCGGCGTTGCGGGCGACCCGGTCCAGGATCACGTATCCGAGCCCCGAGTTCCCGGCGTCGGCGATGACCCCGTAGTTCACCGCCGGTACGTGGACCTTGGCTCTGCGGATATCGAAGGAGATGGGCTCGTCGAACCCGGGGCGCTGGATGCGCACGGTGACCATGGTGCCCACCGGTCCCTTGATGGAGTCGGCGGCCATGTCGGTGCTCCAGTCGGTGGCGTCGTGGTCGTTCACCCCCACGATGACGTCTCCGACCTGGATGCCGACCTGCTCGGCGGGGGTTCCCCGGAAGACGGCCGTGACCGTGATCCGATTGTTGAGCTGAGTGATCTGCAGCCCGATGCCCGAGTAGTTGCCCGTGGTCTCCTCATCCCAGGCTTCGGCCTCCCGGGGGGTGAAGACGGCGGCGTAGGGGTCATGGAGCCCCTCGATGAGTCCCTGGAGGGCCGACTCCCACAGCGCCGAGTCGGTGGGGGCGTTCCAGTGAAAGAGCTCCACCGCGTCGAAGGTGGCTTGGAAGACATCGGCGACCGGAGGCTTGGTATTCTGGGCGCCGAGGCCGGGCACGACTGCCGCGGATAGGAGAAGGACGAGGACCGGGATGCGCAGGTTCTTGATCATGGCAAATAGTAACCCCGCGCTACGGACTCGCGTTCCCTTGCCACGGGACCGCGGTTTTGCGGCGCTGCGGCGTCCCGCTTGCAGTGCGGACTGCACATTCCTGCTGGGAGCCCTACCTTTGAGGAAACGTTCCGGCGAAGGGGCCCGCCAGGCAACCCGGGTGTGGGCTCCTCGGCGGTGGCTTCACTCCAGATTTCCGAGCTCATGAAAGCAAGCCAGGCCTCCACCCCCCTGCAGGTCGCCATGGTCCAGTTCAAGCCGAGGAAGGCGGAGCTGGACCGGAACTTGGCCGGGGTACGGGACACGGTGGCAAAGCACGCCGCCGAGGCCGACGTCCTGGTCTTCCCCGAGGCGTCGCTGACCGGGTACTTCCTGGAGGGCGGCGTGGCGGAGGTGGCCCTTACGGTGGAGAAGCTGGCGGCGCGCCTGGGCCCTCCGCCCGCGGACGGCCCCGACGTGGTGGTGGGGTTCTATGAGCGCTGGAAGCGGCGCATCTACAACAGCGTGGCCTACCTGACCCCCGAGGAGGGGGCGTGGAGGCCGGTCCACGTGCACCGCAAGATCTTCCTCCCCACGTACGGCGTCTTCGACGAGGACCGTTTCGTGGAGCCGGGGACGGAGGTGAAGCCCTTCGATACGCGCTTCGGGCGCATGGGGATGCTCGTCTGCGAGGATATGTGGCATTCCCTGCCTGCCACCATTCTTGCCGTGGGCGGTGCCGAGCTCCTTATCGTGGTGAGCGCCTCTCCGGCCCGGGACTTCTCCGCCATCGGCGCGGGGCGCCCCAGCAACCTGGAGCGCTGGGAGGCTCTGGCCCGGGGCACGGCGCAGGAACATGGGATCTTCCTCGTGGTGGCCCAGCTCGTGGGCTCGGAAGGCGGGAAGGTCTTTCCGGGGGGCTCCATCGCCGTGGGGCCCGACGGATCCCTTCTGGCTCAGGGACCGCTCCTGGAGGAGGGCGTGACGGTGGCGGCACTCAATCCCCGGGACATCGACCGGGCCCGGGTGGCCACGCCCCTTCTGGCGGATCTGGAGCAGATGCTCCCCCACCTGCGCCGCTCTCTGGCCCATGTGGTGGAGGGTGCGCCCGGGAACGGAGGAGGCGAGGAGGGGGAGGAGCCGGAAGCCGGGGTGGAGCACGCCCCCCACCTGGGGGGGCGGCGGACCTCGGCCCTGGAGGCGGCTTCGGCTCCGGCCGTGGTGCGGCGAGATCTTTCCCTGGACCTCCCCCTGGTAGTGCGGACCCTGGTCGCCTTCATCCGCGAGGAGTACCGGGTACGGCGCGGCTTCGACCGGGCGGTTGTGGGCGTTTCGGGAGGTGTGGATTCGGCCGTCTCCCTCTATCTGGCGTGCCGCGCTCTGGGGCCGGAAAACGTCTACGGGTTCCGGCTTCCCTACCGCACCTCCAGCACCGAGAGCCTGGAGCACGCCGCCATGGTGTTGGAGGCGACGGGCGCCCATGCCCGCACCATCGACATCTCCGAGCCGGTGGACCGGTACGTGGAGGCGTATGAACCCGACGTATCACCTCTGCGGAAGGGAAACCTCATGGCGCGCATGCGCGCCGTGATCCTTTTCGATCAGTCGGCCAAGCTCCACGCCCTCCCCCTGGGGACGGGCAACAAGAGCGAGCGGCTTCTGGGATACTTCACCTGGCACGCCGACGACTCTCCGCCCATCAACCCGCTGGGAGACCTCTTCAAGACGCAGGTCTGGGACCTGGCCCGCCATCTGGGCGTCCCCGAAGTCATTGTGGAGAAGCCGGCCACCGCCGACCTGGTCCGCGGGGTCACCGATGAGGACGAGCTGGGCGTAGGCTACCATGACGCCGACCCCATCCTGGACGGATTCCTGCGGGGCTACGCACCCGAGGAGCTCATCGCGGCGGGGATGGACGAGGCCAAGGTGAAGCTGGTATGGAAGAGGCTCCAGTCCACCCACTGGAAGCGGGAGCTTCCCACGGTGGCTATGCTGTCGTCCAGCGCCATCGGACAGTTCTACCTGCGGCCGGTGGACTACTGAGAAGAGGGCGCCGGGATCCGTTCCGGCGCCGTTGACCGCGGCGGCGGGGCGCTTCCCGTCGTACGCCGCCGGCCCTCAGGGCTCCACAACCTTGCGGCGCAGCGATTCCAGGAGCGGCAGGGGAGTGAGCTCCCCGTCGATGATGGCGGCCAACTCCTCCTCCGTGCGCCATCGGGCTTCCAGCTCCGCCAGCTCCATCTCCAGGAGGCGCTGTTCCGCCTCTTCGTTGGCGGCGATTTCCAGCGCGATGGCGCCGGTGCGGGGGAGGTCGCCCAGGCGGCGACCCCTGCGCAGAAGGATACGGGAAAGCTCTCCCGGAGAGCCGGCCTCCTCGATGAGACGGGTGGACGCCCTTACGCGGCGCTCCGACGCGCCCCGGAAGTGGTGGTACGCCAGGATGCGACGGAGCGTGCGCTCGGCCTCCATGCCTTCCAGGCGAAGGCCTCCGTCCCGGTAGGTGGAGCAGGTGGGGCAGGGGGCCCAGAGGGCCACCTCCTCCCCTTCCTGCCGTGGGACGATCCCCACCGCCGTCCGGTCCCGGAAGGGAAGGTGGGTGAGGGGCGTGCCGCACCGGGGACAGCGCTTGCGGCCCCTCCACGCCGCGCTCCCGAAGCGCAGCCAGCGGGCCGCGCTGGTGAGGGCCTGGGGGGCGTTTTCCATGACGAACCACATTCCCAGGAGGGTCACTCCTCCCGAAGCCCATCCCCCCACCACAAGCGCGCCTGCCGCCGCCGTCCCGGCAAGGGAAAGCTTGCGGTAGCGGTCTCGCCGCGTCGCCAATTCCCGCCCGTAGCGCCACCACGCCTCCTCGGTGCGCCGGGCCGCGCCGACCCGCACCACCTCCATGGGGCCGACGCGGAAGAGGGCGATGTTGTCGGTACTCGAAAGGAGATGGCCTCCGTCCCGCACCGCCCGCTCCAGCTCTTCCAGGGCTTCCCAGCGCGCCTCCATGGGCACGAGAGACCAGCGACGGCAGTTGCGGCACACGATCCACAGGCGGCCCTTGCCGGGATCGAATGCGACTCGCCGTCCCCGGGGCAGGTGCTCAAAGAACTCGTTCTCCTCGAAGGGCGAAGCGCAGACGAGACAGCGGGTGAACATGGCTACCCTGTCTTCCCGGGGTTCACGCCGTGAGGACGGCCGCGCCGCCTCGCACCGGTGAAGGGGAGGCGCGACAACCCGGCTCCCCCGCTATAGATTCCCGACGGGTCCCGTACCTGCGCGTGTTTCATCCCTGAACCCATGGCTTCATCATGACTCTCACACCCGGTGCTTCCCTGCGGCGTATCCTCGTATTCGCCCTGCCCGTCGTGCTGGCCGCGTCGGCGGCCGTCTCCCCGGCCCAGGGCCAGGAGATGCTTACGGTGGAGCGCATCTTCGACTCCTCCGAACTCTTTCCCGACCGCCTTCCCCAGCTGCGCTGGACTCCCGACGGCCGGCGGTTCACCTATGTGGCGCGCAATCCCGCCGGCGGCACGGACCTGGTGGCTCAGGACATCCGCACGGGAGAGCAGACGCGTCTCGTCGACGGCTCCCGCCTCATCCCCGGCGGGGAGCGGAAACCCATCGCCATCGAAGGATATGAATGGTTCCCCGACCAGTCGGCACTCCTTATCTACACCCGATCCCAGCGTGTGTGGCGCCGGAATACCAAAGGCGTCTACTTCGTATACTACTTTGCCGACGGATCCCTTCAGCCCGTGTCCACCCGGTTCGGCTACCAGATGTTCGCCAAGGTGAGCCCCGACGGGACCCGGGTGGGCTTCGTGCGTGACAACAATCTTTTCGTCACCGAGCTGGCTACGGGTGAGGAGCGGCAGCTCACCCACGACGGTTCGGATATGATCATCAACGGGACCTTCGACTGGGTGTACGAGGAGGAGCTGGGTCTCCGGGATGGATGGCGCTGGAGCCCCGACGGGAAGCGCATCGCCTTCTGGCAGCTCGACCAGACGCCCATCAAGACCTTCTACATGATCGACGATCTGGAGCTGTATTCCAGACCCATCCCTCTCCCCTATCCCAAGGCCGGGGATCCCAACTCCTTCGCCCGGATTGGGGTGCTGGACTATGAAAGCGGAGACATCACGTGGGTGGATACGGGGGACAACCCCGACGTCTATCTGGCGCGCATGGAGTGGGCCGCATCCTCCGACGAGCTGGTCATCCAACGGATGAACCGGCACCAGAACCGCATCGACGTCCTCATGGCCGATGCCGGTACGGGCGCTACTCGGGTACTCTTCACCGAGGCGGGGGATACGTGGGTGGATGTGGACGAGGACATGAGGTGGGTCAACGACGGGGCGCAGTTCCTGTGGACGTCGGAGCGGAACGGCTACGAGCAGCTCTTCCTCTACAATCGCGACGGCTCGGTGGAACGGGCGCTCTCTCCCGCCGACTGGGACGTGGGTGGTCCCCAGGGAGTCGACGAGAACGGGTACGTCTACTTCGACGGCGCCGGGGAAGGCCCGCTGGAGCGTCATGTGTACAGGGTGAAGCTCGACGGCGGCAAGGTCGAGCGTCTCACCCGGAAGCCGGGGATGCACTCCGTCGACATGAGTCCGGGAGCCCACTACTTCCTCGACATCCACTCCCGCGCGGGGACTCCGCCGGTCATCACTCTGCGGGATGGGGAGGGCAAGGTTCTGAGAACGCTGGTGGACAACGCGCGTCTGCGCGGGAAGCTGGCCGCCTTGGAGCTGCAGGCGCCCGAGTTCTTCACCTTCGAGACCTCGGACGGCGTGAAGCTGAACGGGTGGATGATCCGCCCGCCCGACTTCGACCCGGCCAGGAAATACCCGGTGGTGATGTACGTCTACGGCGGTCCCGGATCTCAGACGGTGACCGACTCGTGGGGCGGGACGCGCTACCTGTGGCATCAGCTCCTGGCCCAGCGGGGTTTCATCGTGGCCAGCGTGGACAACCGGGGCACGGGGTGGCGGGGAAACGCCTTCAAGACCATCACCTATCTGGACCTGGGCAATTGGGAGAGCCGGGACCAGATCGAAGCGGCCCGCTACCTTGGAAGCCTTCCGTATGTGGACGCGGGACGGGTGGCCATCTGGGGGTGGAGCTACGGCGGATACATGACCCTCATGAGCCTCATGCGGGGAGGTGACGTCTTCGCCACGGGAATCAGCGTGGCGCCGGTGACGAGCTGGCGCTTCTACGACACGATCTACACCGAGCGGTACATGCGCACGCCCCGGGAGAATCCCGAGGGATACGCCCGCTCCGCGCCCATCTCCCCCGCAAACGTGAAGGGGCTCACCGCCGACCTCCTTCTGGCCCACGGGACCGGCGACGACAACGTCCATTTTCAGAACTCGGTGAATCTGATCCACGAGCTGCAGGAGCAGCGCAAGCAATTCCGCCTCATGATCTATCCCAACAAGACGCACAGCATCGCGGGGCGGAACACGCGGGTCCACCTCTACACTATGATGACCGACTTCCTCATGGACCGGCTGGGCGGAAGGTAGGGACATGATCCTCGTCGTGGACAACTACGATTCCTTCACCTTCAACCTGGTGCAGTACCTGGGGGCGCTGGGAGCCGAGGTGCGGGTCGTGCGCAACGATGAGCGTACGGTGGAGGAGCTCCTGGGGATGGAGCCCAGCCACGTGGTGGTGAGTCCGGGACCGTGCACACCGGCCGAGGCGGGGGTGAGCGTGGAGGCCTTCCGCCGCATGGGGGAGGAGGGCGTCCCCATGCTGGGTGTCTGCCTGGGGCACCAGGCCCTGGGCGAGGCGTTCGGTGGGCGGACGGTGCGCGCCGCTCGCCTCATGCACGGAAAAACGGGGCCGGTGCGCCATACCGGAGAGGGGATCTTCCGGGGGATCCCCTCTCCTTTCGTGGTGGCGCGCTACCATTCCCTCGTCACCGACGCCGCGGCGCTCCCTTCGGTTCTGGAGCCGGTGGCCTGGGGAGACGCCGAGGAGGACGCGGGGGAAGTCCAGGCCATGCGTCACCGGAACCTGCCCTTGTGGGGCGTCCAGTTTCACCCCGAAAGCCTGTTCAGCGAGCACGGTACGCAGCTTCTGGGCAATTTCCTCGGGTCGTAGAGGGTTTGGCATGCGGGTTTCCGGGTCCCGGCGCTTGAACCGGGTCGGCGTTGGATCTACCTTTCGTGGCGTGAATTTTGCATGCCCACCACGCACCGCCAGCCTCGTGAGGCTCCGTTGAACGGCCGAGTTCTCGGGATCGTTCCCGCCCGTCTCGACTCGGCTCGTCTTCCCAACAAGCCCCTCTATCCGCTCCTGGGGCGTCCCCTCATCGAGTGGGTGTGGCGGCGGGTGGAAGCCATGGCCGTCCTGGATCACGCCGTCGTTGCCACCGACTCGGAAGAGGTGGCGGAGGTGTGCCGGAGATTGGGAGCGCCGGTGCTGATGACGGCCCCGGACCACCCTTCCGGGACGGATCGGGTGGCGGAAGTCGCTTCCCGGCCCGAGTTCAGAGACTTCGAGTTCGTCGCCAATGTGCAGGGGGACGAGCCGCTCCTGCGTGAAGCCCACCTGCGGGCGGCCATCGGCCTGGTGCGCGAGGGGCGGTGGGACGTGGGGACGTGCGCCACCCCCCTGGGCTCCGAGGACGCGCGCAAGGATCCTACGGTGGTCAAGGTGGCGCGGGCCGCCTCGGGAAGGGCGCTCTACTTCAGTCGGGCGCCCATCCCCTACAAACGGGATGAGAAACCCCTTCCCGACGAGCTGGACCGGGAGCCCTACCTTAGACACATCGGGATCTATGCATACACCCGGGCGGCCCTGGACGATTGGGTCGCCCACGCACCCTCCCAGTTGGAGCGGCTGGAGCTGCTGGAGCAGCTCAGGCCCCTGGAAGCCGGCCTCCGTATCGGAGTGGCCATTGTAGGAGCCGCGGATCCGGGCGTGGACACCCCGGCCGACGTTGTTCGCATGGAAAAGGCGCTGAGTTCCCTGGGCGCACCCACCCTGGCCTGACAGGAATCATGACCGACACGCAGAAACGGCCCACCAAGTACATCTTCGTCACGGGCGGGGTGGTCTCCTCTCTGGGGAAGGGCATCGCCGCGGCGTCCATCGGACGTCTCCTCAAGGAGCGGGGCCTTCGTGTCACGCTGCAGAAGTTCGACCCGTACATCAACGTGGATCCCGGGACCCTGTCGCCCTTCCAGCACGGCGAGGTCTTCGTCACCGACGACGGTGCGGAGACGGACCTGGACCTGGGTCACTACGAGCGCTTCATCGACGCTTCCCTCTCCCAGGCCAACAACATCACGACCGGGCGGGTTTACCAGTCGGTCATCGCCAAGGAGCGGCGCGGGGACTACCTGGGCTCCACGGTACAGGTGATCCCCCACATCACCGACGAGATCAAGTCAGCCATCCGTCGTCTCGCGCCGGATCACGATGTGGTCATCACCGAGATCGGCGGCACGGTGGGCGACATCGAGTCGCTGCCCTTTCTGGAGGCCATCCGCCAGTTCCGGGTGGATGTGGGGAAGGAGAACGCCATCTTCGTCCACCTCACCCTCGTGCCCTATATCGCCGCGGCGGGAGAGCTGAAGACGAAGCCGACCCAGCACTCGGTCCGCGAGCTGATGCAGATCGGGATCCAGCCCCACGTGGTGGTGTGCCGTGCCGAGCATCCCCTTTCCGACGAGATCCGCCGCAAGATTGCCCTCTTCACCAATGTGGACCACGATGCCGTCATCGAGGCCCGGGACGTGGACACCATCTACGAGGTTCCACTCCAGCTTCGGGAGCAGAAGATGGACGCGGTGATCCTGGAGCGCCTCGGGGTGGTGGCTCCCGAGCCCAACCTGGAACGCTGGACGGAGATGGTGCAGCGGGTGAAGGCTCCCTCGTCGGGGGCGGTGAGGATCGCCGTGGTGGGCAAGTACACGGCCCTGGTGGACTCGTACAAGTCCATCCAGGAAGCCCTGATCCACGGCGGAATTGCCAACGACGTACGGGTGGAGATCGATTGGCTCTCCTCGGAAGATTTCGAAGAGGGGGAGGGGGTGGGCGTTCTTCGGGGGTATCACGGCCTTCTCATTCCTGGCGGCTTCGGTCCACGGGGGGTGGAGGGCATGCTGGAAGCCATCCGCTGGGCCCGGGAGAACGGACTTCCCTTCTTCGGGATCTGCCTGGGGCTCCAGTGCGCCGTCATCGAGTACGCGCGCAACGTGTGCGGACTGGAGGACTCCCATTCTTCCGAATTCGCCGAAAATGCCCAGGACCCGGTGATCTGCCTTCTCGATTCTCAGCTCCAGGTCACCACCAAGGGCGGGACCATGCGTCTCGGCGCCTATCCCTGCCGCCTGAAGGAGGGGACCCGGGCCCGGGCCATCTATGGGGTGGAAGAGATCAGCGAACGGCACCGGCACCGCTTCGAGGTGAACAACGCATATCGCCATCTCCTCGAGGAGCACGGGCTCACCATTTCGGGAACCTCTCCCGACGGCGGTCTCGTGGAGATGGTGGAGATCACGGAGCATCCCTGGTTCATCGGCGGCCAGTTTCATCCGGAACTGAAGAGCCGGCCGCTCCAGCCGCACCCGCTCTTCGCCTCCTTCATCGAGGCGGCGGTGAGGCACGCCGGGGAGCAGGTGGCGGAGGCCGCGCCGGAGGCGGCCGGCGTCTGAGCCGCAGCCCATGTTCCAGGATTTTCCCCTCATCGCGGGCCCCTGTGTCCTGGAAGAGGATACGCTGAATCTCTCCGTCGCCCGGGCGCTGGCGGCCCTCGGCGAGGAGGCGGGGATTCCGGTGGTCTTCAAAGCCTCCTTCGACAAGGCCAATCGCTCTCTCCCCGATGCGCCGCGGGGCCCGGGTCTCCAGGAGGGCCTGGAACGCCTGACCCGCGTGCGAGAGGAGACGGGGCTGCCCCTCCTCACCGATATTCACGAGCCGGATCAGGCCGGGCCGGCGGCCGAGGTCGCGGACGTCCTCCAGATCCCCGCCTTTCTCTGCCGCCAGACCGACCTCCTCACCGCCGCGGGAGGGACGGGAAGGCCCGTGGTCATCAAGAAAGGTCAGTGGATGGCACCGGAAGAGATGGCCGGAGCTGTGGCCAAGGTACGGCGCGGCGGAGGCGGAGGAGCGGTGGCGGTGACGGAGCGGGGGACCTTTTTCGGGTACGGAGACCTGGTCGTCGACATGCGCTCCTTCGGGCTCCTGCGGGAGGCGTGCGGGGTTCCGGCCCTCTTCGACGCCACCCACTCGGTACAGCGTCCGGGAGCCCGGGGCGGCGCCACAGGGGGGGATCCGCGCTTCATACCGGCGCTCATGAGGGCGGCGGTAGCGGCGGGGTGCGACGGCCTGTACCTGGAGACCCATCCCGATCCCGGGGCGGCTCCCTCCGACGGTGCGAATATGCTGCCACTTGGGATGCTGAGGAGCACCGTGCTCCAGGCTCTGGAGATCCGGGCTGCCCTCCATGAGTGATCTGAGCGTAGGTTCCGGCCCCATGCCGGCGGAAGCTGCGAAGCGAGTCCGTCTCGTCATCTTCGACGTGGACGGGGTCCTCACCGACGGCGGAGTCTATCTGGGGATGGCATCCTCGGGAGAGACGACCGAGCTCAAGCGGTTCAACATCCAGGACGGACTGGGCATGAAGATGCTCCAGTGGGCGGGCCTGGAGGTGGTGATGATCTCGGGGCGCGTATCCCGGGCGACGGAGGTGCGGGCCGCCGAGTTGGGCATTGCCTGCTATCAGGACGACGGAGCGCAGAAGCTTCCCGTGGTACGCCGTCTCATGGAGGAGCGGGGTCTGGAATGGGAGGAGGTGGCCATGCTGGCCGACGACCTGCCCGACCTGTCCGTCTTCCGGCAGGTGGGGCTGCGGGCCGCGGTGGCCAACGCCGTACCCGAGGTGGCGGGCATGGCGCATTGGCACACGCGGCTCCGGGGAGGAGAGGGCGCCGCCCGCGAGTTCAGCGACGCGCTCCTGGACGCTCGGGGGGAGCTCTCCTGGGTGGTGGAGAAGTATCTCTCCGAACGGAGTGAGCCGTGAAGGGGCCGCGGCTTGCGAACTTCCTGGTGCGGGCGGTGTCCCACCTCATGGCGCGCGGCGGACTGTTCGCGCGTATTCGGGAACCGGCCCCGGGGCGCGGTTCACGCCTACCCTCTCACGAAAAAAGGAGTCGGATGAAGGGCTCCACCATGAACCGAGGTAAGCGTCTGCCATGGCGCGTCGCTCTGCTGGGCGCGGCCGCACTGCTTGCCGGGGCCTGCGACGAGCCGACGAATACGCCGGTGGCCAGCCCCGATCTCATGGCCATGCAGGCGGACCAGGTCATGTACGACATGGTGAGCTATCTCACCGCCAGCGGTGTGCGTCAGGGCCGGGTGCAGGCCGACACCGCGTATGTCTACACCGATTCGTCCAAGATTGTCATCCGGGGGCTGCAGCTCGTCTTCTACAATGAGGACGGGAGGGCACGAGCCACCGTCACAGCGCGGGAAGGCGAGATCAACCAGACCACCGACGCCATGGTCGCCCGGGGAAACGTCGTCCTCGTCGTCCACGAGGACGGGCGCAAGATCGAGAGCCCCGAGCTCCACTACGACCCGGACCGGGACAAGATCTGGAGTGACTCCACCACCGTACAGACCGAGAAGGACGGCACCGTGACCCGCGGGTCCGCCTTCGAATCGGACCTGGAGTTCCGCAACGTGCGCATCTCCAACATCCGCGGCGGCGGAAACATCATCTTCTGAGACGGATGATTCTCTCCTCATGAGACCCCTTCGCGTCCCCCGCTCCCTCGTGGCGCTTGTGACGCTCCTGGGCGTTCACGGGGTGCTGACCGGCGCGGGCGCGCTCGGAAGCGCGCTGGGCGCCCAGGAAGGGTGTCAGTTCGGGGAAGGGTCCGGGGATTTCCAATCCATCACCCTGGTGGGAGGGGGGCGGATCACCTACGTGGGGACCCCTCACTTCGTGTGCGCAGACGGCGTGGAGATCTGGGCCGATTCGGCGGTGGCATACTCGGCCCAGAACATGAGTCACCTCATCGGCCACGTGCGCTTCCTGGACCGGGTGCGGGAGCTACGCGCCGACGAAGCGCGGTACTTCTCCCGGGTCGGGCGACTCCAGGCCGAAGGCCACGTCTTCCTCCGGGACACGGAGCGGGGGTCGGAGATCGAGAACGGGCGTCTGGTCTACCTACGCCAGACGGAGTTCCGCGAGGGGGAGCAGATCGACGTGACCACCGGAGACGACGGCGTGCGGCCCCGGGCGAAGCTCTTCATGAAGCCTGCCGCCGCCGATACGGCCGCCGCAGCATCGGATGCCGCCGCACCCGACAGCGCCGCGGTCGCGCCCGACAGCGCCGCCGCCATCGCCCCGGACACGGCCGTTGCGGCAGCCGACACGACGGCACTTCCGGATTCGGTGGAGGTTGCCGAGGAGGAGGTCCCCGACACCGCCACCGGCCCGCCTTACCTGGTGGAAGGCGACCACCTCTTCCTCGAGGGGGATGCCTACTTTCGAGCCACGGGGCGGGTGAGCATTGACCGGGATTCGCTGCACGCTACCGCCGACACCGCCGAATACGACCAGGTTGCCGCGCGACTCCTCCTGCAGGGCCATGCCCGGGCAGAGACATCTTCCTTCGATCTGGAGGGGCGGCGCATCCTCTTTGCCCTCGCCGGGGGGGACGTGCGTGAGATTCGGGCGCTCGATGACGCGGTCCTCACCGGGCAGGACCTCCTCCTCACGGCTCCCCAGGTGCGGGTGTTCATGGTCGACGGTCTCCTCGACCGCCTTGTGGCCATCCCCTACTCGGAGGACGAGGAGACGGCGTCCGGGGAAGCCGCTCCCGTTGCATCGGCGGCGATCCAGGGCGACAGCGGCGCCGTCGCCCCACGGCCGGTGGCGAGGGCCGAGGACTTCACCCTCACCGCCGACTCCATCGAGGTGGTGGCGCCCGGGCAGGCGCTGGACTACATCCTCGCCGTGGGGAACGCCCGAGGGGAGTCGGCCGCCCGGGATTCCCTGAACGTGGTGGCGCTCCACGACTGGCTGGTGGGAGACACGGTGCGGGCGGAGTTCGAGGCCGGAGAGGAGCCGGCCCCCGGGGACACCACCGCGGCCCGGTACACCCTCAAGCGTCTGGTGGCCGGCGGGTCCGCCCGCTCGTTGTACCGGCTTCTCCCGTCGGATTCCACGGCGCGTCCCGGAGAGGATCCGCCGGCCGTGCACTACGTGACGGGGTCACGCATCACCATCACCCTGGACGAGGGTGAAGTCGAGGGGATGGAGGTGGAGGGCCCCGCCCACGGCTTCCATCTGGAGCCGCTGTCGCGCCGGGCCGCCGTCGACTCGCTCGCGGCGGACAGCCTCGCGGCGGACAGCTTGGCGGCGGGAGACACGGCTTCAGGGGATACGGCGGCGGTGGGAGACACCCTTCGCGTGACCGGTCAGGGAGTGGACGGCGGTGACGGCCCGGCCCGGTCGGGGCGCGGGGAGGAAGGGACGCCGGTGAAAGAGCGGCCCGCCGTGAAGCGTGGTTTCGGCGCGGCGCTAATCGGAAAAGGGGGACGTACGTGGTGAGGATGGAAGGCTTGCAGACGTTTCTCAGGGAGTTGAGTCCCCAGGAGATCTCGGTCCTGGTGGGGCTCCGCGAACTCATCCACAGGGCCGATGACGAGGGCCGCGCCGAGCGGGGGATCTGGGTGGCGTCGGTGCGCGACACTCTGGAGGAGATCGCCGATGAGCTGGGCACCCACGGCGCTTCCATGCTGGGTGCCGAGGGCGAGGCCTTCGTCCACTTCATCGAGGGCCGAGTCCTGGAGCGCCTGGAGGAGGCGGGTCTGGTGTACCGGGAAGGCGAGGGGGAGGCGTGGACGGCGGTGCTCGTGACGGAGGAACTCTGGCAGGATGTGGCCTCGCGGCGGGAAGCCGTGCTGGAGGAATGCGACGTCCGCGTGGCCGCCCTCGAGGAGGAGCGGGCCAGGGCCTACCACCTGGAGGCGGAGACACCCCCGCCGGCGGACGGAAGTCGGCTCCACGCCGAAGGACTGACCAAGATCTACCGCCGCCGTAAGGTGGTGAACGATGTCCACATCGGTGTGCATCAGGGGGAGATCGTCGGCCTCCTGGGGCCCAACGGCGCGGGGAAGACTACGACGTTCTACATGATGGTAGGGCTCATCCCCCCCGACGCCGGCCGGGTGTACCTGGATGATGAGGACATCACGGACATGCCCATGTACCGGCGGGCGCGGAAGGGTATCGGCTACCTTGCCCAGGAGCCGTCCATCTTCCGCAAACTCACGGTGGAAGAGAATGTCCTGGCCATCCTGGAGACCCTGGACCTTCCCAAAGAAGAGGAGCGATCCCGACTGGAGGAGCTTCTCCATGAGCTCGGCCTCCACCAACTACGCAACAGCAAGGCTTACGCTCTCTCGGGGGGAGAGCGTCGCCGGCTGGAAATCACCCGCGCCCTGGTGCAGCGGCCCAAATTCATGCTTCTGGACGAGCCCTTCGCCGGCATCGATCCCATTGCGGTCAATGACATCCAGCAGATCGTACGGGGTCTGAAATCCCGTGGAATCGGCGTCATCATCTCCGACCACAACGTGGAACAAACGTTGGAGATCGTGGACCGTGCCTACATCATGTATGAGGGCCGAATCCGGGTCGGCGGTACCGTCTCGGAGCTGGTCTGGAATGACGAGGTGGCCGAGATCTATCTGGGACCCACCCTTACGTCCCGCATGCGTACCCGCTATGAAAGGCCGGCGATGGTATGACCGCCCTCCACGCCAAGCTCTATCAGAATGCGCAGCTCCGCCAGGAGATGCGGATCAATCCTCGTCTGTACCAGGCGATGGAGTTGCTCTACATGCCCCTGTTGGACCTGCAGCAGCACCTGAAGGAGGAGCTGGCGGAGAATCCCTTCCTGGAGATGACAGAAGCCGACGACCAGCAGGAAGTGGAGCTGAAGGAAGACACCAAGGACGAGCCCCTCGGGGATGATGTGGATTGGGAGGAGATCCTCCTGGACGGCTTCGACGTGGGAGGGAGGCGCGAGGAATTCGAGGCTCGCGAGTACCTGGAGCCCACGCCGGTGGAAAGCCATAATCTTCAGGACTATCTCAACGAGCAGCTTCATCTCCTGGATCTCTCGGAGCGGGAGACGCGCCTGGGTGAAGAGATCATCGGCAACATCAACGACGACGGAATGCTGGCGTGCAGCCTGGAAGAGGTCCTCGAAGGGGTGAACGATTGGCTCGAGGAGATCCGACCGGTGGCCGTGGAGGCCGCCGAGGCCATGGAAAACGAAGAGGACCGGATGCGGGAGCTGGCGGAGATCGCAACGGAGATGCGCCCGTACACGCTGGAGGAAGCGGAGGCCATGCTTCAGGTCGTCCAGAGCCTGGATCCGCCTGGAGTGGCGGCGCGGGACGTGCGCGAATCCATTCTCCTCCAGCTTCGCCAGCGCGGCGAGGAGGACTCCCTGTTGTACCGTATCGTCGAGGACCACTTCGACGCCCTCATCAACCACCGCTGGAACGACATCGCCAAGGCATTGGGCGTCACGCCCAAGGAAGTTCAGGACGCCGCCGATTCGCTGAGTCACCTGGACCCCAAGCCGGGCCTGAAGTACTCGGCCGATCCCGAGCAGTACGTCATCCCCGACCTCATCGTGGAGAAGGTCGACGGCGACTACATGGTCTTCGTCAACGACACGAGCCTGCCCCGCCTGCGCATTTCCCAGGCATACCGGGAGGTGGCCAAGGACAAGAGTAAATTCACCGGCGAGAACAAGGAGTTCATCGCCAGCAAGCTGAACAGCGCCAACTGGATGATCCAGGCCATCGAGCAGCGCCGGCAGACCATGCTGAAGGTGATGAACTTCATCGTGGACCGGCAGCGGGACTTCTTCGAACGGGGAATTCAGTACCTGAAGCCGCTGACGCTGCGGGAGGTTGCAGATCACATCGGGATGCATGAATCCACCGTGTCCCGCGTCACCAACCAGAAGTACGTCCAAACGCCGCGAGGGGTGTATCCTCTCAAATTCTTCTTCTCCAGCGGTCTGTCGACTTCGTCGGGGGAGGACATCAGCGCCCGCGGCGTCAAGGACAAGATCAAGACTCTGGTGGCGGGGGAGGACCCGAAGAAGCCCCTTACCGATGCCGCCATCGTCAAGCTTCTCAAGGACGACGGAATCAACATCGCCCGCAGGACCGTGGCCAAGTACCGAGACCAGCTTGGAATCCTGCCGGCGCGCATGCGAAAGCGGGTGTGAGCCCATGAGCGATCCTGGAGACGCAAGGACGGCCGCCGCCGCGCTGAGCCCCCTGATGCGCCGGGACTTCGCCGTGCTGGTTCCGGCGTTCAACGAGGCTCCCGTGATCCCCGACCTGGTTCGGGAGCTGCGCAGGACCTTCGAGGAGCTGGACCTCCACGGTGAGGTGATTCTGGTGGACGACGGCTCCACCGACGACACCGCCGACATCGCTCGTCGGGAAGGGGAGGACTGGCCCCGGTTCAGGGTAGTGAGCCACCGCCGTAACCTGGGCAAGACGGAAGCCATGCTCACGGGAGCGGCGGCGACGGATCGCACCTTCCTGGTGCTCTTCGACGCGGACCTCCAGCACCGGCCCGAGGAGATCCCGCGCTTTCTCAAACGCCTCCAGGACGGCTTCGATATCGTCACCGGCCGCAAGGTGGGCGCATACGGGAAGCGAGCCGTGTCGTCGGTCTACAACCGCCTCTCCAGGTTCATCTTCAAGGTGCCGGTCTCGGATCTCAACTCCATGAAGGCCTTCCGGCGCGAGATCCTGGAGGAGCTCACGCTGCGTCACGACTGGCACCGCTTCTTCGTGGTCATGGCCCACGCCCGGGGTTACACGGTGGATGAGATCGATATCGAGCTCCTTCCGCGCCGGGCAGGGGAGTCCAAATACACGGGGCCCTTCAGGATTGTCGTGGGCGTGCTGGACCTGCTGGCGGTGTGGTTTCTCCTCCTCTTCAGTCGGAAGCCCCTCATGCTTTTCGGCGTGTCGGGGATCGCCCTGGCGCTGGCGGGCCTCCTCGTGGGCGCCGTGGCGGTTTACCTGCGCTTTGTTCACCCCCTCCTGGGGTTCGATCCGTACATTCCGCCCATGGGGTACAGGCCGCTCCTCTACCTGGTCATGCTCCTGGAAACGTTGGGCTTCCTCCTGGTGGGGTTCGGCCTGGTTTCGGAGCAGATCGCCCAGGTCCGGGACGAGTTGGACGCATTGCGCAGACGGGAGTCCTCGTGAACCCTGGGGGGGACGGGACGGACGCTGTGCCTCAGGTTCTCCTCGTGGTGGGGACGCGTCCCGAGGCCATCAAGATGGCCCCGGTGTGGAACGCTTTCGCCGCCCGTCCGGAAGAAGCCGAGGTACGCCTGGCGCTGACGGGCCAGCACACTGACATGGTGGACCAGGTGCTGGAGGCCTTCTCCCTGACCCCGGACTACGATCTGGGCATCATGAAGGAGGGGCAGGACCTCTACGACGTGGTGCACGGCGCGCTGGAGGGTCTGCGGGACGTGGTCCGCGACATGCGCCCCGACGTTCTCCTGGTGCAGGGCGACACGGCTACCGTTTTCGTGGGCTCCCTGGTGGGATACTTCGAAGGTGTGCGCGTGGGTCACGTGGAGGCCGGTCTTCGGAGCCACGACAAGTGGGCACCCTTTCCCGAGGAGATGTTCCGTCGTCTCTGTGACGTTCTCTCCGACTACTACTTCGCGCCAACGTTGCGCGCGCGGGAGGCATTGGAGGCCGAGGGCGTGCCCCGGGCGCGCGTCCACGTCACGGGAAACACGGTGGTGGACGCCCTTCTGGGCATGGATGTGGGGGAGTGGAAGGTGCGCGATGAGACGCTGGCGCGGGTCATGGCTGGTGCGCGGCGCTTCGTTCTCCTCACTGCCCACCGCCGGGAGTCCTTCGGAGAGCCCCTGCGGGAGGTATTCCGTGCCGTGCGGGCCCTCGCCGACGCCGAGGCGGAGGTGGAGATCGTATATCCGGTCCACCCCAACCCCAATGTGCGGGGGCCGGCCCGGGAGATGCTGGCGGATCACCCTCGTATCCATCTTACCGATCCCCTGGTCTACCTGGACCTGGTGAGCGCGTTGCGGCACGCCGACCTGGTCCTCACCGATTCAGGCGGCATCCAGGAGGAGGCGCCTACGTTCGGCGTTCCGGTGCTGGTCCTGCGCGAGGTCACGGAGCGGCCCGAGGGTGTGGAAGCCGGTGTGGCCGAGCTGGTGGGTACCGACGAGGGGAGGATCCTGGAGCGGGCCAGGGCCGCCCTGGCCAGGGGAAGGGGTGGGGCCGCGGCCAATCCCTACGGCGACGGTCGTGCCGGAGAACGCATCGCCGACATCGTTCTGGCGGATCTCAGCGGGAGCCCCCGCAGGACGGAGGACTGGAAGGCATGAGGATCCTCATGCACTGCGTCTACTTTCCCCCGGAAGTGGGGGGGCTGGAGAGCCACGTCTACTATCTCGCGCGCCAGTTGGTCGCCATGGGCCATACGGTGGACGTCGTGACCTCGCGTTCCTTGAACGGCACCCCCGCCCATGAGGTCATGGACGGGGTAGGGGTGTGGCGCACCTGGATGCCCGGGAAGCACACGCCGGGGTGGATCGCCCATGCCCTGGCTTCGGTGCCGCGCACCCGCGCCCTGGCCCGGGCGGCGGACATTCTGCACGCCCAGGCGTTTCAGTCGGTACCACCGCTGCAGGCGGCGCGCGCGGGCAGGTCCACTCCGCTGGTGACCACCTACCACACCTCCCACTTTCTTCGTCTGGCCCAACGGCCCCTGTGGAAGCCGGTGCTGCGGCGTCTGCTTCGCGCCGCCGACTACAACCTGGCCGCCTCGCAGGAAATTGCCCGAGTCGCCGAGGGACTGGCGCCGGGCGTCTCGGTGGAGGCCCTTACCAACGGCGTGGACACGGAACGCTTCCGCAGGGTGGAACCTGCGCTCCCCCCTCCGCCCGAGGGGACGTTTCGAATTATCGTCCCCCGGCGTCTCTTCGAGAAAAACGGGGTGGAGTACTTCATCCGGGCGCTTCCCCTCATCGTCCGGGAGGTACCGGCGGAGGCTGTCCTGGTGGGAGACGGGCCGGAGCGGGAGCGGCTCGAGCGGCTGGCGGCCGAGCTGGGCGTCGGAGACCGGGTGACCTTCCTGGGCGCCCGGCCCAACACCGACATGCCCGGAATCCTTTCTTCCGGTGACCTGGCGGTCTTTCCCTCGCTCATGGAGGCCACCTCGGTGGCGGCGCTGGAGTGCATGGCCTGCGAGCTTCCCGTGGCGGCTTCCCGGGTCGGTGGACTCCCGGAGATCGTGGATGACGAGGTGGGGGGGCTCTTCGCCCCCGCCGACCCCGAAGATCTGGCTCGCACCGTGGTGGCGCTTCTGAAGCGGCCCGACCTTGCCGGGCTGGGCGCGCGGGCCCGGAAGCGCGTGACGGAGCGGTGGAGCAACGCCCGCCTCGCGGCCCGTCATGTGGAGATCTATGAAGCGCTTGTGGCGCGAGCACGGCCCCGACCCGCGGATGCGGGAAGGGCTCCATCCGTGGAAGGGTGAGGCAAATGGCAAGGAAGAAGCGGAGGGACAAGGAACCTAGAGTCGCAGGCGGCACCACGGACGCCCTGGCCGACGGTTCGGCCTCCACGCTTCCAGCGTGGACGCCGTGGGTCCTCTTTGCGGTACTGACCCTCTACCTCTTCCGCGCCTTCGTGTTTTCCGACGCCATGCTGGTGGGCAACGACACCCTGAGCCTTGGATACGTGGCCCGGGCCTTCTTCGCCGAGATGCTGCACCGGGGGATCTTTCCCCTGTGGGCACCGCGTCTTCTGGGGGGCACCCCCTTCCTGGAGGCACTTTCGGGGGGCGACTCCCTCTATCCTCCGTCGCTGGCCCTCCTCTTGATCCTGGACCCACACCGGGCGCTGGGCTGGAAGCTGGTGCTCCACGTCTTCCTGGCGGGGATCTTCATGTACGGGTGGGTCCGGAGCCTGGGCGCTTCACGGGTGGCGGCCCTGGTGGGAGGGACGGGATACATGCTGGCCCCCTTCCTGGTCAGCCTGGTCCACCCGGGCCACGACGGAAAGATCTTCGTCACCGCCCTGGCCCCTCTTCTCTTCTGGGCGGTGGAGCGCTTCTTCCGCAAACGGAGCTTCAGCGCCTTTGCCGGCATCGCTCTCGTCGTGGCCATGGTCATCTTCACCCCCCATTTCCAGATGGCCTATTTCCTCTTCGGGGCGGTGGGGCTCTACGCGGCCTTCCGCGCCGCCCAGCTCTGGAAGGACGGGGGAGGGAAGAGGGCCGTTACGGTCTTCGCCCTCTTTCTGGCGGCTTCCGTGACGGGCGCGGCGGGCGCTGCGGTGCAGCTCATCCCTTCGGTGAAGTACGTCACCGAGTACTCACGCCGGATCCAGACGACGCGGGAAGCCGCCGGGGAGACGGGTGTGGCGTGGTCCAGCTCCTGGTCCATGCACCCCGAGGAGGCCATGAGCCTCATCATCCCCGAATTTGCCGGCAACAACGCCAACGGATCGGCGTGGACCTCAGGCACCTACTGGGGGCGGAACTTCTTCAAGGACAACCACGAGTACGCCGGGCTGGTGATCCTCCTTTTGGCGGCGGTTTCCTTCGCCGTGGGCGCGCGCCCTGGCGTGCGCTGGTTCTTCACCGGGCTGGGCCTCCTGGCCTTCCTCTTCGCCCAGGGCGCCCATACGCCGGTGTGGCGGATCTTCTATGAGGTGGTGCCGGGCATCCGCCTCTTCAGGGCCCCCTCCCAGGTCATGTTCCTCTTCGGCTTTTCGGGCGCGACGCTCGCGGCCCTGGGCGTGGACGGGATTCTCCGGGCTCGAAGGACAGGGGATGAGAAGGCGTGGACCGCCGTTCAGCGCATCCTTTACGGGGGTGCGGGCCTTCTCCTCCTTCTCCTGGTCCTGGCGGCGTCGGGGACCCTCACGTCTGCGTGGACATTCCTCCTCTACCGGAACATGGATCCGGCGAAGCAGCAGGCCCTTCAGTCCCTGCAGCCCTATCTCGCCCAGGGGGCCTTCATCGCGGCCGCCCTGGCCGTGTTCACCGCGGTGCTGGTGTGGGCGTTCCGCCGTGGAATGCTTCCTGCGGCAGGCTTCGTTGCGGCCCTCCTCCTTCTGGTGACGGTAGACGAAGCGCGGGTGGACGGCTCCTTCATCCAGACCATGGATTTTTACGAGTGGGCTCGTCCCGACGGCAACATCCAGGCGCTCCTGGACCGGGAGAAGGAGAGCGGCGAGCCGTATCGCCTCCTCTCTCTTTCCAGGTCGGGGCAGGACGTGAAGCCCTCGCTCTACGGCATCGAGCTTGCCGCCGGCCACCATCCCAACGACCTGGCCCGCTATCGGGAGCTCATCGGAATGGTGGGGTCCGGGTTCCCAAGGAATCTCCTCAATCCCAACGTCCGCGCCATCCTCAACGTGCGGTACATCCTGTGGCCGGACCTGGAGATCGGTCCGGCCCCGGAGGGTCCCGTGGTGTCGCGCACCGCCCTGGCCGACGGCCGCACCTATCAGACCCTTCTGGCCGACGCGGGACTTCCCCGGGCCCGCCTGGTAGGGAAGGCGGTGGTCAAGGCGGACGGTGAAGCGGTTCCCTACATCCTCTCCCGGGCATTCGACCCCGAAGGGGAGGTGGTGCTGGCCGAGGACCCGCCGGTGGCGCTGGACGGGGGCCCCGTCACCGGGGCGGTGACGTGGGAGGAGCGCACCCCTAATCGGCTGCGCCTGCGCGTACGAAGCGACCGCCCGGCGCTCCTCGTCATCGGGGACAACTGGTTCCCGGCGTGGAAGGCCAGGGTGAACGGAGCACCGGTCCCGGTGTTGCGGGCCAACTATACCCTGCGCGCCGTTCCCGTGCCCGCCGGGGAGGACATTCGTGTCGAGATGCGGTATCACTCGTCGACCCTCACGGCCAGCGCGTGGGTGAGTGCCGTCGTCCTTCTTCTCCTCCTGGTCGGAGGCGGCGTGAGCTTCTGGCGGGAGCGGAGAGGCTGAACCGCCGCGCCTGGCTCCGTTTCGGCCAACTCCTCCTCACGGTAGGAGTCACGTGGTTCATCCTGGACCGCGTCGGGTTCGGCCTGCAGGAACTTTCGACGCTGGGCCCCGAGTGGTGGCGGCCGCGGTGGGTCCCCTTCCTCCTCTCCTGCGTTCTCCTTTTTGCGGGATATGCCGTTTCTGCCGGGATGTGGGGCCGGCTGGTGGCGGACATGGGAGGACCTCGTGTCTCCTTCAGTGACTCGGTGCGCCTTTTCATGGTGGCGAATCTGGGTCGCTACATCCCGGGGAAGGTGTGGCAGATCGCGGGGATGACGGCTCTGGCCCGGCGGCGCGGAATCAGCGCCCCCCTGGCCATGGCGGCCGCCGTCCTCGGGCAGGGGATCAGCCTCACGGCCGCGGTGGTGGTGGGGCTCCCCACCTTCTTCGGAGGGGGCGGCGCCGCAGGAGGGAGCGGCCTGCGCATCCTCGGTCCCGCGGCGCTGGCGGTGGGGGTTCTCCTGTCGCCGCCCGTCTTCCCCCGGGTGGTGCGCCTCTGGTTCCGGCTGGCTCGCCAGGATCCTCCCGAGACACTGGGGAGCCTGCACGGGGTGCGGTGGTTCTCCGTCTATCTCATGAACTGGATCCTGTATGCCTTTTCTTTCCGCCTTCTGGCGGCGAGTTTCGGGGCCGGTGGAGACGGTCTCCTCGTGGCATCCTCCTTCGCGGCGGCCTATGTATTGGGTTACCTCATGATCTTCGCACCGGCGGGCATCGGGGTGCGGGAAGGATTCCTGGTGGCGTTTCTCGCCCCGGTGACGGGTACGGCGGCCGCCAGTGCGCTGGCCATCATCGCGCGGGTGTGGGCCACGCTGGTAGAGATCATCCCGGCGGCCGGGTTCTGGGTGGGTGAGATGCGGAGACGGCCCGGGGAAGGGCAGGGGGGAGGCCATGCCTAACCAGGGCCGCTTCCTCGTCATCGTCCCCACGTACAACGAGCGGGAGAACCTTCCCCGCAAGGTTCCCCTCATTCTGGAGCAGGACGACCGGCTGGACGTCCTGGTGGTGGACGACGCGTCGCCGGACGGGACCGGGGAGCTGGCCGACGCCATGGCGCGGGACAATCCCCGGGTGCATGTGCTTCACCGTGACGCCAAGGACGGTCTGGGTCGAGCCTACCTGGCGGGGTTTCGCTGGGGACTGGAGCGGGGATACGACCTCCTCTTCGAGATGGACGCCGACATCTCTCATCCGCCGGATGCTCTCCCGCGTTTCATCGAGGCGGCGCAGGACGCGGACGTGGTCATCGGGTCCCGCTACGTGGGGGGACGGGTCAACGTGCTGAACTGGCCCATGAGCCGCCTCTTCGTCTCCGTCTTCGGATCGTGGTACGCCCGCACCATCACCCGCATGCCCGTGCGTGACGCCACGGGGGGGTACAACTGCTGGCGCCGGGAGGTCCTGGCGGCCGTGGGGCTGGACCGGGTTCAGTCCAACGGGTATGCCTTCCAGATCGAGCTCAAATTCCGGGCCTGGGCCAAAGGTTTTCGGCTCAAGGAGATCCCGATTCTCTTCACCGAGAGGGATTCGGGGGAATCGAAGATGAGCAAGCGCATCGTCCGCGAGGCGGTGTGGCGCGTCTGGTGGCTCAAACTCCAGCAGATCCTGAGGCGGCTGTAGGGCCCGTGGTGGGATATCTCCTGGTGGGGGAGCCGAGGCGGTCGGGCTTGGGCCTCCTGAGTGTGGCGGCCTTCCTGTCCCGGGGTCTCGACCTGCTCTCGGCCGTGAGGGAGCGCCTCGATGGGGTCCTGGGGAAGCCTTGTTCTCCGTTCTCCACGGCGGGTTGGTGGAGCGGGTGGCGAGGTGATGCATGACCCCCTCCGGATTTGAGATCGAACGTCGCTTTCTCGTGCGCGTACCCCCCGGGCGTCTGGAGGCGCTGGAGGGCGGGGTGCCCCTGATGCAGGGGTACATCGCCCACCGGAACCCGTCGGTGCGCATTCGGGTGGGCGAGGCCCGCGGCGCCGTCCTCACGTGCAAGAGCGGGAAGGGAATCAAACGCAGGGAGGTGGAGACGACCGTCCCGTCGGCCGTGGCCGAAGCCCTTATGAAGGCTGCCGGAAAGAGGGTGATCCGCAAGGTACGCTATCCCCTGGGACCGTGGGTCCTGGACCGCTTCGAGGGGTTGTTGACGGGACTCTTTCTTCTCGAGGTGGAGCTGGAAGCGGTAGACGCGCCCCTCCCACCACCACCTACAGGAATTGTGATGCTGCGTGAGGTGACAGAAGATAAACGATTTACCAGTGGTCACTTAGCGCGTCTCAAGAAAAAGGACCGGGTCGCCTTCGTTCCCATGGTGTATGCCGAGGTGGAAGGATGAGGGGCGGGCCCGTGGACCTGGAGGCGGTGAGACCGGGTCGGGGGTCCGCCCGGCCGGTGTGCCGGAGGTCGGGGCAGGTATTGCGCCCGGGAATGGGCTGGGGCGGCCCCCGGGGGCGCCTCTTCGCCATGACACTCACAGGAATGCTGGGTGTGACGGGATGCACCATGGTGGGGACGGGGGCGCCGCCGACGGCGA